>JAHFEU010000111.1:0-3634 GCA_023248295.1 Nitrospirota bacterium | reverse complement strand
ATCCGGATAAAATCGCCGATCAGATTTCCGACGGCATCCTGGACGCCATCATCGCCAAAGACAAACATGGCCGGGTCGCCTGTGAGACGCTCCTGACCACCGGGATCGCCTTCGTCGCCGGCGAGATCTCAACCACCGCCTACGTGGAGATCCCCGACATCATTCGAGAGGTCATCAAGGAGGTGGGCTATACCGACGCCACCTGGGGCTTTGATTACCGGACCTGCTCGGTCCTCACCTCGATCCATAACCAGTCCCCCGACATCGCCATGGGCGTGGACTCCGGCGGAGCGGGCGATCAGGGCCTCATGTTCGGCTACGCCACGAACGAGACGGCCGAACTGATGCCGATGCCCATCGTCCTGGCCCATCGCCTGACCAAGCGGCTGGCCGAGGTGCGGAAAAAGAAGATCCTGGACTGGATCCGCCCGGACGGGAAATCCCAGGTGACCGTGGAATACCGGGACGGGAAACCGGTCCGGGTCGATACGATCGTGGTGTCCGCTCAGCACAGCCCCGACGTCACCCTCAAGAAGATCGAACGCGACATCATCGAGCACGTGATCAAGCCCGTCATGCCCAAGAGCATCTTCGACCCCGTCAGCGTGAAGTATTACATCAATCCGACCGGCCGGTTCGTCACCGGGGGACCGATGGGTGACACCGGCCTGACCGGCCGCAAGATCATCGTGGACACCTACGGCGGCGTGGGCAGCCACGGCGGCGGCGCCTTCTCCGGCAAGGACCCCAGCAAGGTGGACCGGTCGGCCTCCTACATGGCCCGGTATATCGCCAAGAACCTCGTCGCGGCAGGCCTGGCCGACAAGTGCGAGATCCAATTCGCCTACGCGATCGGCATCGCCGACCCGGTCTCGATCTTGATTCACACCAAAGACACCGAAAAGGTGCCGATCGAGGTCATTGACAAGCTGGTGCGCAAGCACTTCCCCATGACGCCGCGCGGGATCATCGACTACCTGAAGCTCCGGCGGCCCATCTACAAGAAGACCGCGGCCTACGGGCATTTCGGACGCAACGACCCGGACTTCACCTGGGAGCGGACCGACAAGGCGAGAACCTTGAAAAAGGAAGCGGGCAAGTAACAGAGAAGGTTTAGGCTAAGGTTAAGGTCGAGGCTCAGGCTTAGGGAAAGAGGTTGTGTTCGTGCTCAACCTCAACCTGAACCTGAGCCTTCTTTATAAACCGTCCCCTTTTTTCTTGAATGACCCCACTTGTACGAGCCATAAGCCATTAGCTATACGCCATACGCTCTTCCAAGGGAGGTTCCGTGGATTACGACGTGAAAGACATCAAGCTGGCTCCTCAGGGCAAGCTGAAGATCGAGTGGGCCGAAGCCAGCATGCCGGTCCTGCGGCTGATCAAGAAGCGGTTCAAGCAGGAACGGCCGCTGGCCGGCATCCGGATCAGCGCCTGCCTCCATGTGACCACCGAGACCGCGAACCTCGTCAAGACGCTGCAGGCCGGCGGGGCCGAGGTCCGGCTCTGCGCGTCCAACCCGCTCAGCACGCAGGACGACGTGGCGTCGTCGTTAGTCGAGCATGACGGGATCGCGGTCTTCGCCATCAAGGGCGAAGACAACAACACGTATTACCGGCACATCCAATCGGCGATCGAGCACCACCCCCAGCTCACGATGGACGACGGCGCGGACCTGGTCTCCACGCTCCATGCCAAGCAGAAGGATCTGGCCAAACACGTGCTCGGCGGGACGGAAGAAACCACCACGGGCGTGATTCGGCTGCGCAGCATGGCGGAGCGCTGGGTGCTCAAGTTCCCGATCATCTCGGTGAACGACGCCGACACCAAGCACCTGTTCGACAACCGGTACGGCACGGGCCAGTCCACTCTGGACGGCATCGTGCGCGGCACCAACCGCCTCGTCGCCGGCTCCACGATGGTCGTGGCCGGCTACGGCTGGTGCGGGCGTGGCGTCGCCATGCGCGCCAGGGGCATGGGTGCGGAGGTGATCATCACCGAAGTGGACCCGGTCAAGGCCCTCGAAGCCACGATGGACGGCTACCGGGTGCTCCCGATGGAAGACGCCGCCCCGGTGGGTGATTTCTTCGTCACCGTGACTGGCAATCTCAAGGTGATCCGCAGCGAGCACTTCGTCAAAATGAAGGACGGGGCCATCATCTGCAACTCCGGGCACTTCAACGTGGAGCTGGATATTCCGGCGTTGGAGAAGCTCAGCCGGAAGCAGCGCATGGTGCGGCCGAGCGTGGAAGAGTTCACGCTCAAGAACGGCCGGCGGATCAACCTCCTCGGCGAAGGGAGATTGGTGAATTTGGCGCTCGCCGAGGGCCATCCCTCCAGCGTGATGGACATGAGCTTCGCGAATCAGGCGCTGTCGGCCGAATATCTGGTGAAGAACTACAAGAAGCTGGAGAAGAAGGTATATCCGGTCCCGGCGGCGATTGATAAGGAGATTGCGAGGCTAAAGCTGGCGGGCATGGGGTTGCGGATTGATAAGCTGACGAAGGAACAAGAGAAATATTTGGCGTCGTGGGAAATGGGGACATAGAGACGGGACCTGCCGGTGTTGGAGGGCTCATCGCTTCCGCGCCTCCCGGAGTGACCCATCCGGGCTTTGCCGAGCGGAAGCCTTCGGAAATTCCTTCGCGGACTCAGTCAGTTTCCGCTTTCCTTCTCGACAAAGCCTCGGCGGGTGCCCCACTCCTCCGGCAACGTTCGCTCCGAGCCCTCCAACACCGGCAGCCGCTCAGTCATCGCGCCCCAAGACAGAGGGAGAGAGTGAACAGAAAGGCCACCGCATGTAGGTGGCCTTTCTGTTTATCTGCGGCCTCGTTGGCTGACCTTTTTGAGCATCCCGCGTTACAGTTCGCAAAACATCCAACAAAGCAGCCTGAGGTAACCACGTTTTCATGGACACTTCAAAAAGGGGACCATAGCCCGTGGGAGGTGTCTGAAGACGAAGCGCCGGCGATTCGACAAAGAGTTTAAGCTTGACGCGATCCGGCTCTGGAAGTCCTCCGGTCGCCCGGCACCGGCCGTCACTAAGCCCTTTAAGTATATTTCGAATTCCAGTTGTTTCCTCTTTCAATGTCCCCAGAAGACCTAGGTTGAACTAAATCCGATAGGCATTAATAGCATGCACACAGGGGCCAAATGACTTCTTGAATTGATGGAGCTGACAGTTTAGCTTCTGTAAAGGCAACGTAGACCGAGCCTCGAAACAAGGAGAACCAGCGTAGCCTGGTTCAGGCGTTAGGCCACTAACCAACAAGGGGGTCCAGGATGTCGGCAGAACAAGTGAAGGCGAAAGTTGTGGACATTGATTTCACCGGGATAGCCAAGGTCTGGAAAGAGGCCTATCTGGCCGGCCTCGAAGCTGGCTTAAGGTGGCAAGGCGAGAATGAGCACGCGGCCACGAGCATCATCAAGCAGGGACTTATGCGCTCCCAGCAATGGCTGGCTTTTTCTAAGGACTGCCTTGATAAGTCCTTGGAACAGATTCAAGCGCATCAGACGGAAAATCCGTTCGTCGCTCTGTCACGCCAACTGATCCAAACGTCCTACGGCGCGGTTGAACCGGTAGTGACCACCGGAGTGGATGTCTGTGAGGCAACTTTTAGGTCTTACGAAACCACAG
>JAHFEU010000011.1:17076-30198 GCA_023248295.1 Nitrospirota bacterium | reverse complement strand
CCCCATCACCTTCGTCAGCGCCGAGGTGAGCGTCGTCTTCCCGTGATCCACGTGCCCAATCGTCCCAATGTTCACGTGGGGCTTGCGCCGCTCAAATTTCGCCTTCGCCATAACGGCCTCCTCTTCAAAGAGCTTGAGCTAGCCCGGCTCGACCTTCCTGCTTTGATGTACACCCGGAGTGGCTGGGGTGACTCCTATTGCGCGCGTCATCACCCGTTGCACTCTGAAAAGCAACGGGTACCCGGCACACCATCCACCTCGTTTGTTCAGGGGGGCGGGCGGCTGGGCTGGCCTTCACTGCGCGCGTCCACCGAGCACTCCATCCGCCTCGGCCCGGAACTAATAAATCCTGAGTGCGCGGTGCGCGAGCACAACGGGCAGCCCTGCCGCCCCGCCCCTCTTTCTTGTGTGCGCGACGCGCGAGCACGGGAGTCAGCCCGGCCACTCCACTCTGGGACCACCAAGCGCTTCCCCCATTCACTCTCCTCGATTCTTCGCGATGATCTCCTCGGCGATCTGCTTGGGAACCGGTTCGTATCGGTCAAACTCCATACTGTAAGTGGCGCGGCCCTGGGTTCGCGAACGGAGATCCGTCGCATAGCCGAACATCTCGCTCAACGGAACGGCAGCCTCTACGGCCTGTGAGCCGGCCCGCACCTTGATGCCCTGGATCTTGCCACGCCGTCCGTTGAGGTTCCCGATCACATCACCCATATATTCCTGGGGGACCAGAACCTCCACCTTCATGATCGGCTCAAGGAGAATGGGATGGGCCTTCCGGCAGGCATCCTGGAACGCCATCGAGCCGGCTATCTTGAACGCCATTTCGCTGGAATCCACATCGTGGTACGACCCGTCAGTCAGCGTGACGCAGACCTCGCGGAGCGGGTATCCTGCCAGCACCCCGGTCTCCATCCGTTCCTTGACTCCCTTCTCAACGGCCGGGATATACTCCCTCGGGATCGCCCCGCCGACGATCTTGTTCACGAACTCGAATCCGACCCCCGGTTCGCTCGGACGGACGGTGAGCACGACGTGGCCGTACTGACCACGCCCGCCGGTCTGCTTGATATATTTCGCCTCCGCTTCGGCCGCTCCTTGGATCGTTTCCCGGAACGCCACTTCCGGCTTCCCGACGTTCGCCTCGACCTTAAACTCGCGCAGCAGCCGGTCCACGATAATCTCCAAGTGCAGCTCGCCCATCCCCGAAATGATGGTCTGACCGGTCTCTTCATCGGTGCGGACCCGGAACGACGGATCTTCCTGGGTCAGCTTTTGGAGCGAGAACCCGAGTTTCTCTTGATCCTGCTTGGTCTTCGGCTCAATGGCCATCGCGATCACGGGCTCCGGAAATTTGATGACCTCCAGCAGCACAGGATGTTTTTCATCACACAGGGTATCGCCCGTGGTGGCGCCCTTGAGGCCGACGGCAGCCACAATATCTCCCGCGAAGACCATGGCGATGTCCTCACGCTTGTTGGCATGCATCTTCAGCAGCCGGCCGATCCGCTCCTTGGTGCCCCTCGACGCGTTGTAGACACTGGTCCCGGTTTTGAGAGTGCCTGAGTACACGCGGAAGTAGGTCAGTTGGCCGGCGAAGGGGTCGGTCATGATTTTGAAGGCCAGCGCGGAAAACGGCTCGTCGTCACTGGCTCGTCGCGTGACTTCCTTGCCGGTCACCGGATCAAGGCCGACGACCGGAGGGACGTCGAGCGGCGACGGCAGGTAATCCACGACCCCGTCGAGCAGTTGCTGCACTCCTTTGTTCTTGAACGCAGCCCCGCAGAGCACCGGCGTGACTTTCATGGCGATCGTGCCGGCCCGGATGGCCCGCTTGATCTCCTCCTCGATGAGCGATTCCCCGTTCAAGTAGCGTTCGAGCACCTGCTCATCGTGTTCGGCCACCGCTTCCAGCATCTTCTCACGATATTCCTTCGCCAGCTCCAAAAGTTCCGCCGGGACTTCTTCGACCCTGTAGGTCGCGCCCAATGACTCGTCCTCATACAGATACGCCTTCATCGACACCAGGTCGACAGCGCCCCGGAAGTCGGCTTCCCGGCCGATCGGCAACTGGATCGGAATGGGGTTGGCTCCAAGCCGTTCCACTAAGGACTTGACGCTCATGTAAAAATCCGCCCCCATCCGGTCCATCTTGTTCATAAACGCGATCCGAGGCACCCGATACTTGTCCGCCTGACGCCAGACTGTCTCCGATTGGGGTTCGACCCCTTGCACCGAATCAAACACCGCCACCGCGCCGTCCAGGACCCGCAGCGAGCGCTCCACTTCGATCGTGAAATCCACGTGCCCTGGCGTATCGATGAGATTGATCCGGTGATCACGCCAGAAGCAGGTGGTCGCCGCGGACGTGATGGTGATCCCCCGCTCCCGTTCCTGCTCCATCCAGTCCATCGTCGCGGCGCCGTCATCCACCTCACCCATGCGGTGAGAGACCCCCGTATAGAACAGAATGCGCTCGGTCGTCGTCGTCTTCCCGGCATCAATGTGCGCCATGATGCCAAGATTCCGCGTCCGTTCGAGGGGAGCCTGCCTCTTCAAGCCATCCTCCGAAAACAAAGGTGCTGCAGTGCCAGCTCTTCACTCAGGCTGCGGCGCAAGACGACCCTCTGCAACACGCAGCGTGGCCAAACTGCAGCACAAAATCGGGCTTTACCAGCGATAGTGGGCAAAGGCTTTGTTGGCCTCTGCCATCCGGTGCACATCCTCCCGCTTTTTCACCGATGGGCCCGTATTGTTGGCCGCGTCGAGCAACTCCCCGGCCAGCCTATCCGACATGCTTTTCCCGCCTCTTGCCTTGGCGTACTCGGCAATCCAGCGCAAAGCGAGCGACATCCGGCGAACGGGCCGAATCTCCACCGGCACCTGGTAGGAGGCTCCACCCACCCGACGCGACTTCACTTCCACCACCGGCTTCACGTTGTCAACGGCAGCCCGAAAGACTTTGAGCGGATCGTTGCCGGTTTTTTCTTTGATCAGCTCGAATGCGCCGTAACATACCCGCTCCGCCGTGCTCTTCTTGCCACACGACATCAAGGTGTTGATGAACTTCCCCACCAGCTTGTCCTGGTAGCGGGCATCCTGCTGTCCCTCCCGTTGCCCGAATATCCGCCGCCTCGGCATCGTGTCCCTCTCAGGCTGCTGAAAAAGGCCCCCAGCTTCGTTCTCGCATCGCTCAAGACCTCAACGTACCGTCCACCCGTTGCATCAAGAAGAGCAACGGGTCCCCAGTACGCTTCGGCCTTTCGCTCGCTGCTGCCTCGCTGGCCGCCATTTTGAGCAGCCTGCAAATCAGCAGTGTACTACTTCGGCCGTTTCGCACCGTACTTTGATCGTCCCTGTTTTCTATTCGCGACACCCACCGCATCCAGGGCGCCCCTGATGATATGGTATCGAACGCCAGGGAGATCCTTGACGCGACCGCCCCTCACCAACACAATGGAATGCTCCTGCAGATTATGACCCACCCCCGGAATATAGGAGGTCACTTCCAGTCCGTTCGTCAGTCGGACGCGCGCCACTTTCCGAAGAGCCGAATTCGGCTTTTTGGGAGTCGACGTATACACTCGAATACAGACCCCTCGCTTCTGTGGACAGCGTCGAAGGGCCGGGCTTTTCGTCTTGCCCCTCAGCGGCCTTCTGCCATGGCGCACCAACTGATTAATCGTCGGCATACCTTCTCTCTTTCACTCCATGCGACCCAGTGACGCGGCCAGCTGGACTAGCAAACCTACGCATTATAGGGAGGCCCCCAGAGAGTGTCAAGCCGGTTGCGTGCCCATCCCCCTCAGTTGCCGAGCGCGTCCGCTTCTGTGTGCGCCTGGCCCTCCTGTCCGATCCCCACAGGCTCATCCACCAGCGCCGGAGGTGGAAGCTCTTTCTTGGGACTGATCACGAATGTATCCCGGTACTCGCTGAACCCGGTTCCTGCCGGGATGAGCCGACCCACGATCACGTTTTCCTTGAGTCCCAGGAGTTTATCTTCACGCCCGTTGATCGCCGCCTCGGTCAGCACGCGCGTGGTCTCCTGGAACGAGGCCGCCGAAATGAAACTGTCGGTGGTCAGCGCAGCTTTGGTGATTCCCAGGAGGACCGGCTTCCCGAGGGCAGGCCGGCCCCCGCCGGCCAACACGCGCTCGTTTTCTTGTTCGAACACGAACTTGCTCACCTGGCTGCCGGGCAGAAACCCGGTGTCTCCAGGATCTTCGACCCGAACCTTCCGCAGCATCTGCCGCACGATGATCTCAATGTGCTTGTCGTTGATCGAGACACCCTGCAGGCGGTAGACGTCCTGCACTTCGTCCACGAGATACTTCTGCAATTCCTTCGGGCCCAACACATCCAGGATATCGTGAGGATTGGCTGACCCATCCATCAACGGTTCGCCGGCGCGGACCCAGTCCCCCTCGTGAACGTTGACGTGTTTGCCCTTGGGGATGAAATACTCCTTCACATCACCCACCTTGTTGTCCACCACCACCTTCCGCATGCCTTTGACGAACCCGCCATAGGAGACTTCGCCGTCGATTTCAGTGATCACCGCCTGTTCTTTTGGCCTTCTCGCTTCGAACAGCTCGGCCACTCGCGGGAGGCCTCCCGTGATGTCCTTCGTCTTCGTCGTCTCACGGGGGATCTTGGCCAGCACGTCGCCCGGATGCATCATTGCCCCCTTCTCCACGAGGATGTGTGCGCCGACCGGCAATAAGTAGCGGGCGACCGCTGCCGCGTTGGAGATCTTTGCGGTCTTGCCGGCCTCGTCCTTGATCGAGATTCGAGGCCGCAGTGTGGCGCCCGCATGCTCGATCACCACCTTGCGTGAGAGACCGGTGACCTCATCGACCTCTTCCTTCATCGTCACGCCCTCGATGATGTCACCATACGCCACCTTGCCCCCCGCCTCCGTGAGGATCAGTAGCGAGTAGGGGTCCCACTCGACCAGCTTCTGGCCGGCCCCCACCTGACCCCCATCTTTGACCTTGATCCGAGCGCCGTGGACGACCGGGTATTTCTCGCGCTCGCGCCCGGTGTCGTCATAGATCGCGATCTTGGCGTTTCGGTTCATCACGACCCACTCGCCTTCTTTATTCTTGACGGCGATCCCGCTGTTATGGCCATCGGTGTTCTTCTTCGCGTCAAAGCTCATAAACCTCAGCACGCCCGCGTGCTTCGCCTCGAGCACCGTCTGCTCCACCACCTTGCTGGCGGTGCCCCCGATATGGAAGGTGCGCATCGTCAACTGCGTCCCGGGTTCACCGATCGACTGGGCCGCGATCACTCCGACCGGTTCACCCTTCTCGACCAGCCGGCCACGCGAGAGATCGCGCCCGTAACATTTCATGCAGACTCCCCGCCGGGATTGGCAGGTCAGCACCGACCGGATCTTCACCCGATCCACTCCGGCCTCCACGATCCCCTTCGACCGGTCCTCGTCGATCTCCTCGTTGGCCTTGACGATGATCTCGCCGGTCACCGGATCGCGGATATCTTCCGCGGCCAGCCGGCCCAGGATACGCTCCTCAAGCGGCTGGATCACCTCGCCCCCTTCGACCAGCGCGGTCACCACAATCCCGTCGGTGGTCTCGCAATCCGCCTCGCTCACGATGACGTCCTGCGAGATGTCAACGAGACGCCGGGTCAGATACCCGGAGTTGGCGGTCTTCAAGGCGGTGTCGGCCAGTCCCTTGCGGGCCCCGTGCGTGGAGATGAAATACTGCAACACGGTCAGGCCTTCGCGGAAATTGGCGGTGATCGGCGTCTCGATAATCTCCCCAGACGGTTTCGCCATCAGTCCGCGCATGCCGCCCAACTGGCGGATCTGCTGGGAACTGCCGCGCGCACCGGAATCCGCCATCATAAAGATGGGGTTGAAGGCCTCCTGGCCCCGCGCGTCCCCGCCAGCGCCGAGCTCTTTCATCATCTCGTTGGCCACCTGCTCCGTCACGTGGGCCCAGATGTCGATGACCTTGTTATAGCGCTCGCCGTTGGTAATGAGGCCCTCCGCGTACTGCTTCTCGATCTCGTTGACCTCCCGCTGAGCCTTGGTGATCAACTCCTCCTTCTTCGTCGGGATATGCATGTTGTCGATGCAGATCGACACCCCCGCCTTGGTGGCGTAGAAGAATCCCATGTCCTTGATCTTATCCAACAGCACGACCGTCTCTCGATGGCCGGCTTGACGATAGACGGTGTCAATCAGCCGCGTCATCTCCTTCTTG
This sequence comes from Nitrospirota bacterium, assembly GCA_023248295.1. Lineage (GTDB taxonomy): Bacteria > Nitrospirota > Nitrospiria > Nitrospirales > Nitrospiraceae > 40CM-3-62-11. Next base: position 23,965 of record JAHFEU010000011.1, on the reverse strand, counting down.
GTCATCAGCTGATTGGCATGCGAGAACGGAATCGAGGGCGGCAGGATGGTGCCCAGCAGCACTCTCCCGGCCGTCGTGGACACCAATACCCCTTCGACGCGCACCTTGATCTTCGCATGCTCCGCCACTTCCCCGGCATCGTAGGCCATCCTGACTTCTTCCGGCGAGGAGAAGACCTTCCCCTCACCTTTGGCGCCAGCCCGTTCCTTGGTGAGCCAATAGCAGCCCAGCACCATGTCCTGGGATGGGACCGCGATCGGCTTCCCGTTCGCGGGCGACAGGATATTGCTGATGGACATCATCAGCACCCGGGCCTCGATCTGGGCCTCGATGGAGAGGGGCACATGCACCGCCATCTGATCGCCGTCGAAGTCGGCGTTAAAGGCCGCGCAGACCAACGGGTGGAGACGGATGGCTTTCCCCTCGACCAACACCGGATCGAACGCCTGGATGCCCAGTCGGTGGAGGGTGGGTGCCCGGTTCAGCAGGACGGGATGCTCCCGAATGACTTCGTCCAACACGTCCCACACCTCCGGACGCTCTTTCTCGACCAACCGCTTGGCGCTCTTGATCGTGGTCGCCGCGCCACGTTCTTCCAACTTGTGAAAGATGAACGGTTTGAACAATTCCAGCGCCATCTTCTTCGGCAGCCCGCATTGATGGAGGCGGAGCTCCGGGCCCACCACGATGACCGAGCGGCCGGAATAATCGACGCGCTTTCCGAGCAGATTCTGCCGGAAACGGCCCTGCTTTCCCTTCAGCATGTCGCTCAGCGACTTGAGGGGCCGCTTGTTGGGGCCTCGAATCGCCCGTCCTCTCCTGCCGTTGTCGAACAGTGCGTCCACTGCCTCCTGCAGCATGCGCATCTCGTTGCGGATAATCACGCCGGGCGCCTTCAGCTCGATCAGCCGTTTCAAGCGATTGTTCCGGTTGATCACGCGCCGGTAGAGATCGTTCAGATCCGAGGTGGCAAACCGGCCGCCGTCGAGGGGCACCAGGGGGCGAAGCTCAGGCGGGAGGACCGGGATCACGTCCATGACCATCCACTCCGGTTTGTTGCCGGACTTGCGGAACGCCTCGATTACCTTGAGACGCTTCGCGTACTTCTTCTTGAGCGCAGCCGACGTGGAGGTCTTGGCCTTCAGATTCAGCTCGTCCCAGAGCGCGGCGATGCTGCTCTTGCGGAGCAAGTCCCGGATCGCCTCGGCCCCGATGCCGGCCTTGAACGCGCTGGCCCCATGCTGTTCCTGCAGACTCCGGAGTGTCTCCTCCGTCAGCAGCTCTTTCTCGCGGAGCGGCGTCTCCCCGGGGTCGGTCACCACGTAACTCTCGAAGTACAGGATTTTTTCGAGGTGCTTCAGGTTCATATCCAGCAACGTGCCGATGCGGCTCGGGACACCCTTCAAGAACCAGATGTGCGCCACCGGCGCCGCCAGCTCGATATGCCCCATCCGCTCCCGCCGCACCTTGGACTGAATCACTTCGACACCGCACTTATCACAGACGATGCCGCGGTGCTTCATCCGCTTGTACTTGCCGCAATTACATTCCCAGTCCTTGATGGGCCCGAAGATCTTGGCGCAAAACAGCCCGTCCTTCTCCGGCTTGAAGGACCGATAGTTGATCGTCTCGGGTTTCCTCACCTCGCCATAGGACCACGACCGGATTTTCTCCGGAGAGGCGATTCGGATGCGCATGGCATCAAATGAGACGGCGTCGCGCGGCTTTTCGAACAAGGTGTATACGCCTTCCAAGGGCTCCTCCTTCGCGGCGCCGTGGCGCCGCTCGAAGCTATGAGCTACGAGTGATGCGTAATGAGTTGAATCAAAGACCCGAGGTACCGACCACTCACCACTCGGTACTCGTGACTCATCACTGTTGTTACTCTTTGGCTTTGATCAATTCCACGTCCAGCCCGAGGCTTTGGAGTTCTTTCACCAGCACATTGAACGATTCCGGCAGCCCCGGCTCCAAGAAAGGCTCACCCTTCACGATGGCCTCATACATCCGCGAGCGGCCCGGCACGTCGTCGGATTTCACGGTGAGGAACTCCTGTAAGGTGGAGGCCGCTCCATACGCCTGGAGCGCCCAGACCTCCATTTCACCCAGTCGCTGTCCCCCGAACTGCGCCTTGCCGCCCAGCGGTTGCTGGGTGACGAGTGAATACGGCCCGATAGACCGGGCATGGATTTTATCGTCCACCAGGTGATGCAACTTCATCATGTACATATACCCGACGGTCACCGGGCTCCCGAACGGCTCGCCGGTCCGTCCGTCGTAGACCGTGGATTGACCACTCCCCGACAGTTTCGCTCTCTTCAGTAGATCTTTGATCTCTTTTTCCGACGCGCCGTCAAACACGGGGCTGGAGACGTAAATCCCGAGTGCCTTGGCTGCCCATCCTAGATGAGTTTCGAGAATCTGTCCCACGTTCATCCGAGACGGAACCCCCAACGGGTTCAACACGATCTCGACTGGCGTGCCGTCGGGCAAGTACGGCATGTCTTCCTCAGGAAGAATCCGCGAGACCACGCCTTTGTTCCCGTGCCGACCGGCCATCTTGTCGCCGACCGACACCTTCCGCTTCATCGCAATGTACACCTTGACCAGCTTGATCACGCCGGGCGGCAGTTCATCGCCCCGCTTCAGTCGTCCGACTCGTTCGTCGTACCAGGTCTGGAGGATCTCAACCTGCTCTTTGGCGTGCCGCTCGATGTCCTCGAGCGCCTTTTGCTCGTCAGGATCGCCGAGGATGATATGCCTGACGTTGCCGTCCGACAGCTTCTTGAGGATCTCGGCTGTGAGCTTCCCCTTCTTCTTGAGGATCACATCGCCGCCCTCGGGGTCCATGAGGTCCCGCCCCACGACCTTTCCCAACAGCAGCTTACGAAACTTCTTGTTCCTCTCCTCCTCAATGATGCGCAGCTCGTCCTGGTGATCCCGCTGAAGCTTCAGGACATCCTCGCTCTCAATGCTCCTCGCCCGCTCATCCTTGTCCAGTCCTTTACGAGAAAAGATCTTGACGTCTACGACGATGCCCTCGACACCGGGCGGAACCTGGAGCGAGGTGTCCTTGACGTCGCCCGCTTTTTCGCCAAAGATCGCTCGGAGCAATTTTTCTTCGGGGGTCAATTGCGTTTCGCCTTTCGGCGTCACCTTCCCGACTAGGATATCCCCCGGCTTCACTTCAGCTCCGATCCGGATGATCCCGCTCTCATCGAGGTTCCGCAGCGCCTCCTCGCCGATGTTGGGAATATCGCGGGTGATGTCCTCCTTCCCCAGCTTGGTGTCCCGCGCCTCCACCTCGAACTCTTCGATATGGATCGAGGTGAACGTATCCTCCCGGACCAGCTTTTCGCTGATCAGGATCGCGTCCTCGAAATTAAACCCGCCCCAGGGCATGAACGCCACCGTCACATTCCGCCCCAGCGCCAGTTCGCCCCGATCAATGGCCGGACCATCAGCCAACACCTGCCCCCTCTTGACCGGCTGGCCGACGCGGACGACCGGCGTCTGGGTGATACAGGTGTTCTGGTTCGAGCGTTGGAACTTGATCAATTCGTACACATCGAGGCCCGCGTCGCCCTTCCGGCCCCCTTCCTCCTTCTTCTTGTGTTCCGCTCTCACCACAATGCGGGTCGCATCCACGCTCTCCACGACGCCCGCCCGTTTCACCAGCACCACGTACCCGGAGTCTCTGGCCACGACCGCTTCCATCCCGGTGCCGACCAGGGGGGCCTCCGTTTGGATCAGCGGCACCGCCTGGCGCTGCATGTTCGATCCCATGAGCGCCCGGTTGGCATCGTCATGTTCCAGGAAAGGAATCATCGCCGTCGCGACGCTCACGACCTGCTTGGGCGACACATCCATGTATTCGACCTTGTCGGGGGTGGCGCTGATAAAGTCACCTCCGTATCGGGCCGAGACCGTTTCCGACACGAGCCGACCTGACGCATCGAGCTTCGAATTGGCCTGCGCGATCACGAATCGTTCACCTTCGATCGCCGAGAGATACTCGATCTCGTCGGTCACCCGCCCTTTCCGGACGCGGCGGTAGGGTGCCTCGATAAAGCCGAAGTCGTTGATCCGCGCGTAGGTGGCGAGCGAGGTGATCAACCCGATGTTGGGCCCTTCCGGCGTCTCGATCGGGCAGATGCGGCTGTAATGCGATGGGTGTACATCGCGCACCTCGAACCCCGCTCGTTCCCGCGTTAACCCCCCCGGGCCGAGCGCGGACAACCGACGCTTGTGGGTGATCTCGGCCAACGGGTTCGTTTGATCCATGAATTGGGACAGTTGACTGCTGCTGAAGAACTCCTTGATGGCCGCCACGACCGGTTTGGCGTTGATGAGATCGTGCGGCAACACCGTCTCCATGTCCAAGAGGTTCATCCGCTCCTTGATGCTCCGCTCCATCCGCACCAGCCCCAATCGGAACTGGTTTTCAAGCAACTCGCCCACGGAACGGACTCGTCGGTTCCCCAAATGATCGATGTCGTCGATCTCACCCTTGCCCATCTTGAGATTGACCAGGTACCGAATGACTTCCACGATATCCTGAGACGTGAGTGTCCGTTGCTCGAGCGGGAGGTCCAGCCCCAGCTTCTTGTTCAGCTTGAGCCTGCCGACCGGCGAGAGATCATACCGCTTGGAGTTGTAAAACAGATTGTCGAAGAGCACCCTGGCGGTCTCGATGGAGGGGGTCTCTCCAGGCCTGAGACGTTTGTAGATCTCCACCATCGCCTCTTCCTTCGAGCCCGTCCGCTCCACCTCCAGGGTATCGAGGATGACCGGGGTCGCCGTCGCCGCGTCCAAGTAGATGACCTTGAAGCTTTCAACGTGGCCGGCGAGGATCTTGTCGATCGTCGGGGACGTCAACTTGTGGTTCTTGTCCAGAATTTTCTCCTTGCTGACCGGGTCGACGAGCTCGGTCAGGACGGCTCGCCCGATCAACTCCGCCGCGTTGACCGGAATCTCCTTCACCCCCGCCGCGCGCAGGCGGGTGATCAGGTTTTTGGTCAGCTTCGCACCCTCGCGGACGATGGGTTCCTTGCTGCCCTTCTCTGCGACTTCAATCGGGCATTTCAGGCCGTGGTGTATTTCCGGATCCAGCTTCCGCAGCAACTTCCCTTTGACCACCCGGATCTCCTCAACCGGGTAGTACATCTTGAGCAGATCATCGGTCGAATAGCCAAACGCTTTCAGCAGAATCGTGGCCGGCATCTTCCGGCGACGGTCGATCCGGACGTACAAGATGTCGCGGGCATCAAACTCGAAATCCAGCCACGACCCCCGGTACGGGATGATCCGGGCGGAATACAAGACCTTTCCGCTCGCGTGCGTGCGGCCCTTATCGTGCGTGAAGGACGCGCCGGGCGAACGATGGAGCTGACTGACCACCACCCGTTCCGTCCCGTTCACGATGAAGGTGCCCCGCTCCGTCATGAGCGGAAGCTCGCCCACGTAGACCTCCTGCTCGCGCACGTCGAGCACCTTTTTTTTCGGCCCCTTGTCTTCTTTGTCGAAGACCACAAGCCTGACCCTCAGCTTGAGGGGGACGGCATACGTCATCCCCTGCTCAAGGCACTCACGGACGTCGTACTTCGGTGTGCCGAGCGAGTAGTTCGAGAATTCCAGAATCGCCGTGTTGTTGTATTCCGAGATCGGAAAGACGCTGGTGAGAGCTGCCTGGAGTCCCTTGTCCTCCCGTCGGTCAGGCTCTTTTTCCATCTGGAGAAACTGCTCATACGACCGCTTCTGGATCTCGATCAGATCCGGAATGTCGATGTTGGCTCGGATTTTTGAACAATCTTTCCGCTCGATCAACCCATTGACGGTCTGTTCCAACATACCCACGCCCCTCCTGGGTAGAAGCACGTCATTCGTTATTGGTCATTCGTTATTCGCCCTAAGAGAACCGAGCGACGGATCACGAGTGACGATGTACGGGTCTTCTTACTTCACCTCGACCTTGGCGCCGCTGTCCTCCAGCTTCTTCTTCATCGTCTCGGATTCTTCCTTCGAGACCCCGGTCTTGACCGGCTTGGGCGCGCCCTCCACCAAATCCTTGGCCTCCTTCAGCCCGAGGCTCGTCAGTTCTCGCACCACCTTGATGGCCTGGATTTTCTTGTCCGCAGGGGCGCTGACCAGAATGACGTCAAACGCTGTCTTCTCCTCCACAGCGGCCGCCGGCCCGCCGCCTGTCGGAGCGGCTGCCACGGCCACTGGCGCCGCTGCGGTGACTCCGAAGCGGGTCTCGAGCCCTTTCACCAGTTCGGACAGTTCCAACACACTCATGTGTTCGATCGCTTTGATGAAGTCCTCTTGCGAGAGCTTGCCCTCAGTCGTTGGCATGTCCCCTTCTCCTTTCCTCTTGTCCTGGATAGCCACAATCACACCGACCAGTCCTCGCACCAGTCCGCTCAGCGCAAAGACCAAGCCGCGGACCGGTCCTTCCATCGCCGAGAGCACCATGGACAGCAGTGCAACCCTCGACGGCAGACTGGCCACCGCGAGCAGTCGAGGAGCCGGAAGCAGGTTGCCCCCCAACACCCCGACCGTGATTTTGATCCTGTCCTCGCGTTTCTCCGCCCGGATGAAGTCGCGGAAGATCTTCGTCGGGAGCACGGGGTCATCGTATCCGATCATCACGGCCAATGGACCCTTGAAGTAAGACTTCACGGCCTCCAGCGAGGTTCCTTCGACCGCGCGCGCGGCGAGCGTATTCTTGACGACCTTGAATTCCGCCTTGGCGCCCCGCAACTGCTTGCGCAGTTCCGTGACCTCATTCACCGAGAGCCCGGAGCACTCAGTCATGATCGCGAGCTTGGCCCTGGAGAACCGTTCGTGCAGCTCCGCGACCACCGTCGCTTTCTCGTCCTTTTTCATC
>JAHFEU010000011.1:0-16976 GCA_023248295.1 Nitrospirota bacterium | reverse complement strand
CGCTCATCAAATAGCGACCCTTGCAGGAAGCCGGCTTCGCTTTCATCACGGACTCGAGGATCGAATGGGCGTTCTCGTACAACCGTTGCGCCTCGAACGAGACTTTACCGATCGACACATGCACGATCCCGGCTTTCTCGACCTTGTATTCAACCCGTCCTTTCCTGATCTCGGCGATGGCCTTGGCAATCTCAAACGTCACGGTGCCGGCCTTGGGGTTGGGCATCAGCCCGCGAGGGCCCAACACCTTGCCGAGTTTGCCCACTGCCCCCATCAGGTCAGGAGTTGAAATCGCCTGATCGAACTCCATCCACCCTCCCTTAATCTTCTCGATCAGATCCTCAGCTCCCACGTAATCCGCACCGGCCGCTCGAGCCTCCTGCTCCTTCTCCCCTTTGGCGAACACGAGGATGCGGAGCTTTTTCCCTGTGCCATGCGGAAGCACGGTCGTGCCCCTGACCATTTGATCGGACCGCTTGGGATCCACTCCCAGCCGGAGGGCCATATCCACGGACTCATCAAACTTCGCATAGGCGGTCTGCTTCACGAGCTCCACGGCATCCTTCAATCCGTATTGTCGCGACTGGAGCTTGGCCGACGAGGCCCTCATCTTCTTGCCCATCTCACTCTCCCTACTGAACCACGACCCCCATGCTTCGGGCGGTCCCTTCGATGATCTTGACGGCCCCTTCCAGGTCCGCCGCATTCAGGTCGGGCATTTTCTGCTTCGCAATCTCCCGCACCTTGGCCTTCGAAATCACCCCGACTTTATCCTTGTGCGGGGCCCCCGAGCCCTTGATAATGCCGGCAGCTTTCTTCAGCAGATCGGACGCCGGCGGCGTGCGCGTGACGAAGGTGAAGGTGCGGTCCTTGTACACGGTGATCACGACCGGAATGATGCTTCCCTCGTCTTTCTGAGTCCTGGCGTTGAACTGCTTGCAGAACTCCATAATATTGACGCCATGTTGACCGAGAGAGGGCCCCACCGGAGGGGCCGGATTGGCCTTCCCGGCCGGAATCTGGAGTTTGATCTGGGCCGAAATTACCTTTGCCATACTTCGCTCCGCAAGGCGTCGTCGCGTCTAGCGCGTCTTCTGCGTTTCGGCACGCAATGAGCACAACGGAGGCAACGACGCGCCGGCCTTAGATTCGTTCCACTTGCAAAAACCCTAATTCCACCGGCGTTGACCGCCCGAAGATGCTCACCAGCACCTTGACCCTGTTATGATCAGCATCCACCTCATCCGCCAGGCCGTTGAACCCCAGAAATGGCCCGTCGATAATCCGGACATTGTCGCCCTTGATAAAACGAATCGTCTCACGTGGCGCCGCGGTTCCGGAGTCCACCTGCTTGAGCAGTGAGTCTGCCTCGTCGGGGGTCAGTGGAATCGGCCGTGCCCCTCCTCCGACAAAGCCGGTGACCTTGGGTGTCTCCTTGATCAGCTGGACGGTCTCATCCGTGAGCGGGCTCTCCAGTTCCACCAACACATATCCGGGGAAGAACTTCCTCTTCGAAGTCCTGCGTCTGCCGTCTTTGATCTCGATCACGTCTTCAGTGGGGACCAGAACCTGCCCCAGCTTCTCGACCAGCCCCATTTGATTCGCCCGTTCCACAATGCTGGTCTTGACCCGGCCTTCAAATCCCGCATAGGTATGGATCACATACCAATCTTTGCTCATTCCCATCCCTCTAAGAACCAGCCGCCTCACCAACCGGGCGCCCTGCGCTCCCGTGACACCGGCGACCCACCTGGCTCGTTCCTTCACTCACTCAAATCACTTTGCTGACTAGCCAGACCAGAAACGAGTCCACGACCGACAAATAGATCGACATGATCACGCAGAACACGATGACGACCGTGGTGGACCCAATCGTTTCACCCTTGGTGGGAAAGGACACCTTCCTAAACTCGCCTTTGACGTCCGACAGAAATCCGACGATGGAGGACCACAGATTCCTGAACATGAACACGCTCCGGCGTTAGCCGCGCCCCGCGATTCCGATCAATGCAGCAAGGTCGTTCTGGCAGGGGCACCAGGAATCGAACCCGGACCTTCGGTTTTGGAGACCGACGTGCTAGCCGTTGAACACCATGCCCCTCTGCAGTAGTTCCGAGTGTTGAGTGATGAGTGTTGAGTAAACAAATCCCCTCCCAAACTCAGCACTCATAACTGAACACTTTATTTGACTTCCTTATGAGGCGTGTGTTTCCGACAAGAGCGGCAGTATTTGTTTCGCCCCAGGCGGTCCGGATCGTTCTTCTTATTCTTCGTGGTCGAGTAATTTCGGTGCTTGCAAATCGAACACGCCATGCTGATGATCTCCCGCATCTCTTACCCCTGCTTTCTCCCACTTCAAGGGCATCGCGAGTTTATGCGCGCGGCCGGCGAGGTTGCCCCCATTGCGCGCATCATCACCCGTTGCGTTAAGAGAGCAACGGGTACCCGGCACCGCTTTATCGTGCGCGCTCTGCGAGCACAGGGGGCCGCCTCGCTGGCCCCGCGCCCGCCCCTCACGCCACGATCTCCGTGACGACGCCCGAGCCGACCGTCTTGCCACCCTCCCGGATCGCAAACCGCAGCCCCTGATCCATCGCAATCGGCGCGATCAGCTCCCCCGTCAGCCGCACGTTGTCCCCCGGCATCACCATCTCCACCCCCGGCGTCAACGCCACCACCCCCGTCACGTCCGTCGTCCGAAAGTAAAACTGCGGCCGATACCCATTGAAAAACGGCGTGTGCCGGCCCCCCTCCTCCTTCGTCAGCACGTAGACCTCCGCCTGGAACTTCGTGTGCGGCGTGATGCTCCGCGGCTTCGCCAGCACCATCCCCCGCTCCACCTCCTCCTTCTTCGTCCCCCGCAGCAACACCCCAATGTTGTCCCCCGCCTGCCCCTCGTCCAGCACCTTGCGAAACATCTCCACCCCCGTCACCACCGTGCTGGCCGTCGGCCGCAACCCCACGATCTCCACCTCATCCCCTACCTTCACCACCCCCCGCTCGCACCGCCCCGTCACCACCGTCCCCCGCCCGCTGATCGTGAACACGTCCTCAATCGGCATCAAAAACGGCTTGTCCACCGCCCGCACCGGCGTCGGAATGTAGCCGTCCACCGCCTCCAACAGCTTCAGAATCGCCGGCACCCCGAGCGGGCTCTGATCCCCCTCCAGCGCCTTGGTCGCCGACCCCACCACAATCGGAATCTTGTCCCCCGGAAACTCATACTTCGTCAGCAGCTCCCGCACCTCCAACTCCACCAAATCCAACAACTCCTTGTCGTCCACCTTGTCCGCCTTGTTCAAAAACACCACAATGTAGGGCACCCCCACCTGCCGCGCCAGCAGAATATGCTCCCGCGTCTGCGGCATCGGCCCATCCGCCGCACTCACCACCAAAATCGCCCCATCCATCTGCGCCGCCCCCGTGATCATGTTCTTGACATAATCGGCGTGCCCCGGACAGTCCACGTGCGCGTAGTGCCGCTGCGCCGTCTCGTACTCCACGTGCGCAATCGCAATCGTCAAGATCTTCGTCGCGTCCCGCCGCCCCTGCGACTCGCTCGCCTTGGCCACCTCATCGTAGCTGATAAACTTCGCCATCCCCCGCTCCCCCATCACCTTCGTCAGCGCCGAGGTGAGCGTCGTCTTCCCGTGATCCACGTGCCCAATCGTCCCAATGTTCACGTGGGGCTTGCGCCGCTCAAATTTCGCCTTCGCCATAACGGCCTCCGTAGTCGACAGGTTAAAGTTCAGGCTCAGGTTGAGGACCCGCCTTCCTCAACCTGAGCCTCAGCCGTAACCTCAACCCTCCTAAGAGGTCATGGAGCCCACGACGCGGATCGAACGCGTGACCTCGTCCTTACCAAGGACGTGCTCTGCCAACTGAGCTACGTGGGCCGCCTTCAACAAACGTTGTTCGCACCTCGTGAAGCGTATCTCGCTGAAGTCCAAAACGAACGACGAATCACGCTTCACGAGGAACCACGTTCACTGGAGCGGGCGACGGGATTTGAACCACGCTCCGTCGCCGCGTCGGCCCTGAAGCTTGCCTCCCGGCTCCCGCAGAGGGGGCCAGCCCCCTCGCGCGAAGACCCGGCCGCCTCACCATCTCGGCGGCGTCCGCAAACGTGACGCTCGTTATTCCTCGCGTCGCGGACCCCACGAAGGGGGCTCACCCCCTTCGGAACCCCCTGTCGCGGGTTCAAATCCTTCGCTCGTTCACGCTTCACCCGTCGAGAGTCTCTGGGTCGAACGACGAATCACGCTTCACGAGGAACCACGTTCACTGGAGCGGGCGACGGGATTTGAACCCGCGACAGCCAGCTTGGAAGGCTGGAACTCTACCACTGAGCTACGCCCGCCCATTCCTAGGTATGAGTGCAGAGTCCTGCATACTGAGGGCTTGAGGGCCCTGCCCGCCCCGATGCTTTCTGCTTGGGACTCAGCACTCAGCACGCGGCACTAAACATGGTGGGCAGGCAAGGATTCGAACCTTGGAAGCCGATGGCAACAGATTTACAGTCTGCCCCCTTTGTCCACTTGGGTACCTGCCCGTCCGAGTTCGTGGATCGTTGCGTCTCCACCCCATGCGATCCAGCCATGCCCAAACACACACCACCCCACTCACAGGTACCCTGCTCCTTACACCCTGGAGCCGGATAACTGATTGGGGGTGGACAACGCCATTGTTCTGAGAAATGTTGAATTGTATTGGCCATTTCTCCCATTGTCAAGGGGAAAATCGAAATTGGGGGCCCCGTCTGTATTTCTGAGATCCAACTGCGGCACGAGCGAGACGCGAAGCAAGCAGATCGCCTCTGGAGGGGCAGAACCCAATGACGTGATCAGTTACAGATTCTCCCGCCTTGGGACGGTGCCGGCCGCCGCTCCAAGACGGCGGCGGAGCGTGTGGCCTGTTCGGCTGGTTCTTCAAGCAGGACTTCCAGCAGGATTGCGACCTCACGCGGTGAAATACGATGCGAAGGAGCCAGATACCGTTTCCGGGCGATCATGCGTTCGGCCGGGTCCTCGGGTTCGTAATACCCAATCAGGTCCCCGTCCTGGTCTATCTTCTGTAACCGCTTGAGCCAGCCCTCGGTCCCGCCGTGGGTCCGAGACCCGTGGGCACTGCGCGCTCCCGATAATTCCAGTCTTGTCCACGTCACCCAGCCCACGAACACCGCCCAGGTCTCATTGAGCGCTTCCCAGGACTCACGGTCGGTCAAATACCGGGTCTCAGTCGCCGACTTGCGCTGCAGCACAGGCGTAATCGCGACGGTTTGATACCGGCACTGCTGCTGCTCGCCCGCGAACGCGAGCAGTCGGGAGGCGTTGGGATCAGCAGCGGTCTCGTCAGGTGACGACTTGAGGTAATCCATATAGGCGTGAAACAGCTCGTGATAGAGGGTCCCTAAGTCACGGTGGGTCATGGTATTCAGCGGCTTCAGGACGCCGCCTGCCGCGTTGAACGAGAGCGTGCGGTTCAGCACCATGCGGTGCTCCTCGGGATGATACTCAGCCGCAAACGCGTGCAGGTCTTCGAACTCCAGCGTCACGAAGCCAGGGGGGATGAGGCGCAGAAACCGAGTCGGAAGGCCGAGCCCTTGCGCCTGCTCGATCAAGGCATTCCAGACGCTCTTCGAGGCAGAAGAGCGCTCCGTAGCTGCCGCCGGCACGGCATGAATCAGCCCCACGAGCGCCACCGATAGCCCGAGGATCAACGCGCGTATCTCAAGATGAGCACAGGACATTGAAGCGCCAGCTCGGCTCATCCCCCCACAGCACGCAGCCAGACGGGGGATGACGGGCCCCCCAACCAGGACTTCCCAGCAAGGCCGCCCTTATTCGCCGCCCAGTTGGCTCCAGCCTCGGGAGCTGTCTTCCTCCACGAGCGCCCAGGTGTCAAAAAAGGAGGGGGACACGTCGTCCAGAAACCGGGACGGTTTGGAGAGCACCGAGCCGGTGCTCTTATCATACACGTTGATGGGATAGGTCAGGTAGAGATGCCGCTTCGCGCGGGTCACGGCCACGTAGAAAAGCCGCCGCTCCTCTTCTAATTCATCTTCCGTCAAGAAGGCATAGGCGGAAGGAAACCGCCCGTCCACAACCCAGATCACGAACACGCACTGCCATTCAAGCCCCTTGGCCGAATGGATGGTTGAGAGAACGAGCCGCTCGTCGTCCCGACCGATCGCCTCCACGTCGGCGACGCTTTCATCGGGAGGCTCCAATGCCAGGTCGGACAGAAATTCCTCAAGGCAATGGTACCGTTCGGCCATCGTGTAGAGGTGCTCCAGGTCACGCATTCGCCTCGGATAATCGTCGTACTGATCCTTCAGGATGGGCAGGTAATAATCGTAGGCCTGACTGACCTGCTCCGCCGGGGTCAACGTTCCAGGGCGGGCTGTTTCCTCCAGCATCTGCGCGAGATCCTTCAGCGCTCGGGAGGATCGGCCGCCGGCCTCACGGAGCACGTCAATAGGTCGGTCGGTCTTGAGACACAAGGCGACCAGGTCCTGCGCTTTCTTGGGCCCAACCCCCTCCACCAGCAACAACACGCGCGTCCAGCTCACCGTGTCGAGCGGGTTCTCGATCACCCGAAGATGCGCCAAGAGATCCTTGACGTGCGCGGTCTCGATGAATTTGAACCCGCCATGTTTCACAAACGGCAGATCCCTCCGTGACAACTCGATCTCCAGATCGAATGAATGGAAACTGGACCGGAATAGGACCGCGATCTCATCGAGCGGCACGCCCTCCTCCCGCAGCTCCAGAATCTTCTGAGCCACGAACCGAGACTGGGCGTTCTCTCCGCCAGCCTGGACCAACACCGGCAGCGGTCCTCCTTGCTTTTGCGTGAAGAGGCGCTTGCTGTATTTCTCGGCGGCTCCGCGGATGATCTCGTTGGCCAGGTTCAGAATCGCTTGGGTGCTCCGGTAATTCTCTTCCAGCTTGTAGATCGTGGCTCCAGGAAACCGCTCGGGGAATTCCATAATGTTCCGAAACGTCGCCCCACGGAAGCCATAGATCGACTGACTATCGTCCCCCACCACCATCACATTGTCGTGCGTCTCCGCCAATTTCCTGATCAGTTCCCCTTGCAGACGGTTGGTATCCTGATATTCGTCGACGAGGATGTAGCGATAGCTCTGTGAGATCGCCCGGCGCGCCGCGTCATCCACGCCCAGCAATTCCCGAAGTTTCACCAAGAGATCGTCGTAGTCCAGAAGTTGCCGCTGCCGCTTCGCCGCCTGGTAGGCACGTTTGAGCTTCTCAAGATCCTCCAGATGTTCCGAGAAATGCTCGAACTCCCCCAGCACGATCTCTTCCATGTTCCGGAGCGTGTTCTCGCATTTACTGAAGATCTCGGCGATCGTTCCCTTGCGGGGGAAACGCTTGTCCTTCTCGTGCAGGCCGAGTTGCGTGCGGAGCAACCCGATCAGGTCCTCGCCATCGCCTCGGTCCAGGATCGTGAAGCCGGGCTCCAGCCCGATCGGTCGTCCGTAGCGTCGCAGGAGCATGTTGGCGACCGAGTGAAAGGTCCCGCCCGACACGCGCTCGCTCCGCGACCCGATCAGGAGGCCCACGCGCTTCAGCATCTCCTGCGCCGCCTTGCGCGTAAAGGTCAACAAGAGGATCGTCCCTGGATCAATGCCCAGGTCGATCAGGTACGCCACGCGGTACACCAGCGTGCGGGTCTTGCCGCTGCCCGCGCCCGCGATGACGAGCGCCGGCCCATCCCCTGCCATGACGGCCGCCAGTTGCTGCGGATTCAGCGCCTGCCCGTAGTCCAGGGACAACTTCTGGGAAGGACGCTCCTCAGCGCTCCGCCGGAGGAGGTATGGTTTTATCTTCCGATCCATGGCGCCTTTAATAGCATCCTTCCTCTCGGGCATTCTTCGCGCATGGTGGGGCTGTATAACATAGCGACTCCCTCGTTGCAACGACCGACCGGCTCCTCATGGTCCGCTCAAACACTCTTCCTCCTTGGACGGTGCGCCGGAGTTGTATATAATGGACGCACCTTTCTCGGAGGGGGCATGGCAGCATCCAAGAGCCCGTATTCCGGCCTGTTGCGCGACCTGGGCGGTTTGATGGTGGCAGTCGCGGGAGAGTCCGTCACCATGGTGAAGCGCAGCGCCCCGGAGCACGCGCTGAAGCTGAAGAAAACGGATGAATGGAAGCTGTACCTTGAATTTCTGAAAGTCATGTTCAATCTGGCGGACCGGCTGTCGGCCCTCCACGTGCCGATTCACGAGCAACCGCAGTTCATGGATAGCCTCGAAGACACCGTCGCCCACCGACTGAGGACGGTCCTGGAACCCGCCCTCAGCCCGGACAGCGACGAGATAGAGATCGTCTACACGATCGGCCGCGCGGTGGCGGAAAGCCGGGAACGCTACGAGCGCTTTCGCTTCCTGATCACGGAGGAGAGCAAGGCCAAGGAAGAGTTTTTCAAGACATTCAGCGAGCGAGTGGCGCAGATGATGGGCGCATCGGGCAACGGCATGGTGGTTTCCGCGGCGGCGCTCTGTGCCAGCTCAGTGGTGCCGGCCATGAAGGCCTTGTTCGAAGATGAGACTGGAGGTGCAGGGTCCGCGCAAGGGAGGGCTTCCTCCGCCGTCTCGGATCGCCACACCGCTGAACAGGCTGTTGGAGGGCGGATCGGGAACGAAATCAAGTTGGTCAGCGTCATGTCCAGCGTGGAGGGTGAAGAGGTGGAAACCCGCTGGGGCCTTCACCCCCAGTTCAGGCAGGACTTGAACCCCGAAGAAGCCCAGGAACTGGCGCGACGCATGAATCGGGTGACCCAGATTCTGGGAGAACGATACGCGAAAGTGGCGTTCTCGGCGGACTGGAAGAGCTGGAACTTACGCGGCCATGCGTGATTAAGGAGATAACAGCAAGTAGCCTGCAGCGAATAGCAAATAGTGGGGTCGGCATCTTGGCTATTAGCTGCTCGCTGTTAGCTGCTTGCTTGAAAAAGGAGGCAGAGTGAGCGAAGCACAACCTGTTGCCGGATCGCCGGGAGCCTTGCCCGGAGGTCTGGTCCGTCTCCAGGAACTCGCACACAATCTCTGGTGGAGCTGGAAGCCTGATGCCCGACGACTCTTCGAAACCATCGATCCGACGCTGTGGCGACTGACTCATCACAATCCGGTCAAACTCCTTCATGACCTGAAACCTGACCGATTAGACTCACTCGGCAAAGATCCTGTCTTTGTCCGCCAGTACTCCGCCGTGCTCAAGGCCTACGACGAGTACCTGGCGGCCAGGGGCACCTGGTTTGCGACACAGTACCCGTCGCTCTCCACCTGCACGATCGCATATTTCTCGGCCGAGCTCGGACTCCACAGCTCGATTCCGATATACAGCGGCGGGCTGGGCATCCTGGCGGGCGATCACTGCAAGGAAGCCAGCGATCTGGGAATTCCCGTTGTGGGCCTGGGGTTCATGTACCCCCAGGGCTACTTTCAACAGCGGATCACGGCGGAAGGCTGGCAGGAGTCTGAATACATGCCATTCAATCGACTGGATTCGCCTATCCACCAGGCCATGACGCAATCCGGCTCCCCTTGCCAGATCAAGGTCGAAATGGACAGCCGGACCGTCTCCGCGCTGGTCTGGCAGGTTCGCGTGGGACGAGTCAGGCTGTATCTCATCGACACGGATCTACCGGAGAACGCGCCGGACGACCGCGAGCTCTCCGCCAGGCTCTACGGCGGCGATCAGGAGGTCCGCCTCCGCCAGGAAATGCTGCTCGGCATCGGTGGGGTACGGGTGTGTCGGGCGCTGGGGCTCTCGCCGGTTGTCTGGCATGCCAACGAGGGACATTCAGCGTTCCAGACCCTCGAGCGGATCCGAGAGCTGGTCCAGACTGGGCAATCCCACGCTGAGGCGGCCGAATTTGTGCGCCACAGCACCGTCTTTACGACTCATACGCCGGTTCCGGCCGGACACGACATCTTCCCGATTCATCTGATCGAGCGTCACTTCAGCGGATACTGGGAACAACTGGGCCTCACGCGTGACGCGTTTCTTCGCTTGGGAGAACATCCTGACGCCCCGACGGACGGGTTCAACATGACCGCGCTGGCCATGCGAACCTGCGCGCACCTGAACGGCGTCAGCCGCGAACATGGCCGCGTGACGCGTGCGATGTGGCGCAATCTGTGGCCAGGACTTCCCGAAGATCTCGTGCCGATCCGAAGCATCACGAACGGGGTTCATGCTCCCACCTGGATCGCCCCCGAGATGAACCACCTGTACAGTAACTACCTGGGCCCGGATTGGGCAGACCGGTCAGATGAGCCGGCGGTCTGGCACCGCGTGATCGACATCCCGGAAGATGAGCTATGGGCAGTCCGTCAAGCCCTCAAGCGCAAGCTGATGACCTTCATTCGGGAACGCGCCCGCGAGGGGTGGATGCAAGGACGCCTGGGAGCCTCGCAAGTGTTAGCGGCCGGCACCTTGCTGGATCCGGAGGCTCTCACCATCGGGTTTGCGCGCCGGTTCGCGACCTACAAGCGGGCCACCCTACTGTTCCGGGACCTGGATCGGCTGAAAGATATTCTTCAGAACCGCCATCGTCCCGTCCAGATTGTCTTTGCGGGCAAGGCCCATCCGGCGGACGAGCCCGGTCGGCAGTTCATCCACCAGGTGTACAGTTTCTGCAAGGACCGCCGGCTCGCGGGGCAGATCGCGTTCCTGGAAGACTACGACATGCATCTGACGAAGTTCCTGGTTCAGGGTGTGGACGTGTGGCTCAACACCCCGCGCCCGCCCATGGAAGCCTGCGGCACGAGCGGCCAGAAGGCGGCGCTCAACGGCGTTCCACACCTGAGCGTGCTGGATGGCTGGTGGCAGGAAGGGTACGACGGGGCGAACGGCTGGGCGATCACGTCCTCGCCCGACCCCGCGGACCCGCATGCTCAGGACAGCCAGGATGCCGAGCAGCTCTACCGCCTCCTTGAGCAGGAGATCGTCCCCCTCTATTACGCGCGGGACCTGGACGGAGTTCCGCGAGGCTGGATCCAGATCGTGAAGAACGCCATCCGCACGATTGCGCCCCGATTCTGTGCCCGCCGGATGGTCAAGGAATACATGGAACTCTTGTACGCCCCCGCCGCCGCACAACCGCCGAACGTCTGGTAGCGCAAAGTAGGGGGCCTCCCCTACGAAAGAGGGGGGTGCTCACCCAAATGCGGGCAGTGCGTGGACCCCATCGAGGGCTTGTCCCCCATTGTTGACTTGACACCGCTGACCCCGATGCGAAAAGATGCCGCCGGTGAACGTGAGAACTTCGGGAACGGAACGGCTCCTCCCCCTTCGGGCGATCACGCTGTGCGTCTTCGCGGCCAGCTTCTCCTCGCCCACCCTTCTCCAGTCCGCTGAACCATCCGCGCCCCCCAACGCCTCGGAGTCCCAGCGTGATGCACGGGTCGCCTTTCAGAAGGGCCAGTACGACCAGGTGATCCGCCTGCTGGAAGCCGCCCCGCCAGATTCGAAACAACCCCGCGAGCTGCTGAAGGTTGGGCTCCTCAGTTATGTGCGACTCGGCCAGCCCGAGTCGGCGTTCACGGTCTACACCCGTCTCATCCCCCCAGGAACCCCGGACGATCTCGCGTTGCTCCGCGAACTGGCCTTGGCCTTCATCACCAGCCGGGTGCGCGATCCGGAAGAGCATGTGCGCATTACGACCTATACGGCGTTGGCCGAAATCGCGAGTCGCGAAGTCGTCCCCCTGCTCGAAGACGGGCTCTTGGATCCGTCCGTGTTGGTCCGTGCGCAGGCAGCGGAGGGCCTTGGCCGGTCCGGACCGGAGGCCGATTCGACAGCGCTCAAGCGAGCGTTGGAGGACCCTGCTCCAGCCGTCCGGATCGCGGCGCTGAACGCCTTGGGCGAGCGCCGCGATCCCACATTGGAGGAGCTGCTCACCCGCATGGCGCGGTCCGAAGAAGGGGCGGTTCACGTGTTTGCGCTGGCCGCGCTGGTCAAACTCGGTCACTCCGACGCGCTCGCCGACATCATGAGCGCCGCCACCCTGCCGGACGCGGACACTCGCATGGCCGCCTTGGGTGTGCTGGGGCGCCTCAAACATCCACCCAGCCTGACGGTGCTCAGACAATCGCTCTACGATCCGAACCCCGACGTCCGTGCGTTCGCGGCCGGCGCACTCGGGGAGTTCGGCCAGGCCGGAGCCGCCACGGCCCTGACGCGCGCGCTGGAAGACGAGAACCCGCGCGTCCGCGGGACCGCCGCCGCCAGCCTCGGGCGGCTCCGCGTGGCCTACACCCGCCCGCTGCTGTGGCAGGCGGCGCGGGACCCGATCGCGCTGGTTCGTGTCGGCGCCGTCGAAGGATTGCTCAGATTGGGGGAGCGCGACGCGGTCCTGGTGGCCGCCGACCTGGCGAGGCATTCCGATCCCTCGGTCCGGAGTGCCGCGGCGCTGGCGGTGGGGTCCGCGGGCAACCGGAAGGCGCTTCCGGTTTTGGAGACCCTGATTCAGGACCAGCAACCGCAACCCCGCCTGACGGCCTGCCGCGCTCTGGGGAAGATCGGCGGACGAGCCGCCATCCCGGTTCTCAAGAATGCCCTTCTGGATTCCGATCCCGCAGTCCGGGTTGCGGCGGCCGGGAGCTTGGCCCAGGTGTCGTCCATCCCACGGTGAGGACCTTGAAGGAAAGAAGGAGACTTATGCTGAGATTTCTGGGGCTGGTGGTGCTGATCGGGACAACGTTCGCGCTGGGGTACTACATCGGTCAACGCCCGATCAGCGAACTGAAGAAGACCGTGCGGGACCTGTCGCGCGACGTCCTGGATACCACCTTGGGCATCGAACGGAACTTGCGACAGCGTCAAGGGCTCGTCGATGCAAAATCGCGGCTGGTCCAGGCGAAGTCAGAACTGTTGGACCGGAATTTCGGCACTGCCGCCAAGGAACTGGCGGAGGTGGTCGATCATCTGGAGAAGGCGAGCAACGCAGAGCGGGACAGCGGTCGGGTCTCCTCGATCAAGCCGCTCGTGGCAAGAGTCCGAGAGGCGCAACTGGAACTCGCGGTGGGGAAGGCAGTGCCTCGAACGAGGCTGGACGAGATCCAAAAAGAGTTGGACAGATTCATGGCCCGGCAGTGAGGGAGACCTGCTGTCAGGCAGTGGTAGTGCGCTTTTTCCACGCCGCGAGGATCCGCTCCACGCGCATCTTCACAACCAGATCCGGATCCTGGAGGAGCGGCTTGATCGCCTCTCGCCCCCGTTCGTCGCCGATCGTTTCCAGGGCTGCCGCGGCAGTCAAGCGGATGAACCAGTCCTTGTCCTGCAGCCTCTCGATCAGGGCATCAACGGCCTCGGGGTCCTTGATCCGCCCGAGAGCGATGACCGCTTGCTTCCGGACATTCTCGTCCTTGTCTTTCAGCGCGGTCAGGAGCTTCTCCACCGCCGGCTGGCCGAGCTCCACAAGGGCCTCGGTCGCGTCCTCCTTGAACTCATCGCTTCGTAACTGAGCCAGCAACGGATCCAAGACCCGCTCATCCTTGATCTTTCCGAGCGCCCTGATGGCGTACTTCCGGATGTCCCAGTCCCGCAACTGTTTGATGAGGGGGTCCACCGACGGGGAGCCGACCATGCTGAGCGCCTCGACGGCCGCCTCCCGTACCTGCCAATCGCCATCCCGAAGCGACCGCGCGAGCGGCTCGACACACCGCTCGTCACCCATCTCCCCCAGCGTGATGACCGCCTCGCGGCGCACCGCCCAATCCGGATCTTTCAAGAGATCGATCTGGATTTCTATCTCATCCTTGACCCTCTCTTCTTCCAGGACCACGTCTTCCGTCGCCTGGGCGCGCGGCTGGTCCATCGTGGCCGCAGGATCGGTGCGCTGGTCGGCCGTCGTCGTGATGGCGTCCGACACCTGGTCGGTCAGCTCATCACCCGATTCCGAGGGTTCAGGAAGGATGCTCTCTGTGGGCTTCTTCGTTTCTTCGCTCATGGACTCGTCTCCGTCGACCAGGTCGACTTCACGATATCCAATTGTATGGCCGCCGAGGGAGGGGACTACACGTCAGCGGGCTCTGCCGTCTTGGCCTCTGGCGCCTCGGCTTCTGCCTTCTTCGCCTCTGGCTTGGCCTCCGTTTTGGTCTCCGCCTTGGCCTCCGCCTTGGCCTTCTTTCCCATCGCATGCCGCTTCCTGGCTTCGAGGCGCCGCCGCTCACGCTGAAGGCGTTTCAGGCGCTTGCGCAGCGAACGAAGGGCCGGATCCTTCTCCGGAGTATCCTTTGCGCCCGTACGCTCCCGCACTCGGGCGGTCAATCGAGCTTCGTCATCCTGTCGTGTAATCTTAGCCATTCGCACCTCACCGCGGCGGGTCTCCTCCATCTTCTGATGGGGATGACGTGTCGCCGCCGTGTCAGTCTAGTCAATGCCGATCGAGTCTGTCAACACGGTGCGAACGGAAGCAACAGGCGAGGGAAGGGTTACGGGACTTGAAGGGTCGCCACGGCATAGACCCGGTGTTCGGCAGCCAGGATGTCCGCCACACGGCGGGCGCGCCGCGAACGCAGAATGTCGCCGGGCGGGAGACGGAATCCGCGTGCTTCCGGCGCTTCGCGACGGATCAGGCGGCGGTCCGCAGGTCGCACTGGTCCGGGGAGAATCAGAGAAGGACTGACCCCGAACCGAGCAAGGGTCCATTGGGCCAGCATTGCCCGATCGTCGGGGGACAGGAGCCCGTCTCCTTGATGTCCGATGACCTCTAGCTGCACCGCCGCAATCCCGTGTTCCACCATGCCGAGCTGGCGGGCCGCCGCAAGGGATAGATCAAGAACACGCCCGTTCACGTAAGGACCGCGGTCATTGATGCGCACCCGAACCTGCATTCCGTTCAGCACGTTCGTGACCCGCACCACGGTTCCCAGTGGAAGTGTTCGGTGGGCGCCTGTGAACGCTTCCATGTCGAAGATTTCCCCGCTGGCCGTGACCAACCCGTGAAAGTATTCACCGTACCAGGAGGCGATGCCTCGCTCCTTGATCCCCACATCCAGATCCGCCCGGCCTTTCGGCAGGCAGGTGCAGGCACCGATCCCAAGACTCACGGCAACGAGTAGCAGCCCCATGCCGCATCGTTGTCTTCGTTCTCGCCCTGCCCTCAAAGGCACCTCGCTTCGCAAGCCAGCACACCGCATCCGATGCGCTGCACACACCCCGTATCTTCAGAGCAAGTCACTCGCTCAGAACGGGATAATCGGATATGCCTTACTGATGGGGATGAACCGGAGATGATCGGAAGTGGCGCGACTCTAACAAATCCTCGATGAACTCGTCAAGAGGGATTTTCGTCTCCCTGGCAGGCACCCGGCCGTTCGGCCTGCCAGGTCTTGTGGCCAGACCCCTGCTCGTCGGGGTAGGGAGGAGCCTGCTCGCTCTCACTTCAGCCGCAGGATGTTGTTCTCGACCTTGGTATTGGTCAGCAGCTTTTCGAGATTGTCGGTCAGAATCTCATTGATGAGGCTCTGGGCATCCTCCAGTTCGAACCAAAAGACGCTCCGCGATCCTTCACCGTTCAGCGTCATACGGATGACGCTGTCGTCCGCTGTGTTCTTCGCCTGGATCGCCATCTTGGTCGAGGCCGTTATATTGGTCCAAAAGACCCTGCTCTTGGCGTTCACCGTCATATCCAACAGCTTGCCCGTGAGCGTGACGTCCGCGCTCCCTCCGCTGGATGCGTCTCCCGCTTTCGCCACCTCGGCACGCCATCCCTTCTGCTTCAAATACTCGGCGATGACCGAAGCCACCACCTCCGCGGGCTTGCCGCCCGGCACATCAAAATAATGAGTCTGGCTCTCCCAGCGGTGGTTATAGAACCCCAGCCGTTTCATCCCGGGCCGTGCGTCTTCAAACGCGGCCACGATGACGCGCAACCCGTCGGATGTCTTGGCCGTGGCTTCGGTCGCCGGAAGAGTCGTCCGGATCTTCAGGGTCACGACCTCCCCTGTATCTGCGCACCCGGCCAGCGCGATGAGTCCGACCCCGAACGCGAACAGAACAGTGCGTGTCCTCACGTCTCCCTCCTCGTTGACCAATGGATGATTCGGTGAAAGGCTCTCCTCGCCGTTGGACCGGAGCTCACTGCAAGACGAAGTGGGCCCGGCGATTCTGCTGCCAACAGTGGTCGCTGTGAACGGAGCAGAATGGCCTCTCCTTCCCATAACTGGTGATCTGAAGCCGGGACGGTGCGATCCCCAGGTCCTTCAAGTACTGCTCGACCATCCGCGCCCGCCGCTCACCCAGCACCAGGTTGTACGCGACGGTGCCACGTTCGTCGCAATGCCCCTCGATCAGCAGTTTCGCGCCGCTCTCCGCCTTGAGTCGGCGGGCGTTCCCCTCCAGCGCAGTCTTCGCATCGCTCCGAAGCACGAACTGGTCATAGTCAAAATACGCATCGGACAGCACCAGCGGTTCTGGTCCCGGAGCCACAGCAGCCAGGGGCGGCGGAGGCTCAGGGGCAATTGCTTCTTCCTTTGGGGGCGGCGGAGGTGGAGCCGCTGGAGGCGGGGGCTCGGGGGCACGTGCCACTTCCTTAGGGGGCTCGGGCGGGGGCTCAACCTTCGCCTTTTTCGGCGCGCCGGGCACGAGAGCCTGGTCCTGCGCCGACGTGGAGAGCTTCCGGCCGCTACAAGCGGCCAGGAGGACCAGCAGACCCAGGCAGACGACCAGTCCGGTGAAAGAAGCAACAGGCTTTACCATCTTGGGCATCCTTCCGCTTAACGGACATGAATCGAGCGGGCCAGCAGTCCGTCGGGGTTCTTGAGATAGGTCATGGCCGCTTGCTCACCCACCTTGATGGCGCCCAGGGTGACCCGCTCCTTGCCACGGGTGATCATGGTACCCGAATCCACCGTGGCGCCCACGATGAGTTCTTCATTGCCAGCCGTCATCGCCTTCAGCACGATGACCGGTGGTGAATCCTGGACATTGACCGCC
>JAHFEU010000186.1 GCA_023248295.1 Nitrospirota bacterium | reverse complement strand
CCACCCGCAACGTGCGCCCCTCCTCAGTCAACTCACTGACATAGGCTTCTGCGCGCGGCCGGCCGGCAAGCCACTTCAACACCGACGCCTCATATTCATCCGGCTCGTTTTTTGGATTCCTCGGCTCAATGGTCGTCTGTTTCAGGCGCACGTGGGCTGACTTCGAGAACCGGGCCGAGGCCTGGCTGCCATAGGTGGCCGGAATGAAGTTTTTATACCCGATGCCGCGCTGGTTGATGACCACTTGCGCGTCGCGGATGACCTCCCGGCTGGCCTGCACCAACGCGGGCAAGAGTTCCTTGGCCAGCGGCGGGATGATGATGGAAACCGGTGCCTTGGGCAGCGCGGTCAGATCAATCCCGGTCCTGCTCCGGAACTCCTGCACCAGTTGTTGTTCGAACAGCTCCGGCGTGAACCCCTTCTCCCCTTTGTGGGGGTCATCGATCAACGATTGGTTGCGCTCGATCACCATGCGCCCGGACTGCAGCAGTTTGGCCAGCAACCTAGCGGTCTCCTCCGCTTCTGCCCGCTCGACCGCATCCGCTCTGAGCGGCTGACCGATCATCAATAGAACCGCGATTGCCAGGATGAGAAACACGTGACCGCTCATGATCGTCCTCCCGTCTGGAAAATTGAGTAGGCTGCGGAATAACTATTCTGCACCCCTGTGAACGCGACGTGTCGGACATCTGAAACCACGGATCAATTTCCCCGCAGGATGCTCAAAAAGGCCGTCCAGCAAGGCCGCAGCGAGGTCCACGGCGCGAAGAATAATGAGCGCCACGTGTGTGGACGCCGGCGAGACGGTGAGCCGGCAGTGTCTTGAGCCGAGGCGTGACGTTCTTACCCGCCCGCCCCACGCCTGCCGAGACAGGCTCTTTTCCCATGGGGGGTACGGTGAGGGTCTGAACGAGGCGAGAACGCCGCTGGCGGACTTTTTCAGCATCCTGTTAGGGCTCCGGCTTGATGCGGCAGGTCCCCTGGGTGTAATGGGCCGCCATCTTCTCGACATCGAAGGGCAACCCCTCCAGCGAAGCCCGCCGCGGAAACGCATACTCCTCTTCGAGCCAGCGCTTCCGCATCTCATGAAGCCGGCCCGACTCGTCCAATTTCAACAACAGGTCGTTCACCAGCCAGCGCAGCCGGTAACTCTCCTCGGCCATCGCAACCGCATAATGTCCCTTCGTGAAGAACAACGGGGTTCCATTCTCGCGAGTCAGCAGGGACCAGTCTTTGCGAACTCTGGTGACCATGTATTCCAGCACCGGTTGAGCGCCCAGAATGACGTCGATTGGTGGATTCGCCTGCGAGTCCGCATATTCAAAGGCGGCCGGAAGAGAATCACAGACGATCACCCGGCTGGCACTCAGATTCGCCGCCGCATAATGATGCGCACTGGTGCCGTCCTGAACCGCGATCGCCACCCCGTCCAAGGCATGCCTGGTCGCTGCCAGCCTGTCGGGATACGGAGGGATCGCCTGATCCCGGAGATTCGCCTGCACCCGGTCGAGCACCTCACGATGCCTCGCAATGCCGCCGATCCCACCATCATAGAAATAGGGAATTGAATAGGCGACGCCGGCTCGATCCGGCGCAGGGATATTGGTCGCCACCGCAGATACGAACCAATCCAGCTGCCCCTCGTTCAGTAATCTGAAGAGATCTCTGAACCGCACCAGATGCAAGACGGGAATCACAGGACGACCACATCGCCGGGACAATTCGTCGGTCATCGCGCGCACGAGTTCGACATCCAGGCCGGTAACGCGAGCCCCCTCGTCGGTCCAGATGGTCGGAAACACGAACGGGCGAAAGGGTTCCATGGCCAAGCCGACCTGCACCCGCTCGCGGGTACAGATGGCATCGACTTTGTTGCCCGTCACAGGCCAGACCTGCTCGACGGCATCGATGAGCAAGCCGCAGCCCGGCAGGAGCAGGCAGAGGACCGCCGTACATCCCAGCCAACCTCTCGAAGCACCCGTTAGAATCGAACGCCGGTCAGGAATACCCATTGTTGCGCCTGTCCCGCCTCGCCGCGAAAATCCACGCCGTACTGCGTATACTGTACGCCGATATCGACCGAAAGACTGCGTGCGACCGGAAACCGCACCCCGACTTGACCTCCGATCAAATGGCCCGGCGCATGGTTTCCCGGTCCGGGCAGCACCCCTCCCGCGAGGAGCCCCACATACGGCACCGCCCGGTCTTCCAACGGACCGAACAACAGATGCCTGATGATCCGGTTCAAAGGTTTGTGTGTGGGAAAGTCCAGAATATCGATGAAGTTGTTCCAGCGCGGGTTGAGAAAGACTGAATGTTGATCAGTTCTGAACTCTTGAGTATGAATGCTGAAGTATTGATAGCTGGCTCGAACTTCCAGATTACCATACCGCAGCGCCGTGATCCCGACTTGCACGCCGATCTCTCGATCGTCAGGTGCAAACGTCTGCTGCCGCAGCATCACATCCACGTTGAAGGGCCGGATGGGGAATTCGAGCATCGCCTCTTGGGCAGACAGGGGAGCAACGGGCAGGAGAGACGCCCCTCCTATCACGAACAGGCACCACACCAGACCTGTCCTTCTTTGGCCCATGATGCCAGTAGTCCGCATGACAGATCTTCGGGTGAGCGTTGCCCAGTCTGTCTGAATAGTCGGACGGTCGCAAGCGCCGTCTAACGATCCGACGGGAAGGGGTTTGCGGAGATACAGGACTTCATGATCTCAACTTGGCACTGTGTGTTGGGCGCCAAGCGCCGTGCCACAGCCGCCATGAGCTCTTCGGGCGTGACAACGCCGGTGACCACATCAACGAGCGCATGGTCCGGAACGCTGTCCAGATTCACGTGCGTGACGCCGGGAACCTGTGCCAACTCCGCAGCGATGGTCTGGCGGAGAGAAGAACAATCTTGGCCTGACAAGGAGAGCGCCACGCGCTCGTGCGAGATGTCGGCAATAACTGGGCTCACTGGGCATCCGACGAACAGGAGCACACAGCACAGCATCATCCCACGATATCGCATCAGCATCTCCCAGAAACCACAATGCTTGGGTCAATCGAGCTGTCATCATGACTCTTCCTGCAAGGTCCGGCCGGCCCGTCTGGGCCGGCCGGATGTCTCGGTGAAACAAATTGACTTACTTGGCCGGCAATTCCCAGGGCACCATCGGCATCAATGGAGCCGTCTTCGCATCCGGTCCTGCCAGCAAGACCGCAATGGCGCCTCGCAGCGCACCCGTCAGTGAATGGGTGACCAACGGATAGGCTCCGGCGGACTCCACCACGACATCAAAGGTCGCCGCGCTGCCCGGACCGACCACGTAGGTCTGGACGCCCTTCAGGTTGTTGGCAGGATTGCCGCTCTCGTACACATTGTCCCAAATCTCACCGATGGGGTGAAACGAGGAAAACTCGTTAGGACCGGCATTGACGAAATAGATCCGGACGCGTTCGCCGGGCTTGGCATCGAGCTTCCCCCCGCCGGTCACGAACGGGTGGTATTTGAAAATCCCACCGTTGAACAGCATGCCGTCGTACTTGCGATCGAACATCGCCTGCACATCGTTCGGATTCTTGAAAAACTCGGACTGCACCAGAACATATTCACGATCAGCCTTCGGCCAGACCTTGACATCCTTCGGATCGACGATGATCGCCCCGAACATGCCGCGCGCCACGTGCTGGATCATGGGAGGCGCGCCGCAGTGATAAAAGAACACTCCGGGCTTCTTGGCTAC
>JAHFEU010000185.1 GCA_023248295.1 Nitrospirota bacterium | reverse complement strand
ACTGCGTCAGCGTGTCTTCATCGGTGGAATAGCCGGTCTTGGTCTTCCGGATGGGCTTGAGGCCCATCTTGTCGAACAGCACGGTGGCCAGTTGCTTGGGGGAGTTGATGTTGAACTCTCCTCCCGCGAGACCCGCGATCGTTTCCATCATGCGGTCCAGCTCCCGCTCCAGCTCCTTGCTGAGCCTCTCCAGCACCCTCACATCCAGACCGAAGCCGTTGCGTTCGATCTCTGCCAGCACCGGCACGAGCGGCATCTCCACTTCGTCAAACAGCCGGAGGCTTCCCTGTTCCTCGAGCCGCGCTGTCAACACCGGCACGAGCCGGATTATCACTGCGGCTGCTTCAGCAGCCTTGGCCACCGCGGCCGTTTCGGCAGCTTTGGTGGACGCAGCCGATTCGGTCTTCTCGAAGAGATCCTTCGGAGCGTCCCTTGCAGGCTCAGCCTGCCCAGCTCCCAGGTGATACCCCAGCGCGTCCAGCGCCACCGCTTCGAGGGTGTGGGTCCGCCGGTTGGGGTTGAGCAAGTACGCCGCGATCATCGTGTCGAACCAGGGTGGGGTTAAGACCAGGCCGGCTCTCTGCAACGCGAGCAACACCGGTTTGAGATCATGCACCGCCTTGACCCGCGTCCGGCTTTCGAGCAGATCAAGCAATGGCTGCGGGAGCGGTGGACGCGAGCCCGGCTTGAGTCGCGCTGCGAAGACCGTCGTCCCGCTCGAGGCGCTCAGCGCCAGTCCCAGAAGTTCGGCGGTGATTCCTGCCGCTTCGGTCCCACCCAGCACGCAGTGGAGGCCCACCGCTTCGTCCCGCCCCAGGCCGTCGCGAAACCGCCGGGCTCCCACCTCATCCCGGATGATGTCCGCTTGGGCTCCCAGCACCTGGTCCGCCGCAGCCGGCTGAACGGCCTTGAGCAGCGTGGGAAATTCGAGTTCCCGCAGCAAGGTCACGAGGGGCTCCGTTGGCGGCGGCCTGACCTGGAACCGGTCGGGATCGAACTCCACCGGGCAGTCCACCTGAATGGTGGCCAGTTGCCGGCTCAGTCGGGCCTTATCGGCCTGCTGGACCAGCAAGGCTCTGATCTTGGGGGCCGTCACGTCCTCAACGCGGCGCAGCAGCTCTTCGATCGTCCCGAACTCCGCGATCAGCTTGATCGCGGTCTTTTCCCCGATGCCTTTCACGCCGGGAATGTTGTCCGTGGCGTCGCCCATCAGCCCCATCACCTCGACCACCCGCGCCGGTTCCACGCCAAACCGCGCACGGCAGTCCTCCTCCCCGAACCACTTGTCTTTCACCGGGTCGTAAATGCGCACCGCCGGCGTCAGCAGTTGGAACATGTCCTTGTCGCCGGTCACCATCACCACCTCGAACCCCCTCGCCTCCCCCTTGCGGGCGAGCGTCCCGATGAGATCATCGGCTTCGTACCCGGCGAACCGGATCACCGGCAGGCCGAAGGCCTCGACCACGCGATGAATGTACGGGATCTGCGCCTGCATCCCCTGGGGCATTTCCGGGCGGTGGGCCTTGTACTCTTTGAACTCTACGTGCCGGAGGGTCGGGCCTTTTTCATCAAAGGCCACCGCCAGGCAGTCCGGCCGGTGCTCACGCAGGATTTTCATCAACGTGGTGGTAAAGCCGTAGATCGCGTTCGTCTGCAGTCCCTTGGAATTCGACAGGGCGGGGAGGGCGAAATAGGCCCGGTAGATGTAGGCGCTGCCGTCAATCAGGTAGAGGGTCGGCATGGAGAAAAGGAACGTTTCACTTACGCGACGGTCAACGGTGGCCGGTCGAACTTCTCTCGCAGCTTGTTAATCGTCTTCAGCACGGTGGGCTGGCCGATGAGCCTTCGCTCCAAACGACGCTTGCCGGGAAAGTCCAACAATGATATGCCGATCAACATCGTCAGGATCCCTTGACCGGGGAGAAAGAGCATGGCGATCCCAGCCAGGAACACGACGACCCCCAGCGCGTTCTTGAGGCCCAGCCCAATCAGCCGGAGTACCGGATGGTGATCCCGCAACCAAGTCCGGGGATGGCGCTCATCGAAGTAGTGAGGAGGCAGTCTGACCAGGAGAAACGGGATGGCGATCAAGCTCACGACGAAGCAGACCACCGAGAGCACGAAGAGGCTGAGCAGCACGTCCTTGGAGAGGAAGACCTCCATCGCGCCGGCATCCTAGCATGTGGACCGGGGGCAGACAAGGAGGCCGAGGGCCCTGCATTCGGTTTACGCGGGGACGGTGGGAGGCTATAAT
The DNA here is from genome assembly GCA_023248295.1 of Nitrospirota bacterium. Taxonomy (GTDB): domain Bacteria; phylum Nitrospirota; class Nitrospiria; order Nitrospirales; family Nitrospiraceae; genus 40CM-3-62-11. Next base: position 1,492 of record JAHFEU010000185.1, on the reverse strand, counting down.
CCGGCGCATGAGGTCCCTCACCCGATGAAGCCGCTGCTGTTGACCGGAGAGGATCTGACCTTTCCCGCGTTCTACGACGTCGTGCTGGACGGACGGCCGGTCCGGCTCGCTCCCAGGGCCGAAACACGGATGGCCGCGGCCTGCGAGGTGATCCGGCGCGTCACGGCCGGGACCAAGCCGGTCTACGGGGTGACGACGGGGTTCGGGAAGCTGGCCGATCAACGCATCTCCGCCGCCGACATCAAGCAACTGCAGCTCAATTTGGTCCGCAGCCATGCGGCCGGCGTGGGGGACCCGCTCTCGCGCGAGGAAACCCGGGGAATCTTACTGTTGCGAGCCAACGTGCTGGCGCGCGGGCACAGCGGGGTCCGCCCGTTGATTGCCGAATACCTGCTCACGCTCCTCAACCGCGACGTCCTGCCGGTGATTCCCTCCAGAGGATCGGTCGGCGCCAGCGGCGATCTGGCGCCACTGGCGCACCTGGCGCTGGTCCTCATCGGCGAAGGCGAGGCGTTTGTGGGCGAACGCCGGCAGTCGGGGCGGGCCGCGCTTGCGAAGGTGGGCTTGAAGCCCCTACAGTTGGAAGCCAAAGAGGGGTTGTCGCTGGTCAACGGGACCCAGGCCATGCTCGCGCTGGGGCTGTTGGCGCTCCGCCGATGCCGCCTGCTGGTGGACGCGGCCGATGTCGCCGGGGCGCTGTCGCTGGAGGCGCTCAAGGGCACCCCGGTCGCCTTCGACCCCCGGATTCACCGTCTTCGCCCCTACCTGGGCCAGGTGGCAGTGGCGGCCAATCTGCGCGCCCTGCTTGCGGGCAGCGAGATTCGGGCCTCGCACGTGGACTGTCCGCGCGTGCAGGACGCCTACAGCCTGCGGTGCATGCCGCAGGTGCACGGGGCGGTCCGCGACGCGCTGGATTACGTCCGGACCACGTTGAGCGTCGAGATGAACAGCGTCACCGACAACCCGATCGTCTTCCCGGACCGGGATGAAGTGCTCTCGGGCGGCAACTTCCACGGGCAGCCGCTCGGCCTGGTCTTGGACCATCTGGCCATCGCGATGACGGAGTTGGCCAGCATCGCGGAACGCCGGATCGAGCGGTTGATCAATCCCGAATACGGGGACCTCCCGCCGTTTCTGGCCCCGCAGCCCGGACTGAACTCGGGCTTCATGGTGGCCCAGGTCACGGCGGCGGCGCTCACCTCCGAAAACAAGGTGCTCTCTCACCCGGCATCGGTGGATTCTATTCCCACCTCGGGCAACCAGGAGGACCATGTCAGCATGGGGATGGGGTCGGCCCTCAAACTCAAGCAAATCTTGTCCAATACCGAGCATGTTCTGGCGATCGAGCTCCTCTGCGGCGCCCAGGGGGTGGATTTTCACCGTCCGTTGCGAGCGGGAGCCGGCAGCCGCCGGACCCTCCGGCTGATCCGTCAGCAAGTTCCCCGACTGGAGCAAGACCGCACGCTGGCGCCGGATATCGAGCTGGTTCGCG
>JAHFEU010000110.1 GCA_023248295.1 Nitrospirota bacterium | reverse complement strand
CCTCGACTCTGCTCGGGACCCTGAGGCACTCGAAGGGTCGCAGGCCGAGCAGGCCGACACCGCTAGGTGGGCAGGCCTGAAAAGACTCCAGCGCATCTTAGCATTATGGTAGCCGTTCGCTCATAGGGAAGAGTGCCGTGCGCCCGGTGTTAATCGAATAGGGTGCGCTCTTTGGAGGTCTGAGAGCCCGAAACGGCAGTATGAAAGTTCCGCATCAGGGGTGAGGTCCTACGAGGCTGCCTAGCTTGACAAAGTTCGCCTATCAACCTATCCTTCGCCCGTGGCTTTCGCCTCCAAGACGGCCTCATAACTGGGGAGGTTCCAGCCGTGAATCGAAAAGAGGTCGTGCTGACAGGGCTTGCGGCGGCTGGCGGTGCCGTTCATACCCCAGTGCAAGTACAGAAGCTTTTTTTCCTAATAGACAAGAATATCCCGGAGTTGGTTGGAGGACCTCACTTCGGGTTCTATCCGTATAACTATGGGCCTTTCGACCCAGATGTTTACAGAGTATTGGAAGAGCTTACTTCAGAAGGCTTGGTGGAACTTGTTCCCGACCGGACTTGGACCGATTACCGACTGACCCGTGAAGGACAAGCTTCGGGCGATCAAGTTCTCTCCGCACTGCCTAAAAAGGCTGCGGAGTATATTAGGCGTGCATCCACATTCGTCCGCACACTCTCTTTCACCCAACTGGTCTCAGCCATCTACAAAGCCTACCCCGAGATGTGCGAAAACAGCGTATTCCAATCCTGAGCAATGACCGCCATAGTTGGGGTGCTCTGCAAAGATGGAGCTGTCATTGGCACTGACAGCTCCGCGACGTTTGTGCAGGGTCAGGTCCGGACCATAGAGCAAAAAACCGAGAAAATCACCGTCATTGGCGATCACGTGATTGTGGCCAGCACGGGGCCTATCGGCTTAGACCAGCGGTTTTGTGCCGTGGTGGAAAAGGCTTGGAAAGATGGGATTTTCATCGGGTTGCCCGTTGAAGTGGCGAAGCACCTTTGTCGGAGGGCTTTAGAGGACTTCCAGTTCACTGGCATTCAGCCGGGAGGGTACGGCGCGCTAGTCGCCTTTCCCGTAGACCATCGGCCGCACCTAGTTGAGTTCGCGGTCAGAGATTTCCAGCCAGAATTCAAGACCGCAAAGCTTTGGTACTGCTCGATGGGGAGCGGACAACAGATTACAGACCCGTTCCTTGGTCTGATGAGGGAGGTGTTTTGGGAGCATGGCCCGCCAAGCACTCAAGACGCATTGTTCGCCATCACTTGGACTCTCCAGCACGTCATCGATGTTAATCCCGGCGGCGTGAACAGCCCGATCAACGTCGCAGTGCTGGAACGTGGCAAGAAGGATAGGCTTGGGGCAAGATTGCTCGCCAATGAGGAATTGGCTCAACATCAGCAGAACATAGTTGAGGCGAAGGCCCATCTACGTTCATTTCGGAACAAACTGCAACCCGGCGCCTCACCTGATGTGCCCGACGTCCCGAAACCGTAACACATCTGGCTGGTGCGGTTGGAGTCAAGAAAACGTTCGTCCCACCTCATCCCGGGCCGTGTGTCATGTGCGCTTCCTAGCGGAACCGTGGCCTCGGTGCTCGCTCAATAGTTCCTCGCACCGGTGAACGATTTCGCCAGTTTGTGGGTTCGTCACCTTTTCCTTGTACTGGTCCTTCTCGCGGTCAATCACTCGCTCAAGCTTCATCCACCTGCCACTCTTGCGATGCAAATCACCCCCTGAGACGACTTCGATGAAAGGCTTACGCGAATCCGTGTGGCTGCCCTTCATTCCAAGCTTGCTTCGCACGACAACCGTCTCCGTGATGCTAACCGCGATGTTGCGGCTTGTGGAGCCACATGAAGGGCAGGGGCATCTTTCTTCTGGTTGAAGACTGGTCGGTTCAGAGAGTTCCTGTCCACATTTCCCGCACCTGACACTGGTAGATGTCTCGCCCATGAAATCCTCCCGCATTACAATTCCGCTTTGAAAGCCTTGTCGAGGATGGATAGCAGCAGGGCGTTGAGTTCGGCGGCGGTCTCGGCCTGAATACGCTTCAGGGCGTCCACCTTGGCCTGCAAACCGTCCAGATAATCCACGATGCGGTCCTGCTCGGGGAGTGGCGGGACAGGAACAGGGACCTGTTGGAGATCGTTTAGATTCAACTCCGTCAGGCGGAATCCGATTTTTTCCCTTTGCCAATCCCCACGTTCGCGACTACGCAGTTGAATTTGGCCCTGAGCTCCTCGGAGGTAGACGTACAAGTATTTCGGCGTTACCTTTTCCGTTCGCGGACGCGCGATTGCCACATGTGTGTCTGTCGATGCCTTCTGTCCGTCATCAAATTTGGCTACGCGGCCGAGACAACCTGCTGCTGAACAGGCGATTAGGATATCGCCCCTCTGAACCAGAGCCTCTGGCGCAACCTTTCCCGCCACATGTGGGGCCAGTGTCATCTTGGAACGTACATAGCTTCCCATCTGCACGTGCTGGGTCTTTATTAAGTAGTGGTCAGACTGACCCTGCCCGGACTGTCGCCCGCGAGCTAGAAAAGTAGTGACTTCACTGAGCGGCATAGCATCGACAAGACAGGCCTCAGGCCACAGCTCCAATTCGTAGCGAGCCATCAATCCACCTGTCTCCTTGGCCGCCTGCTCCTTCAGGCCCCGGGCCTCTTCGATCTTGGCGGCCAGGGCTTCGATCCGCGCCACAATCCGTCGCTGCTCCGCGAGTGGGGCGAGGGGGATTTCTAAATCCAGAAAGAAGTTCTCTTTGAACCGATTGCGGGTCAGCGGTGTGCTGCCTGAACAGTCAGCCTCGACCTTTTCTATGGTTGATGGCAGGCGGAACCACAGTCGCAGGAACTCGCTGTCAATCTTGCTCGGAACGGATTTGAAAGTAGGAAACTCGCCAGAGACATAACAACCGTCGAGGTCAGACCCAATCACGCCAAATGCTCCGCGCCATGCAAACAAGCGGCTGTAGATGAAGTCTCCTTCCTTGACCGTGAACAGTCTTGTCGCCGCACTCTGAGAACCAGTCACGGTTTCTCGGAGAAAAGGTCCCGCGCCATCCAACCGGATTCCAAGTAACCGATATTCCTTTGTTGGCTCCACGGCTTCAGGACGCGAGACAGGAGTGAGGACTTCGGCAAGCTCGGTCGGCCTCCAGTTATGGCTCATTGCCCTGCTCGCGCCAGCAGTTGCTTGATCTCGTTCATGATCTCGATGATCCGCTGCTCTTTCTTGAGGATGTCGTCGGCCAGTTGCTCCGGTGGAAGGTGCTCAAAGTCCTGCTTCCCGCGCGGGTTCTTGATGTCGAGGTTGCAGTTGTTGGCTAAGATCTCAACGACGGGAACTTTCCATGCCCGTTCGTTCTCTTTGCGGTCCTTCCACCAGGCCAGGCAGTCGGCAAATTCCTCGAATTGGATCGGCTGGGTCTTCGTGTAGGTCTTCCTGCCTTCGGGGAGGGGGTGCTCGTAGTACCAGACGTCTTTCGTGGGGCCGGAGCGGTCGAAGAACATCAGATTAGTCGGGATGCTGGTGTATGGCGCGAAGACGCCGTTGGGGAGGCGGACGATGGTGTGGAGGTTGAACTCTTTGAGCAGTTCTTCCTTGATACGGGCGCAGACGCCATCGCCGAAGAGGGTACCGTTGGGAGCGACGACCCCGGCGCGGCCGCCCCTCACCATGCCCTCACCCTTCCCTCTCCCGGAGGGAGAGGAGCTTTGTTGAGAGGGCGAGGGAGTTCCTGGGCGCCTGAGCTTGCGCATGATGAGCTGGAGATAAAGCAACGCGGTCTCGGCTGTTTGCTTGTCCTCAGGAAAGTTGGCAAGGATGCCACGTTCTTCTTCGCCGCCGAACGGAGGATTGGTCAGGATGATGTCCACGCGGTCCTTGTCGCCGATTTCTTTCAGGGGGAATCGGAGCGAGTTGCCCGGGTCAATCTGTGGGGACTCCAGCCCATGCAGCAACAAGTTCATTTGGGCCAGGAGATAGGGTAGCGGCTTGGCTTCGCCGCCAAAGAGGCTGCGAGTCTGGACGATCTGCCGGTCTTGGACCGTTTTGCACTGCTTTTCGAGATGCAGGTAGCTTTCCACCAGGAAGCCGCCGGTCCCACACGCGGGGTCAAGCACTGTTTCCCCAAGGCGTGGGTCGGTGACCGCGACCATGAAGCGGACAACGGGCCGCGGCGTGTAGAACTCGCCCGAGTCACCGGCCGCATCGCGCATCTCTTTCAACATGCTCTCGTAGAGATGACCGAGGGTGTGAATCTCCTCGCTGGAAGTGAAATGGATACCGCTGACTTTGTTGATGACGTCGCGAAGCAGATAGCCGCTCTTCATGCGGTTGTCCACACCCTTGAAAACGGTGGCGATCACGTCGCGGCGGTCGTCGCCGTTGCGGCTTTGGAGAGCCCGGAGGTAGGCAAAGAGGCCCAAGCCTTTCTTGCCGTCTGGTCGGACGGCCTCGTCGTTGTTCACGAAGGCGAGCAGTTCGTCTCCGGTAACGCCGGCGGGATTGGCGGCCCAGTCACGCCAGCGATAGGGGGGCTCAAGCGCCGGGCGGTAGCGCCTCCCCGCCAGTTTGGCTTCCTGTTCCCGGACCAACTCCAGGTCGTCGAGGAACTTGAGGAACATGATCCAGGTGAGCAGGGGCAGGCGGTCGAGGTCACCATTGAGCCCTTTGTCCTTGCGCATGATGTCCCGCGCGGATTTGATCAGGCTCCCGAGCCGTTGAGCGGTCGTGAATGGTTGTGCCGTGTGCTTGGTACGGGCCATGAGCGAACCTACGGAAACAGTTTTTTCCAGTATTCGTTCAGCCGAGCCGTGGCGCTATCCAACGTATTCTCGGAGAGCCCCAACTCGCTCACTATCGCGGCAAAGGAGGCTGCCCAGCTCACGGGCGGTGTCTCGATCGCTTTCGGAACCTCATGTGTTCGCCTGACTGCGAATATCTCCTCGACCGCCTTCTTCACCACGACGGACCTGGGCAGGCCGAGATTCATGAGCAGCAGGATATCGGCAAGATCCTTGACCCGCGTGTTGATCCGGTCATCGAACGGGCGTGTCAAGGCATGCACCTTTTCAGCCAGATGTTGCGCTCGTGAGGTGGTTCGAATGGTCGCGCGCGGGATGCCGGCGAATGAGAGGAGATCGCTGCTTGGCAGCTCCTCGAAGGGCGGAATGAGAGGATCCCCGAGGCCCACATCCACTCTGATGTTTTCAAACCTGCGGCCATCCACCCGGGTTTCGACGGCATATCGGTAGGCCTTCACTCCTGGAATGCTAAGTTCCTCCTCGCCGGTTTCCGGGACAAGAAAACCGAAGTGATCCGTGCTGGGTTCTGACAGATCCTCTCGGAGCCTGCGCGCCACTTCTGCGGGGGAGAGTTCTATATTTTTAAAGTAGCCGAGGTTCACCCCGAGGTCGAGATCCTTAGTCACACGGGCGCGCTCGCCGAGCCGCAGTTCTAGCGCGAATCCGCCTTTCAACACCCAGGGGCTGTTCTTCTCCCTCTGAAGTCTGGCCATGCAACGCTCGAACACCACCCGTTTCCGCAGCCGAACCAGGGGCTCCCCCGTTTGCTGCTCACGCTGTTTGAGTCGCTCTTCCAGCGCCTGGCGGAAGGCGGCGTGTGTTTGATATTTCATCGCGCCTCCCCTACAGCAAGCTGTAGCGTAACCTGGCTCGTCAGGTCGATCTCTTCGGGCATCTTCCCCAGGTAGCTCAGCAGCGCCTTCCTGTCTATCAGGCCTTTCTTGAGCGCATCCCTGGTCACAGCCCTGAGCCGTTCCGGGTCCAGGTGCTCTCGCGCCAGGTCCAGAATGGTTCGGAGCGGTGTCGTGATGCGGAACCCTTCGCGCGTGTCCACGTCCGTCGCTCCGAGTTGCGCCCGGTGCAGGATCACAGAACCAGGCCCTTTTTTGCGGAAGCCTGGCGGGACGGTGAGGTGGGTCTTCGATGGAAGCACGTCGCCCACGTCATAGATTGCCGCGGCTGACTCGTGGGAGATGACCCCCTGCTTTCGGCTCCATAGCCACCAGCGGATCAGATCCTCGTGCGCGGCCGCCGGGAAGTGCTTCAGTCGAAAAAGGCCCCGGCCCACCCGAACCCAGTTCCCGCGTTTGACATGGAAAAACTGGTGCGGATAGACGAAGCCCAGCGCCTTAGCATCCGCCGCTGTGAAATAGCCGCCTTGGGTCTCGGCCAGGGCATAGAGGCGATCTCGCCTGGTTTGGCCTCGCTTCATACGAGAAAGTTACAGAAAATTTAACTTTTTTGCAATAGTAAGTTTTTGACATACATGAAAGTTAAACTTTCTTTAATCTCTCTGCATGTTAGGCCGCGTAGAGCAGGGCCTGGAGTTGATTGACTGCTTCCTTTAACCTGTCCGGTCCTCCAAAGAGATTGGCAATCTCCACGACGTTCCCACGTTCCGAGATCGGCGGGACTTTCAGGACCTCCGGGATTACAAACTGCGCCGTTCCGTGCTCGGCGTACTTCTCAAGCAGGTCGTCTAGAATACCTCGTGCCTCGGGCCCGTATTTTTCAAAGAATGCCTTCTCCTCTTTACGCAGGCGATCGACCCTCTCGCGCCGAGATCGGATGGGCGCGTTGTACGCAAGGTGACACAGCAGGTCGAACGGGTCGGCATTGGGCTGATTGGCCGCCACTGCCAGTCGCTCAAAATCAATTCCGCGCTCTTCGAGCCTTCCGATGATCTCGGCTCTTTGCTCAGGATCAGACCAGCGTCGCCGGAGGTCAGCGGCAGAGGGGTACAGGGTGCGTACCCGTTCAGCCGCGTAGTCGGTGAGCTTCACCACCCGAAGCTGCTTGCCGTCCGGATCGAGTTCATAGACCAGGTGGGCGGCGATTTCGACTTGCCCCCCGTCGAAATAATACTTTCGCCGCTGTCCTTCTGAGTCATCCGAGATGGCCGGCGCCGTCAGCAACTCCGCCTCTGCCTCGGCCATGACCGGCTGTTCCTCGATGATCTCATAGGTTGCCGGGATGGTCGCTCCAGCCTCGTCCACCTTCTCCTCAGTCACCACCACCGGATCACCATCGAAGTCGGGGTCGGCAAACAACCGCGTCGCGGAGCCTGTGTAATCGAGAATGTTGAAGTACAGCTTGCCGTAGTCATCGCGGACGCGCGTGCCTCGGCCGATAATCTGCTTGAACTCCGTCATCGAGTTGATCATGCGAGCAATGACGATGTTTTTGCAGGTCTGGACGTCCACCCCGGTTGTGAGTAATTGCGAGGTGGTCACGATGGTGGGCGTCACCGTTTCCAATTCCTGAAACCGGCCGAGGTGCGCCCGACCGAGGTCTCCCTCTTCAGAGGTGATACGGCAGACGTAGTCGGGATGCTGCTGGAGGAGGTCGGCATTCAGATTGCCCAGCGCCCGCCGCATTTCATCCGCGTGCTCCTGGTCCACGCAGAAGACGATGGTTTTCCCGAGCCGGTCGGTCTTCTTCATGAAATCCGTGAGGTTGCGCGCAATGGCCTCGGTCCTCGCCCGGAGCGCCACGGCGCGCTCAAAATCGGGAGTGCGGTACTCCTGGTCGGGAATTGATCGTCCGTATCGGTCAAGTTCCCCTTGACTGGGTCGCCATCCGGCAGCATCCCAGGTGGTAATGACTCGGTGGACACGGTAGGGCGCCAGGAATCCGTCTTCGATCCCCTGTCGTAGGCTGTAGGTGTACACCGGTTCCCCGAAATAGGCGTAGGTGTCCCTGTTGTCCTCACGCAACGGCGTGGCCGTCATCCCGAGCTGATACGCCGGCTCAAAGTACTCGAGAATCTCGCGCCAGTTGCTCTCATCCCGGGCGCTCCCCCTATGGCATTCGTCCACGATGATCAAGTCGAAGAAGTCGCGCGGGTACTCCCTATAGAGCCCGGGCCGCCGCTCGTCCCTGGCGATGGCTTGATAGATGGCGAAATACATTTCCCGGCTCTTGTGCGCTTCGCCGTTCTCGATCTTCCACCGCGCATCTCCGAACGGAGCGAAGATCTTGTCCTTGGGATCGTCAATCAGGATGTTCCGATCGGCCAGGTACAGGATCTTCGGCCGCCGATACTCACCCGTGCGGTTCCAGCGGCTGTTCCACAACTTCCAACAGATTTGAAAGGCCACCACGGTCTTTCCCGTGCCGGTGGCCATGGTGAGCAGGACACGCCGCTTGCCCTGGAGAATCACCTGGACCGCTCGATTGATCGCGATTTCCTGGTAGTAGCGCGGGCTCTTACCAGATAGATGGTTGGAGGGCGTCAGCAGCCGATCGGCGACCGTGTCATCCGTGAGCTTCTCCCCTAGACGAAGCCGCTTCCATAGATCATCTGGGGACGGAAAGCTCGTGAGCCCGCGTTCCTTTCCCGAAACAAAGTCGAACTCCACGATGCCATGGCCGTTCGTCGAATAGGCGAACTCGAGCCCGAGCATCTGGGCGTACTCTTTGGCTTGCTGGAGCCCTTCGCTGGGGGACTTGTAGGCGGCTTTGGCCTCGACGACGGCAAGCAGGAAGTCGCGGGTGTAGCGGAGGAGGTAGTCGGCGCGCTTCTGGCGGGATCGTTTGACCTTGTCGCCGAGCACAACAATCCGGCCATCTGTAAAGGTCTTCTGTTCGGTGAAAGAGTGCGGATCGTTGTCCCAGCCCGCTGAGATCAGCTTGGGTAGGACGTATCTCCGGCAGGTATCAGCCTCGGTAATCATCTTAACGCCTCAGTCCTCTACTCACTTCGCGGGCGCATCCATCGCGCAGCGGAAGCCGGTCGAGTCGTTGCGG
>JAHFEU010000010.1:16573-30690 GCA_023248295.1 Nitrospirota bacterium | reverse complement strand
AATCGCGGCGTCTGAAAGATATTGTTCTTCTTCATCTTCTCACTTCTAAACTGCTGATAATCTGACAGATTGATGACCTTCATGCATTTCTCCTTCCCTCTGCCCCCTCTCCAACTTGAGGCCGAGCGGATTTCACAATGATGCCTCGGATGAAAGGGATGGGCACGCAGCGGTCGCCATAGCATGGCTCCCCGGATGGGGTGGTCTGGCAGCCTCAGACTGCGCGCGTCATCACCCGTTGCACTCTGAAACGCAACGAGTACTCGGCACACCATCCACCTTATTTTCTCAGGGGGCGGGTGGCGGGGCTGGCCTTCACTGCGCGCGTCCACCGAGCACTCCATCCGCCCAGGCCCGGAACCAATAGATCCTGAGTGCGCGGTGCGCGAGCACAAAGGGCAGCCCCGCCACCCGCCCCCTCTTTCCTGTGTGCGCGACGCGCGAGCACGTGAGGCTGCCTCGCCGCCCCGTTCTCCCGCCCTTCGTCAGCCGAGGCCACCTCGTCCTTTCGCCGTCTCCGCTCGCCTCTTCTCCGTCACCCGAATGATCGAATCCACCGGCACCAGGTGGCGCGACACGCCCAGGTCCTTGGGCGGGATGCCCATGGCTAAGCCGAGCAACTGGGGCAGGTGCAGGATGGGGAGGTTGAGATTCGTATTGACCGCCTTACCCGCCCGATCCTGATAGATGTCCAGGCTCATGTGGCACAGAGGACACGGGGTCACCATGAAGTCGGCGCCTCCGTCTTTGGCTTCCTTCATGTTCGCACCGGCCATGGCCACCGCAATCGCTTCCTTTTCCAAGATAATCGGGAAGCCGCAGCACTTGGTCCGTCCTGCGTACGCCACCGGCTCGCCTCCGACCGCTCGGATGACCTTCTCCAAGGACGCGGGGTTCTCCGGATCGTCAAACCCCAAGTCCCACGACGGTCGAAGAATATAACAGCCGTAGAACGGGGCAATCTGAAAATCCTCCATCGACACTCGGACCTGCTCGCCCAGGCGCTGCAGTCCCACCTCTCTGACCACGATCCAGAGCAGGTGCTTCACCTGCACGGTTCCACGATACGCCATCCCGTCCGGTTCGAGGATTCGATTAATCCGTTCCCGCAGGCCCGGCTCGGTTTTCAGCCGCTTGTTGGCCGCTCCCATCACGCCCTGGCAGGTCCCGCAGATTGTCATCACATCCAAGCCGAGCTGCTCAGCTTGAGCGAACGTCCGGGCATTGAGCGCCAGTGCCACGTCGGGATCCGCCTCTGCCACCACACCGGCTCCGCAGCACGAGGCCGCGGTCAACTCGACGACCTGGATCCCAAGCCGGCCGATGATCGCCATTGTGGACTGGTACAGCTCCGGCGTGGCCCCCTTCGCCGCACACCCGGGGTACAAGGCATACTTCAGCGCCATGCTCACCTCATCCGCATCTTCGGTTACCCTAGCTGAGTTACCCGATCACCACCGCTCCACCGCCGACATCAAACACATCGCCGAACAGGGTGACGCCGCCTGCAAGACGACAGAGATGAGAGGTAATCTCGAAGAGCTGGCCCTTGTGGGTGTAGAACTTCCCGCTGGGAACCTGGATCTGGTCGTTCTGGACGACCCGGGCTTCGAACACGATCTCGCCCGCTTCACTATCCGTGAGCTTGAGCCAGGTGGGGCTGGTGAAGAGCGGCAGCGAGGGCGGGCTGGCAGAGAGTGCAAATCGGTTGTCGCGATTAAACGCCCAGGAGTTCCTGCGCAAATGGGCGACATGAGTTCCCGCGGAGTCATACAAGTCCATCGTGAGCAAGAGCTGATGGTCGACGGCTCGAATTTCGAGCACAATCTGTTCCTTCCCCTGGAGTTTTACGACGCCAGTCGAATTCCGAAAGCTGTTCGAACCAAGAGTGAGTTCCATCGAACGGTCCTGTGTAAGGTCGTCACCTCCTGTGCGATCAGGGATTCGCAGCCTGGTAGTCAGCCGCGAATTGGGCCAGGTAATTGTTGAGGAGATCCAGCACACTCGCCTTGGCCTTGTCCCGGGTCCCGTGCACGTACGACTCTCCGTCCCAGGCCCGAGCGTCGAGCGGCAGCGACGTGTCCACAAACGTGGCCTTGCGCCTGACTTCAAACGCAACATGCCCGTAAAACCCGTCAATCATCCCTTGTGACAGATTTTGGACGAATACCTTGAAGAAGATTCGGTTGGGGCAGGTTGGGTCGACCTTGAGGCGCGGCAGCTTCGCGTGAATGCCCCCGAGCAGGGCCTCGCGCAAGACCTCTCTCGTGATCCCGAGCGACGTTCCCGATTCCAACACCGCGGCCTGCACGTTCACACACTCAAGCTTGCGGAGCTGCGGGTCCGCCCACGCGGCGGCCGGCAGAAACAGGAAGGGACACGCCACCCCCACGATCACGCCCCACGCCAGATGCCCCCTCGGTCTACTTGGCAGCAGCATGTGAGTCACCCCCAATGCTCTATGACGATGTCAGTGCAAGGAGGCCCGGTCCCGCACCAGGGCCTCCAGTCTCCGGTCGGTTCCCTCGCACGCCGTCATCGTCGTGTTCGGATTCACGGCCCTCAGGGTTCTTGAGAGATCGGCGCAGCCAGTCCAAGCCCGTCACGAATCCTACCGAAATCTGAGCCTGAAAGTCCTCAGAAAACAACCGGACGCCCTGCCGAGCGGCGCCATTCTCTCAAATAAATCCGAGCCTGTATAGTCTCTGATTTCTCTTGTGCCTCAAACTTATCCCAAACCACCCGGTTGAAAACAGTCCTCCCGTCGTCACGACACGGCGGCCCACGTGCCATGGGGCGGGCTTGCCTCGTCGTGGCTGGGACCGCGGCGGCGGGTAGTTCATACAGTTGACTGCGTCACCCACCGCACGTCCTGCCAGAACGCTGTCCGCACAGAGGGTTATTTCTTGCAAGGAAGAGGAAGGGATTGTAGACTTTTCAAGCAGAGGCTCTATGGCACAGACTCACCCGGCAGGACCGGCGCAGACAGAGCCAGCGGCAGCCACCATCGTTGAGGAACAGGAGGTGGAATCGGTCCGGCGGTTGCTGGCTCTGCTGGAGAAGACCTTTAAGACGTCGAGGGCCTACGGTCCGAGCCACCACTTAGCCCAACAATTCATGCAGCAGCTGTATGAGACGTTAGCCGCCCACCTCGCGGTTCGCGGCACGTTGTCTCTCGTCGTGCAGCGGTTCGAATTCTATTGTCGGGGCGAGATGGTCTATCGGAAGGCCGCCCAAGATGAAAATTTGGCGTTCAAGCTTTACGGAGCCGGCATTCGCGAACTGTCATTCAGCCACGGGCTGTCCAAGGAGACGCTCTCGTCGTTCTTGGAAACCCTGGGGGCTGCCTATGACATGACCACAAGTGATGACGATGTCATCACTCGCCTGTGGGAAAAGAACCTGTCCGATGTTTCCATTGTGACAGCCGAAGAAATCGTCAAAAACCAAGAAGCAGCCCGTGCCCTGATCCCGCAAGATTCCGGGACCCTGAACACCCCCATTTCCCGGCTGAGCGCCATTACGGAGGCCGAAGCGGCCCGTCAGGCGGATGAACGCCGCGCAGGCAGGCCGGCCACCGATGCCACCAAGGGCAGCCGCGACTCGAGCGTCCAAGCTATCAGTGCAACCGAGATGGCTCAACAGGCGAAGGAGGCGGCGGGAGGCGAGGTCGAAGGCGCCGTCTATTCTCCGCTCGACCTTCCTGCATTTGAAGTGTCGCCTGAGGAACTGGATCAGCTCGCCCTCCAGATCAAGGCTGAATCACATAAGGACACCCCCGCTTACCTCCTGGACATGCTCAAGGTAATCATCGCCAGCGAGAAGTCGGCCGACGTGCTCTCCGAATTACGGGGTCTGTTCCGAGGGATCTTCGAAAACCTGATCGAGGAGGGAAACTGGACGCGGCTCAGCAGCGCCGTGGATAAATTGCGCGAGGTCCACCGTCGGAAGGACCTGGCCGAGGAACAGCAGAAAACGGTCTCGGACATGCTGGATTCCTTGCATGGGCCTAAACAGATGGAGGCGCTGGAGTCACGCTTGAACGCGGACCCTCATGCCGCGACCGAGGACTTGCTCGTGTTTTTCCTGCATTTGACTCCCAATGCCGTTCCGTCGCTGTGTAAGCTCCTCGGCAACCTGAAATCCGAGCAGCACCGCATGACCCTCTGCGACGTGCTGGCCGCCCAGGCCAAGGAGAAGCCCGAGCCGCTGATAAAGGGGTTGACCGACCCTCGATGGTACTATGTTCGGAACCTACTCGTTGTGATCGGAAAATTGCGAAACCCGAGTTTGGCTCAGTCTGTGCAACCGCTGGCTGCCCATCCGGACGCGCGCGTGCGTCGGGAGGCCCTCAAGACCCTCAGCATGTTGGGGGCGACGGGAACGGGGAATCCCATCGTCGGTGTCCTGATGGATCCAGACGAAGGGATCCGCCAATCGGCGTTAACCCTGCTCAAGACCGGGAAGTACGCCACACCGTTCAGCGTCTGGACCCCGGTGGTCACACACAAAGAGTTTCTGAACCGGCCCCTCTCGGAACTACGAGCGACGTTCGAGGTAATGACCAAACTGGTTGGAGCCGAATGCGTGCCGTATTGCCATCAACTCCTCACGCAACGGCTTTGGACCACCCGAAAGAAGAAGCAGTATCTAGGGGCCCTGGCGGCCGAAGCCCTGGGACAAATAGGAACGCCGGCGGCCATGTCGGCCCTTGAGGCTGGGAAAAAGCGCTTCAATCGGGTCATTCGAAATGCCTCCGTGGCGGCCCTTACCACCCTCAGAGACAGGCAACGGCGGAACCTCTAAGGAACTTGTCTGTGGACGACCAAAGAACCCCCGCCCAGCCCCACCCCATGGAGGACCCCGCTCTCCAGGCTATTCTCATCCATGACAAATCCCTTCCCGGCAAGATCGCCGAGGGCTCCGAAGCCCGGGATCTTCTCGATCAGCAGATCCTGGTCCTGGGGGCGCAGCTGGTCAACCAGCTTCACATTCTCTTGAAGACGGTCCGCATCCACGATCGAACCAACGCAGCGGTGAATCAAGTCGTCGATGCGACGGTGACGACGGTCAAGACGCTGGCACGAGACAACCCCGTCGTGATCCGCCTCCAGAACGATTTTCTCTATCTCGGTGACGCGCATCTGAAAATGGGCTCTCAACAGGTCGCCATCTTTCTCGAATTCATCGACAGCCTCAACGCACGAGGCATCGGAGCGATCTCGTTCAGCGCCGAAATGCAGGAAGTTGACCTGCGCGAGTTCGCCTACCGATTCATCAGCGTTGATCCCGCTACTTGCACCTTTGATGACCTGAAGCGTCAGTTGAAGGAGGGGGAGATCCACGGGATCGACATCGAAGAGGCTACATCCCTGATGATCCGGGTGGGCCAGAAAAACAAACAGCTCAAGAACCTGGCCAAACAACTGTATGTCAAGGCGGTCGCGGCTGTTGGGGAAGTGCTGCAGAGTGTCAGGGAGGGACGCGCACCCAACTTTCGACAAGCGAAGCGTGTGGTCCAAAATATGGTGGATGTGATTCTCCAGGACGAACCGACCCTCCTCGGGCTTACCACGTTGCGCTGCTACGACGAATACACCCATAACCATTCGGTCAATGTGTCCCTGCTTTCCGTCGCCCTGGGTAACCGCGCGGGCTATCCCAGGGAAGCGCTGGTCGACCTGGGGTTGGCCGCGCTGTTTCATGATCTGGGCAAGACCTCCATTCCGCAGGACCTCCTGAACAAGTCCGAGGAATTCACCGATGAAGAGTGGGAGAAGTTGCGAATCCATGCGACCCTGGGAGTGATCAACCTCGTGCGCCTGCGCGGGCTCACCAACCTTCCTGGCAGAATGGCGGCGGCGGCGTTTGAGCACCACCTGAATTATGACCTTTCCGGGTATCCCACGCTCAGCATGCCATGGGAGCTCTCGCTCACGGGCCGGATCCTTATGGTCGCCGATTGCTACGACTCCATGACGTCCTCGCGCGTCTACCGGCGCGATCCCATCGCTCCGAACAAGGTCCTCACCATGATGTTTGCAAAGAGCGGGATATTGTATGACCCGGTGCTGTTGAAACTCTTTGTCAACTGTGTGGGGATCATCCCGATCGGGTGCCTTGCCCTCCTCGACAGTCACGAGCTGGCGGTCGTCATCCGGCCGAGTGCAAACCGGCAGACCGCGGCTCGACCTTGCGTGAAATTGATCAGCGATCGCAGCGGGAATCCGATCGATGGGCCTGAAGTGGACCTGGCAGAGAAGGACCCGGATGGGCGGTTCAAGTGTAGCGTGGTCCGACTCGTAGACAACACAGAGTATCGCTTCGACACAGGTCGGTACTTTGCGTAACCCACCTCACCTGATTATCCTCACGGTGAGGTCCGGGGGCTGCTCTTCTAAAGCTTGTAGCCCACGAGAATCCCTTCAGCCCCTGAGGAGCCATCACGCCTTGTACACGGCGGCCGCAGAGAATCAGGACGTCCTTTTTCGAAAAATTCAGGGAGATCAGCGGGGCGAAGAGAGAGGTCGGAGGCTGCGGCGTGCCGGAGCAGTGTGTGGCCTCCTCAACAACAAGGGCGGGACAGCCTGAGGCTGCCCCGCCCTGTGAGGTGAACCGGTCGCTATCTCGGGCCTCGATCGGCTGGACCTGTCACCCGCCGTGGCGCCGCTCCCGACGATCGTGGCGTAGGTTCTGCCGATCGTGACGGACATTGTCCCGATCGTGGCGGATCTCTTGCCGGTCATGACGGATCTCTTGGCGGTCCTGCCGAATTTCCTCTGGGCCGGCTCCTGACCGCAGATCCTTTCGTAGCTCCCGACGATCGTCGCGCAGTTCTCGACGATCGTCGCGGAGTTTCTCCATGTCGCGGCGTACGTCCTGTCGATCACCCCGGGTATCACGCATCTCCCGACGACCCCCTTTCAGGTCATCTCCCAGGCCGCGGCGGTCGTCGCGGAGGTCTCGCCGATCCTGGCGGAGGTCCTGCCGGTCACTGTAGCCCTCTCGCCGATCGTCGCGGATCTCTCTCCTATCCTCCCGGAGCTGCTCGGGATTGGCGCCTGATCGGAGATCCTGTCGGAGCTCCCCCCGGTCGTCGCGCAGCTCGCGGATGTCCTGCCGCAGCTCGTCGCGATCCTGCCGGATCTCCTGTCGGTCGCCAACGACTTCCTCACTCGGAGGAGTGGTCTGCGCCGGAGCCGTCCCGCATAGACACGTCATCACGAAAAGCGCGGCCCCACTGATGGTGAACAGTTGTCGCTTCATTGGATCCTCCCTTTGTCCTTGACCCACCGCTTGCGCTGCTGGACACCCTCTCATAGACCGGGTGTGTCCATGCGTACCGCTCCTGACAAGTATAGTCGTTCGCGGGAAGACGTCAAATGGAGGCGTCCACTTGGCTCATCTAAGTCATTGGCGGAGCACGCTTTTGATTGTTGGTCCGACGCGGTGCCCGGCCTTGGAGAACCTCGGACCTGATAAAGAGGTCTGTCCGTTCGCCCAACGTGGAAGCAACTGCCTCATTCCAACTTCTTGTTTTCTTTACCCCCCTAGGGCCAGTGAATCGGGTGGCATGCGTCCCGGAACGCACTTAACCGGCGGAGCGTGGCACCCGCCGCGGTTTTCCTGTGAAGGAAAGCCGGTACTGACCACCGCAATACTCTCCGTCACTCACCACATTGCCTCGGATGGAAAGGATGGGCGCGGAGGCGTTCGCCATAGCGTGACTCACTAAACGGGGTGGCCTGGCTGATCCCCTACTGCGCGCGTCCAGCGAGCACTTTCCGAAGTGCGCGATGCGCGAGCACGGGGGATTAGCCTGGCCGCCCCGTCGCTCCCCATCCCTCCCTCACCTGTTGGTCACTCTTCGTATCAGCACCTGTCCCGCCCGCTCGACCACCTCATAGGATTGGCCCGGCTCGATCCGTAGCCGCTCGGTGCGGATGCGGACCGTGAATCCGCGAGCCGTGTAGCTGGCTGCGTGGGCGCGAAGATGGCTGACCAGCCATCGCTTCAACGCGCTCCTCTCGACCGGCAGGCGCTGGCCGCCGTAGAAGCCCAGCGGGACGATCCGATGGTACCCGAAGTGCTCCTGGTCGAGTTGAAGGTATTCAAAGCCGATCTCACCTTCCGAAAGCTGAAGCACTCGTGGTCCTATTTGGGCGGCATTGGCGAACGTCTCGAAGCGGGCGAGCGCAATGTCCTGCGAGGGTCTTGCGGCATCGGCCAGAAACAAGGCGACGGCCATCGCCCCGACCGCCGCCAGCGCCATGAGCGCGTCCCGCGCGCGGGCCAGCACCCCGTGCTTCCCAATCCGCACCGCCCGCCCCCCTACCCAGCCAAAGACGGCCCACCCCACGATCGCGAGGCCTAAGAAGAGCCGGTGCAGCGCCCCTTGCGGCGCAAGCGCTCCTATGCCGGCCACGACCCAGACCGAAAGAAGCAGGAAAACGGCGCTCCCGAGCAGGTGACCCGCCCACCTGACATGTGGCGGGATCGTCCACCCATGACTGCTCGTGGAAGCAGTCCAGAGGCGGACGATCCAGGGAATTCCGAGGTCTTCTTCGCACTGGCCGCACAATCGGCCCGAAACAATCGTTCGGGTTCCGCATCGGCCACAGGTCATCACCCAATGCCGTTCCATCCCTATGCGCGCGGTCGCGTATTCCATCCAGACTCGCCAGACGGGAACCAGCACCACGACTCCCAGGAGCGTCAGCCCCCCGCAATAGACCAGCAAAGAGACAGGCGAGAGCGACGAGCCGAAACTTTGCTCGATATTCTGGAAGAGCAATCGCAGCATAAGAAGAGCGCTAGCAGCCTCCGCGGCACGGGATGAGCATGGAGGCGTTAGGCCTAGCGTGACTGACTAGACAGACATCGGCCGAAACAACAACACCCAGGCGTCCCCCTTTCCACTGATTCCGTCAGGCCGATTGAGATCTCACCAGGGGGTCATGTGCCCGAGGTCCATCGGCGCGGTGGACGAAGTGACATTGCGGGGTCGCCGTGCTGATGTGCCGGGCACCCGTTGCTCCCCAACGTGCAACGGGTGATGAAGACTGCGCGAGGCCCGATCGCCCATGTCTCGGGTACGCGTTGCTCTTCCGGATGCAACGGGTGTAACGGGCATGGGCGGATCGGAGAACCCCCAAATTCTGATTTGGGGGTTGGGGGGCGCCGGAGCCAGTCTTCCGATAGCTACAGCAGCTAGGCGGACCCGCGCCGGCACGGAGTTCACCGCCCCGATGGATACTCCTCATCCTTTGATATTTCCGATCGGCCGCAGCTCCGCTCCCCCTCCCCCATCCTCTCTCACCCCTTCCCAGGCCGATCGGAAATGAACCGGGCACGCGCGCTCCGGAGCGCAGTCAGCCGGGAGTGACGGGGCCCCCGCCCGGTGTCTGGAGAAGGAAAGCCGGAACTGACCAAGGCACCACGATCGCAAGATCGTGGCCGCGGGAATTCCGGAAGGTTTCCGCTCCAGAGCACCGTGGAAGGGGTGTCACGGGAGGCTCCGCAGCAGAGGAGCGCACGTGCCCGGCTTCTCTCACCCCTTGATATTTCCGATCGGCCGCAGCTCCGCCACCTTCTTCGTAATCCCCGCCCGATCCACCGTCTCCACCACATCCGCAATCGGCTTATAGGCAAAGCCGGCCTCCTCAGCCAGGCCCGACATCGACACCGCCTTCACGATAATGCCGCGCTTCTCCATCTGCTGCTTGAGCTGCTCCCCGCGAACCGACCGCTTGGCCTGGGCACGCGACATTGTCCGGCCGGACCCATGCATCGTGGAGCCAAACGTGTCGCGCATCGCCCGGTCGGTCCCCACCAACAAGTAGGAGCCGGTCTCCATGGAGCCCCCGCAGATCACCGGTTGGCCGGTCTGCCGGTAGCGCTCAGGCAACTCCGGACAGCCCGGCCCGAACGCCCGCGTGGCCCCCTTCCGGTGAACCACCAGCTCGCCTTCCTGGTACCGTTCCACTTTGGCGATGTTGTGCGCCACGTCGTACACGATTTCCATTCCTAGCGACTCGGCGGGCCGCCCGAAGACCGCGCTGAACGCCTCCCGGATCTGGTGCGTGATGACCTGCCGGTTTGCGAACGCAGAGTTGGCGGCGCAGTTCATCGCCGCGAAGTAGTCCTGCCCCTCAGGGGACCGGAACGGCGCGCAAGCCAGTTGCTGATCCTTCACCGAAAGGCCATACCGCCGCATGGCTTTCTCGAACACCTTGAGGAAATCGCTGGCCACCTGGTGGCCGAAGCCCCGGGACCCGCAGTGGACCATCACCACGATCTGATCGTGGCCGGTGATCCCGAGCGCCGCCGCTGTCACCGGGTCAAAGATCCGGTCGTTTGCGGCTACCTGCACTTCCAGGTAATGGTTGCCGGATCCTAGCGTGCCGAGCTGATGGATCCCCCGCGCCACTGCATGGTCGCTGACCTTCGAGGGGTCCGCTCCTGGAATGCAGCCCCGCTCTTCGATGCGGGACAGATCATCGTTCCACCCATAGCCGCGCTCCACGCACCATCGCGCTCCCTTCCGCATGACCTCTTCAAACTCGTGGCGATCCAGCCGCACAAAGCCCTTCGAGCCGACACCGGCCGGGACTCTACGGAATAACTCAGTCATGAGCTGTTCCAGCCGCGGCTGCACATCGGGGAGCGTGAGATCGGTTCGGATCAGCCGCATGCCGCAGTTGATATCATATCCTACCCCACCGGGCGAGATGACCCCGTTCTGAGGATCGAACGCCGCCACGCCGCCGATCGGAAATCCGTAGCCCCAATGCCCATCCGGCATGCAGAGCGCATAGCGCTGGATGCCGGGCAAGCAAGCGACATTTGTCACCTGCTCGAACACGCCGCTGTCCATCCCGGCCAGGATGGGCTCGGTCGCGTAGATCCGGGCCGGCACCTGCATCCCCTCTTTGGCGGATGTTGGAATCTCCCAGATCTCCTCCGCCACCCGGTTGACCGGCATGTGTGTCTGTAGTTTCATCTTCCGCACTCCCCCTTGACTCATGAACGGGCTGGCCAGGCTGATCCCCCGTTGCGCCCGTCACGACCCGTTGCTTTCAAAGAGCAACGGGTACCCGGCACACCATCCACCTTATTTTCTCAGGGGGCGGGTGGCTGGGCTGGCCTTCACTGCGCGCGTCCACCGAGCACTCCATCCGCCTAGGCTCGGAAACAATAGATCCTGAGTGCGCGGTGCGCGAGCACAAAGGGCAGCCCTGCCGCCCCGCCCCTCGTTCTTGTGCGCGCGACGCGCGAGCACGGGGGATTAGCCTGGCCGCCCCGCGCCTTCCGCCCTTCGTCATCCGAGGCTTCCCCTTGCTGGTCGGCGACGGGACCCGCTGATTCGGCTTAGATATCCAGCACGACCCTCGCCGTCCATCGCTCGCTCTCGCGATCACGATCGCAGCGAACTTCATAGAGGTGCTTGGTTACCGCTTTGACATCGGCCCGCAATTCATGGCGGTCGGGATCGATCGATTCCCCCGTCAAAACGCCGCGCAGTTTCCAGCCGCCATGGGGTCGGTCCTCGGTGACGACCGCGGTGGCCTCCCGAAAGACCACCCCCTCGGCGTCCTTGAGGTACACGATGTCCGACAGCCAGTCGAAGAGCAACGAGGCGAGCTCGGGGGCCTGATGCGTGATCTCCCGGCGCCAACTTGCCGAGACCGTCGCCGGATTGACCATCGTCTCGATGACCGCCTGAGCCGCCGCCACAAACAGCTCGGAAGGAGAATCGCCGCTGGCTTCAAAGGCGGAGTCGGCCAGCGCCACCTCTTCGAGAAATCGGAACTCCCGGGTCATGAAGGTGTGGGGCGTCGCCGAGCGGCTGAAAAAATCGAGCGAACCTGCGCGATGCCGGAGATCGGTGGAGCGAGCGGGTTCGGCACTTTTCCCTTCAACAGCATCTTGATTCCCAGCGGAAGCACCCGCAGCAGGCGTGTCAGATTGAAGCCCACAATCTTGAGCGGCATCACGGCCTCGTTGAGGCGGCCCTCACGCTGCACGATCTCGGCGAACCCGGTGACGTGGCGAGCCCCGCCGCTGGAAGTCAGCCCCGCCTCGAGCGCCGCGCGGCGCAGGCGGATGATCGCCTCCATAGGCTTGACGTCTTTCGGGCACACCTCGACGCAAAAGTTGCACCGGACGCAGTCCCAGATGCCGTTCTCCTTTTCCAGCTCAACCAGCCTGGCGCGCTTGGACGCCGCGGACTCTCGTGGATCGGACACGAACCTCGCCGCCTTTGCCAAGGCCGCCGGCCCCAGAAACCCTTTAGAGACCTCAAGAGACGTGCAGGCCGCGACGCACGCCCCGCAGAGGATGCAGGCATCGACGTTGTGAAACTGGTAGCTGCCCGGCAGCAGGGTCATCTGGCCGGATGGCTGTTCGGGCTCCGTTTTCCGGGACGCCGACAGCCAGGGGGTCACCTCCCGGACCTTATCCCAGAACGAGGACATGTCCACCACCAGGTCTTTGATGACCGGCAGGTTCTTCAGGGGCGCGACGACGATGCGTCCGTGTCGCTCCAGCTCCTTCCGGACCGAGGTCCGGCAGGCCAGCTTCTCCGCCCCGTTGATCTGCATCGCACAGGAACCGCAGATGGCGGACCGGCAGGAATAGCGCAGAGCCAGGGCCCCGTCCTGCTCGTTCTTGATGCGGATCAAGCCATCCAAGACGGTCATGCCGCGACCGACTTCGAGCCGATAGTCCTCCTCATGAGGGTGGAACTCCGTTTCGGGGTTGAACCGCTGGATGGTGAAGGTCAGGCGCATGGGGTGTGGGAAGTAATTTGGTAAGTAAGTAATTTAGTAACTGCAATTTTACAATTACTCATTTACTTAATTACTCACTTACTTCCACTCAATCCAGTTCGAACGTCTTCGGATACTCGGTCAGGTTCCGGCAGCCATCGAGCGTCACCAGCACCATGTCCTCGATGCGAACCGCGCCCAGTCCCGGGTAGTACAGCCCAGGCTCGACGGTCACGACCTGGCCCTCCTGCAAGGGCGTGCCGCTCCGGCTGATTCGCGGCGCCTCATGGATATCCAAGCCGACGCCGTGGCCGGTCCCATGAAAGTAGCCCTGCATGCGCCCGTTCACGAGCCCGGTCTTATAGCCGGCCTCCTCGAACCGGTCGCAGATGAGCTGGTGGATCTTGGCCCCGTCCGCGCCGTCGCGGATCCGCCCGATGGCCTCCTCTTGCGCGTCTTTGACGGTCTGGTACAGCCGTTTCAGTTCCGGCGAGGCTTTCCCCCGCACCACCGTTCGGGACATGTCCGCGAAGTACCGCGTCTGCCCCGAGCGTGGAAACACGTCGAAGATGATGCTGCGGTCCGCCGGCAACGGCCCGCGGCCTTCATGGTGAGGATCGCAGGCCTGCTCGCCGCCGGCCACGATCGTGTGCTGTCCCACGCAGTCCCGCTCCATCAGCTTGACGTTGATCAGCTTCTTGATCCGCTCCGATGTCAGTGGTTCGCCGTCCGACCAGAGCACCCCCTCGCGCGGAGAAGCCCCGCGGAGCGCATGATGGGCGGCGGCCACCGCCTCCTCGGTCGCGCGCTGTGTGGCCTGGATGTACCGGATTTCCTCGTCGGTCTTGACCGCGCGGCGCTCGAAGAAGGGCTCCGGTTTCGTCTCGAGCTGGTAGCCGAGGTCGTGCAAGCGCACGGCGTGGGCGTACGGGAAATTGCCGGGGACCAGGAGACGCCGAACCCCGCGCTCCTGAAGCACGGCGTGGACGACCTCAACCGTTCCGGGGTCCGTCACTCCCTGCGCGCGCACCCGCTGTTCCACTTCACTGAAAGACAACACCTGGTCCACGGCGGCCTGGCTGCGCGCCCGATCGAGCTCGAGGTCGCTCATCACCATCAGGCGTTCCCCCTTGATCTCCAGAAAGACGAAGGGGTCCGGGGCGATGAACCGGGTGGCGTAGTAGAGATTGGCATCGGTTTCACTGGCGGCGATCATGAGGGTGGCCCGGTCCACCGTCATCTGCCCTCCATTGACCCGTAAGATGAGCACCGAACTGCTTATGTTTTCAATGTCTTCAGGGATTTGGTCGTTGGCTCGATGCTACCACGGGGGGTGGAGAGGGTCAA
>JAHFEU010000010.1:0-16473 GCA_023248295.1 Nitrospirota bacterium | reverse complement strand
AGGTGGCGATACGTGGTCCGTCTCTCCCGACGGCGGCGCCTGCTCTTTCACCAGACTGGGCGGTGCCTGGTCCGTCGCCGGCCCCGGAGCCTGCTCGTCGGCGGGGGCGATCAATTTTTTCGGCAGCAGGATCGTGTTCTTGAGGACGTCGAACGCGAGCTGGGCGAGCCCCGTCAAGCCGGTGGCGAAGGATCTCAGCGGGAGATACGTGACCTTAGGATCCTGGGCCGAGCCTTTGACTTCAAACAACGCCGTATCAATGCCTTTTCGCTCCCCGGCGAACAACTTCCCGACCAAGGGGATGCTCTTGAGAAACTGCGAATAGGAGCCCAGCGGGCTCACCGCATATACAACTTCCAACTGGTCCTTCGGTAGGTCATAGGTCCCGGCTGCGCTCATCTTCATGACCGGGCTATCCATCACGAAGTTTTTAGAAGACACCACGCCGTTCGTGACCGAAAAGGTCCCTGTGATCTTATCGAACGGCATGCCGTCTCTCGTCAAATCGATTTTCCCCTGCAACAACATCGGGAGATTCAGCAGCATGACGATCTTCGGCACGACCGTTCCCTTTTGAATCCGGCCCTGTTTGATGAGCAACTCCACCTTTCCATTGAGCGTGGGCAGGACCCCTCCGGGATGCCTGCCATGGCCCTGCACGGTGGCGGTGGCCGACAGCTCTCCACTGACCAGATGTTTCTCGCCCATCAGCTGTGAGAACTTCAAAAACGGCACGCCATCAATCCGCACGGAGACTTCAGTCTCCGCGGGCTTCTCTCTCGGCAATCGCACGACCACACGCCCGGCCACGCGCCCCCCGTCGGACTGGCCGTTCAGGCGGTCAACATCCAACACGCCATCCCGGATGGTGACTCGACCGGAAAGCTCGGTGAACGAGAACTGATGGTACACCCCCCGCTCGATGCCCACCGTGGCAACCAGCCGACTGGTCGAGGCCAGGGTCTCCAGAAAGTCCCGCACGGGGGACCGCCCGCCCTTCGGTATCAGGAGATCGAAGTCCAGCTTGGATGACTCCGCCTTCAGAGTGATGGCCGGCGTCTCGTGCCAGTTCCTGACCGTTCCGGACAGACGCACATCGCTGTCTTTGATGCGGAAGGCCAGCCTCTTGAGATCAGCCCCGTTCCGAACCAGTTTGAGACGAACGTACAGGTCCTTTACCTGATGGCCGAGTTCCTTGGTCGTGATCTGTCCATCTGTAATCGCAACCCAGCCATTGATCCGCCAGGCCTTCCAGTTCCTCTCCTTCCCCTTCACATCAAGAGACACCTCAAGCGTCCCGGCCTTGATCCCTCCGGACTCGATCACCGGCGGCAACTTGGCCAAGTCTATCGGTCCAGAGACGAACGTCGCATCCACACCGAACTTCTTCCCCAGCCGTATGGTTCCTTTCCCGGCCAGGCGCACCGGCGGAATCGTCAGCTCGATCCGATCCGCCGAGAGCACCGAGTCGCGCGAAAGCTTCCCCTCGACTTGGAGCGACGCCGGGGTGCCTTCGGGCTTTCGCACCATGCCCGCCACTGTCAATTCAGTGTCCTTGAGTTCCATCACCACTTTGAATTGTGGCGCGCCCGTGAGCCCAGACAGCGACACCGTGGCTCCGATCGTTCCCTTCACGGCCGTCGAGGAGACGGCCCCTGCGGGCAGCATGCGTACGAGCTCGGGAGCCTCCGCCCTCACCTGCACCGTGAGTCCCCTGAACGCGCTCTCCTCGCCCGCCGTGATGATGCCCTGGACCTCGAACTGGGTGTGCCCCATCCGTCCGGCCAGCTTGTCAAATTCCCAGCCCTTTGGGGAGAACAGGACGCGACCTTTCAACCCGACAATCCGCTCGGGCACCGCGGGGGTCCGAAAGCTCACATCCCGAGGGACAAACTCCGCGCCGACGTAGCTCAGTCCATCGGGTCTGTCCAACGGCCCTGCAACTCGAAAGGTGAACAGCGCGTCCCCCTGGATCTCGCGCAGCGCCACCAATGAATTCGCGAGTCGGTCCGATCGGACGTTGGCGGCCAGAGTCGCGATCAGGTCAGCCGCCGCCATGTCTCCTGCCAGCTCTAAGTCCAACGTGGGGCTCGGCTCGGTCAAGGACACCGTGGCCTTTCCTCCGCTGACCCTCATGGAGCCGTACAGGCCCATCAGATCCGTCAGCCTGACACGGTCGGGCTCGACACTGACGGTTCCCGAAAAATTCTGCGCCGGTGTCCGATCACTCCCGATGAGCGCATGGCCCTGATGCACGAGGAACTCACCTGTCACTGACACCCGCGGCTCGGGTATGGTGGTCCCGCTCACCGTCGCCGTGACCACTTCTATCGTCCCCCCGATCTCGCGCTCGGTCACCATTGTGTGCAGTTTGGGGTGGAGCAACTCGGCGGGCAAGCGGTCCAGCAGCTCACCCAGATCGACGGGCAACGCTGAGAAGGTCAGCGAGAACGTCGGTTGGGCCGTCATCAACCCGGACAGACTGGCTTGTCCCTTGAGAGACATGTGTTCGACGTTGGCCGTCATGTCCAACAGCACCATGTCGTACCCAACCACGCCGGGGGCCAAACGGATCCGGCCGCGCAGGTTGGCCGCCCCGTATACCCTCTCCGGCAACGGCCGCGGGCCGAAGAAATCCACCACCTGTCGAAGGTCCACATTTAACGCCTCAGCTACCCCTTCGAACTGAACACCCGGAACATTCCCCGCCGGGCTGTCTGGAGCGACCCTCACCGATCGGTCCGCCTGGGTGACTTTCCCGACGAGCGACAGAGAGGACACTCCCAGCGTCGCAGGGATGGTGGCGGACAGACGCACATCCACGGGTAGTCCCCGTGCCCCCGTCGCCATAATCGCGTCCAGTGTTCTCACGCGGAGAGATCGGACCCCGTCCTGTCGGAACTCGTCAACCACGGTGATCTCGCCATTCGTCAGGGTCGTCTCCCTGATACGGAGTAGCAGACCAAGCGGGTTGCCTTCCTCTTGCGCCGAGGCCGCCTCCCCGCCAGCTCCGGAAAGAAAATTCCAGTGACCGGCCCGATCGCGTCGAAGTTCGACCTGCGGCTCCTCGACCTTCAAGCGCTTGCCAACCACCTGGAAACGCAACAAGGGAGTCATGCGTAGAACAAGGTCCATGCGTTTTGCTGTGAAGAAGACCCGGGACGGGTCAAGGTCTCGAATAACCACCTGGGAGAGTTCGAGCCGGATCTTGGGGATGATCTCGAGGCGGGCCTGGCCCACCTCGATTTTTCGGCCGACCTGTCGTTCCACCTGCGACAGGATCAGTTTTTTGGCGTAGTCCGGATCGGAGAGGAACGGAAGGGACGCAATCACCACG
Source organism: Nitrospirota bacterium (assembly GCA_023248295.1). GTDB lineage: Bacteria > Nitrospirota > Nitrospiria > Nitrospirales > Nitrospiraceae > 40CM-3-62-11. Next base: position 13,136 of record JAHFEU010000010.1, on the reverse strand, counting down.
AGGAGGAGCAGGATGGCAAGGAGACTCAGAACCAGGGTCCGAGGACGAACAGTCACTCCCCCTCCGAACGTGGAGCCGACAGGAATTCGTTGTTATCTTATCAGATTCGGAAAAACTAAATCCAGGAAGGAACTGGTCAGGGGCCGGGGGGCTGGCTATAATGCGTCCGTCTTCTCGGCGCTCACGCAGCGAGACTGGCGCGATGGCCCAGGCCCTTGCGGATAGACCTCCACCTTCCCGCACCCGATGGACGATCCTCGCGCTCCTCCTCGCGATCAGTATCGTGACGTACATCGACCGCGTGAACATCTCCGTGACCGCCCGCCAGATGATGCCGGCCCTGGGACTCACCGACTTGCAGATGGGGCAGGTGTTCTCCGCGTTCGTGCTCGGCTACGCGCTCTTCCAAATTCCGGGGGGATGGCTGGGCGACCGGTGGGGGGCGCGCCGGGTCCTCACATTCGCGGTCATCTGGTGGTCCGTTTTCACCGCGCTGACCGCCGTGGCGGCCACGCTCCCGACCGCCAACCTCCTGGGCGTGCTCGGCTCGCTCGCCCTGGTCAGATTCCTCATCGGCGTCGGCGAAGCGGCGGCGCTGCCGAATTTCAATCGCGTCGTGGCAAACTGGGCAGGACCGGGAGAGCGCGGTCTTGCCATCGGCATCGCGATCGGAGGAATTGGAATCGGCTCAGCCCTCGCCCCTCCCGTGACCGCCTGGATCATGGTGAACTTCGGCTGGCAGACCGCTTTTTATGCCGCAGGCGCGCTCGGGCTCCTGATCGCGGGGCTCTGGTTCTTCTATGCGACCGATCGGCCGTCCACGCACCCACATGTGAATGCCGCCGAAGCGGCGCTGATCGAGGGGAACTCCCCGCCGGCCGTCGCCGTGACTGCCCGGGAGACTCCCTGGAGGGAGTTCGCGGGCACCTCGACGATCTGGTGGCTCGTGCTGAGCTATAGCTGCCTCGGATACGTGGCCTACGTGTACATGTCGTGGTTCTACCTGTACCTCGTGAACGTGCGAGGATTCGGCGTGCTGAGAGGGGCGCTCTTCGCTTCAGGCCCGTTCCTGGCGATCACGATTTTCTGTCCGCTCGGCGGATGGGTGACGGATCGGTTGGCGGGCAGACTCGGGGTCAACCGGGGACGAGCCTACGTCGGCGGGACCGGGATGGTGCTCTCCTCGCTGTCGATCCTCCTGGGAGCGGTCACCGAGGTTCCGTTGCTGGCCATCATGCTGTTGTCGCTGGGCGCGGGCTGGCTGTACTTTACGGTCGGGGCGTATTGGTCCTCGACCGTAGACTTGTCCAAGGAGCACGCCGGGACGCTGTCCGGGCTCATGAACACCGGCGCCAATCTTGGCGGAAGCCTCTCCCCCGTGCTGACCCCCTGGCTGGCCGAGCAAGCGGGGTGGCCCACCGCGCTGGGGGCAGCCGCGCTGGTCGCGCTGCTCGGCGGCCTGCTCTGGGTCAAAATTAAACCGGGCGACGGGCTGAAAGCGATGGTTGCGAAATCACGATCGGGCTGTTAGATTCATCGCATGTCCTCGGTCATGAAGTTTGAGAAAAAAAACCCGCGGGCTATGATCTCGACCAAGTACGGCGAGATAGTGGTCAAGTTCTATCCGGATGAAGCCCCCAGGCACGTCGACAATTTCATCTCGCTGGCCAAGATGGGATTTTACAACGGCACCACGTTTCACCGCGTGGTACCGGGATTCATGATCCAGGGCGGCGATCCGCTGAGCAAGAACCCGGAGCGGACGCTGCATGGCACCGGGGGACCCGGGTACTGGCTCAACCCGGAACCCAACGACCGTCCTCACAAGCGCGGCGCCCTCTCCACGGCCAAAATGCCGCGCGAGAGCAATAGCACGCGCGATTTCAACGACAACGGGTCACAATTCTTCATCTGCGTGGCGGATTCGAGCGGCCTGGACCGGCGCTACACGGTCTTCGGGGAAGTGATACGAGGGATGGATGTCTTGGACAAGATCGTAGCCGTTCCGCGGGATGAGCAGGACAATCCGCTTGAGCCGATCGAAATGACGATCACGGTGAAAGAGTGATCAGTGAACAGCCATCCGGACGGGCTGCTCAAAAAGGCCTCCAGCAAGGCCGCAGGGAGTGAGGACCCCGAGGCGTACTTTTTCGGTACGTTGAGGGCTTCGAGCGACTGAGAACGCCGCTGGGAGGCTTTTTCAGCAGCCTGCCTAGAAGAACGCCATGCTGGCAAACGTGACCGTGGAGTTGAACTGATCAGTGATCCCGCGGTCGTAGCGAAGCACCTCCCCTTTCTCCGCCTGGATCAGCTTCAACAGGGTATAAATCGGCGAGAACCCGCAGATCCGTCGAGCATCCTCTTCCTTCTCGATGAAGCGCGCGAAGGCGACGGCGTCCAGATTCTCCACGTGTTTCAGCATCTCCAGGTCCATCTGCATGCACCGGTGGAACGAAAAATCGGTCGGCGCCTTGGCATCGCCGTAGCGCATCCCGATATGCGCGAGGTCGGCGCTGGCCACGACGCAGAAGTCCTTCCCCGAGTCCGCCAGGGCCCGGTTCATCGCTCCCAGAAACGACGTGACCTTTGCGCCCAGCTCGTGGAGCTGCGGATCGGTGAGACACGCCGGCGGGAACGCGCACAGGACCGGCACCATCGTGATCGGCTTCGTGCTCCCCACGGTGTGTTGTAGAAACGGGAGCTGGAACTCGATCGTGTGCTCGCTCCGATGGCTGACATCCTCCTCGAAAAACGGCGTGCCCCCATTCTCCCTGAACCGTTCCAGCACCACTCGATCGACCGGCACGCGTCCAAGAGGGGTCTCGAAATCCTTGTCCGTCACCGCAAAGAGATTCTTCAGGCCGGCGTGGCGCGTACCCACCATCACAAAGAGGTCCGGCGACTCGGCTTCCTTCAGCTCCTTATAGGCCCAGGCATAGATCGGCCCGCCCATCCGCATCTCATAGTGCGGCACCACGATCCCTTTGATCTTCTTGCCCCTGTTGACCGAAGATCGTGAGCCCGGCCCTTCGCGGGAGGTGAAGAATCCCTCAAGCTGCAGTTTCAGTTTCTCCTGGTCCTCCTCGTAACTCTTCCCTGCATACACCGCACGCCGGACCGGAGCTTGCCGGTACTCTGCTGCCGCCTTTTCCTTCGCCGATGCCACCCGTTCCCCTTCCAAAAACAGCTTTTCGTCGAGATCGGCCACCAATTTCTGCAAACGTTCCGGCATGAAGAACTCCCCGAACTTCTTCAGGTACTCGGCGCTGAGTTGGTCCAGGGAATGCTCGCCGTCGAAAAACTGGAGAAGGTAAAAGTAATTCAAGGGGACGATGAGTTTTTCAGCGGTCAGGCCGGTCGGATCCCAGAGCAGGACATACTGCTCATCGTTCTCCTTGAGGGGAGTGAACTGGAGGTTCCGCAAGAGCGGACAGTGTGTCATGTCTTTCGCCGACTCGCGCATTGCGACGCCCGTTGTCCTTGGCTCTGGTCCGACATTCTAGCCGAGCCCGGGTCGCCCTCGCAACCGAAGACCGGTGGCCGTCTCCGGCTCATCCACCTCCCGGCGGTTGCTCACGGCGGCGGGCGCTGGAGACGATCAACGTGGCCACCGTCGCCACCAGCAGCCACAGCGACGCCCGGCCGTACCGGGGATCGGCGAACTCGATCAGATCCGTGAAGCGTCCGATCAGGAGCGACATACGGGCCATCACGGTGTAGCCGAAGGCCGCCCCGAAGGCGATCATCAGGAACAGGATGCCCGTGCGCGCCGCCACCCTGACCGGTCCGGTGTGCTCGACCGAAAAGAAGAAGTAAAACAGGACCGAGACCACTCCGATCAACAGCACCAGTGCGTTCAAGTTGCTGGCAGGGTCCAGCAGATTGTAGGTGAAGGTCGGCCCCCCCTCCGATGCGAGGGAGACCAACGGCCGGACCGTGTCCTCGACCTGCTTCAGGATGTAGGAGGAGATGACCCGCGGGATGGCCAGGCCGGACCCCACCCCCACGATGAATGCGAACGCAATCCGTGACAGCCAGGCGATCTTTGGAACATATCGCGCCAGCATGAGCATCCCGATGCCCAGTGGGATCAACAGCGACCAGTCGCCCTGTTTGACCATGGGCTCATAGAGGAGGCGGACGATCACCGTGTCGTACACCTTCACAATCGTGTACCCCACCGAGACGCCCACGTAGAGATGCTCCGCCAATTTGAAGAGCGGGTTGTCCTGGTAAAGGAACGTGAAGATGAACAGGGTCAGCCCCGTCGCCACCCACGCGCCCAGCACCGTCTCAAACGGCATGCCTTCTCCTCGACCCCGGCTTCACCCTCGCGGCTGGCCGGACTGCCCGCGCGAGGTCCGTGTGAACAGGTAGAACACGTTGCAGAGGATCACCAGCATGATAATCGCGAAGTGCGTCGCCGATTGCGCGTCCATGCCCGCCACGGCTCGCCCTTTCCGGCCGATGAGCGCTTCATATTCGGCAGCGCCCCGCAGCCCGCCAATCAGGCCATTGATCTGGCCGCTGCGCAGGAGCGGGTAGAGGCCAGGCGCAATCACGCCGGTGCAGCCGCCCCCGAGTTCAAACTTATACTTGTCTTTTCCGAACACGTACCAGGACTCGATCCCCGCAGTTCCGGCAGCCAGGCTCACCACGTAATTGACGTCGCGAAGACTCTGGATGCCCTTCAAGACCGCCAACTCACGCGTGGGCTGGTTGTAATAGTCACTCGGAAAGGCCTTGTAGAGGTCCTGGCCCATCGTAATGATGAGCGCTCCCACTCCGGGGCTCCAGCCCAGGAACGCATAATCCTTGCCGTTCACCTTCCCCATTTCTTGGGCCACCTGCGAGAAGACCAGATCGGCCAAGCCGGTGCCCGTCACCCAGAGCGTCATCCCGATGACCCTGAGATTTTTCTTGAACGCGTGCCGGAGCAGAGCCACGGCTTGCGGGTGGAGCTCCGGCTTGGAGGCCGGATCGAAATCCATCGACAGCAAAAAGACCGATCCTTCCGGGAGGGATTCGAGGTAGTCATGGACACCTCGCACCTCCGGGGACACCTTGATCGCCAGACCGACCGGATAGAGCAGGGGCAACAGCGTACAGACTGCGATCACCAGAAAAATGATCCGGCGGTCAATGTGCAGCATGCGCTCAGCGAATGTCACAACCAGTCTCCCGGGAGAACTTTCCGTGACGCGTGACGCGTGACGCGTGACGCGAAAAAGGAAACACGCCCCTCCTTCGAAACCCCAGTCTGCGTGAGTTGTTCCGATTCCTACCAGTCACCCGTCACCTGTCACCCGTCACGAGCTATTCTCTCCCGCCCCCGAGATAGGCCCGCTCGATGCCGAAGATGATCTTGAGCGACAATGCCACGGCGCCCAGGCTGACGCCGATCAGGATGGCTCGGCGCACCGACGTATTCAACACGTTCAGGATCCATTGCGTGAGATCCCCGCTGACGGGGAGCAGCATCTCGCCCAGCGGGACCCGCCCCATCATCACGATAATGGCCGCGATCAACAGCAGAGCCGCCTCGCGGCTACGGGCTCTGAACGAACGATAGGCCGCCGAGGCGATGAAGAAGGCCAGGATGGCAAACATAGTCCCCTGGAGCGGAACCATCATGTTTGAGTAGATCCAGCCGAACGCGGTCATCGCCCCGTTGACCGACTCCTTCCCGTTCACCCACAAGCCGATGGCGATGGTCCCGAGCATGCCGGCGTAGAGCACAATGCTATAGCCCCACCCGGGCTCTCTCCGGCGAATCTTGACGGCATGCAGATGGAACAGGCTGGTGACGCCCAGCACGAGCGCGAACCCGCCGATGATCTGGAGCCACTTGGTGACCTCGGTGAGCATGAGCTCCGAGCGCGGATGGGGGACATAGTATTGCCCGGCGAAGACCACACCCATGACGAACGTAATCAGCAGCGGCAACTGCCGTCTGAGATAGATCATTTCAGGTCCTTGAACAGGTCGAGGACGATCATCGGGAGGTCCGTCGCGAAGAGGACGCCCACCGTGGCCAGCAAGGTCCCCAGCGCCAGCACGACCAGAATGAACCCCTTGCCGAGGTCCTGCCCTCGCAACGTGCCCAACTGGACCGGCTCCCTCGACAGATACGCGCTTGCCGCGTACAGCTCCTCGCCGATCAAGGTGTAGTCACAGGTTGTCACGAAAAAGGGCAACTGGTGATCTGAGTCCGTGCCGGCGATCTGGATCGCACCGGTGCTGGCCCCGGTCTCGGTGAGCAGGAGGGCCTCGGCAAAATAGGACCCCATGAAGAAATTCGCGGCCGGCTTGCGCCGCAGCATGATGCCGTCCACAGCCGCGGTGTAGCTGAACTGATCGGTGGTGATGAAGAAGTTCGAGTCTTCTTTGTACACGTCCGGCTTGCCCGCTTCCAGGTACGACTGCTTCGTGATCTCCTGGCAGACCGCCATGACGATCGGGTCCCGGTGCGGCACCAACAGGTCGGTTTCATACGCCGCGACCCGTTTCGCCACGCGTCCCAGGATCACCGCGGCGGCGATCGTCGAGGGCTCGCTCATGTCGCCCGCGCCGGTCAAGTAGAGAATCGGCTTGCCCAGCTCGGTGGCCCGGCCGATCGCCTCATCCACCGCATCCAGGCCGGGAATCCGCCGCAGAAAGATCTCGCGCCGTTTCGCCGCTCTGATCGAACCGAACACCACGGCCCCGAAGAGGAGGACCAGGAAGAGGTTGTTCATCTGATTCCAGTTCACCCAGTTGGGCTCGGGCACGGCCCGGATCGGCGTCGCCTCCACCCGCTCGGCGCCCTTCACGACTGCAACCGTCACGGCATAGGGCGTTCCGTTCTTCAACTCCAGACCTTTGCCGGATTTCAGGTTGAACTGATGCGCGTCCGGCCGGTCAACTCGGGTCCACCAGGGCCATTTCGCGTCACGGACATAATGAGAATCGGCGGGAAACTCGGCCACGATCTTCTGCTCGGCTCCGTCACCCAGCAGAATCTGATAGCGGACGTCCGGAGCGTCGTAGCCGGCCTTGGCCCACAGGACGGTCACCCCTCCTCCGGAATCGCTGGGCGTGTCGATGACCCGGAGATTCTGGGGTGGCGCGAAGGCTTGTTGCGCTGCCGCCGTCGCCGGGGCAGCCCAGGCCAGGAGAACGAGCACCCCGGCGCGCAGAGATGCGTGACCCGTGATGCGTAATGCGTCGCGGAACAAGGGCCCCAGCTCCCGAGTCTTCTGTGCCTTACCCATCACTCGTCACCCGTCACTCGCCTTCGATGATCTCCACATTGGCCCGAGGAATAACCGCCGAGGTGCCGTCGGCGAATTTCACTTCCAGGACTCGAACCACGCTCTCAGTCTCGATCTGCCTCAGGTCTGTCGGCAGCGCCGTCACCCGCCCGATCCTGCCGAACAGCGGGTCTCGAATGATGCGCACGTGGTCGCCAATCCTGATCCCACTGCGCTCCGTGGCCGGGACCGCGCGGCCGGCCGGCCCTGCACCAGGCGAGTCGGTCGTCTGGGGGATGAGAATTTCCGGACGAATCACCCCTGCCCGGATCTGGGTCGCGCCTGAGATCGAGGCCTTCTGACCGGCATGCCTGGCCAGCAACTCGAAGGTCTTGGCCGCCATCGGGATCGTGCCGAACCCCTCGGTGATGACCAGCGTGAACCCCACCTGTTCCGTTCCGGTGATCGCCACGCCCAAGTCGTATCCGAGCAGCTCCCGGAGGTCCTTGTCATGGATGCCGCCGACGACCAGGCCGGCGATGCCGATCTCGCGCGCTCGCTTCATGGTCTCGATTCCGAGGAACGCGCCGCCGACCACGATCTTGTTTTTCATGGCGGGAAGCAACTGAGACACGGATACGGTCTTCTCCGGTGAGCCCACGGCCATCACAAGTTCTCCCCAGGTTTCCCCGCCGATGCCGAAGATCCCCTGAACCATGCTGCAGGAAGTCTCGACCGTCACGCCTTGTCCGGGATGGAGGTCCACCACCGCCCCGTCCACGTATGCCAGCCGCTCCAGCGGACGAGGCGGCTCGCGGAGCAGCACCTGTCCCGTGATCGTGGAGACGGATTCCACCTTTCCCCGGATGGGCGAGCGGACCTCTGTTTTGAACCATCTAATAAAGGGTTTGTTCTCCGCGATGACTTCGTCCTGGCCGACTGCCTCTCCTTCCTTCTTGACCAGGTAGTCCTGGATCTCGTCCGGCGCGAGACCGAGCAGATTCGCCACGTTCACGACATGGACTTTTCCCGGCAACTCAGCCCGGGCCACCACGGTCTCTGCCCGGACGCGGTCGCCGGCTTTGGCCAGCACCGTCCCGGGAATCGGCAAGAGCCGGCGCTTTCTGATGACCGTTCGCTCGGTGACGGTCAGGCCTGGCGTGTAGGCATGTCCCATAAACAACTAAGAGCGTATGGCTGATGGCATATAGCAAATGGCCAGAGCGGCCAGCAGAGCCGATGGCCTTCTGCGAAGAGCCTATGGCCTATAGCTTATCGTTAGACCCAGAGGCTCTCGCCGGGTGGCCGGAGAATCCCACTTCTTGCTATAAGCCATAAGCTCTTCAGCCTGAGCCATACGCCATCAGCTATCAGCTCTTCCCCGGATAGAGATCTACGGCCCGGTGCCAACGGGTCAAGGCTGCCAGTCGCGCCTCCAGGTTGGCCGGAAGCTGGAGGGGCCTTCCGCGGCCATCCAACAGAAGGCCGACCTCGCCGCCCCGCACCTCGCGCGTCACCGACACACCCCTGCCTTCGCCGAGATCCACCTGCTTGGCCGGTCGCAGCTCGATCTGCGCGCGGTCGTCGCGACCCAGGGGGAAGAGCCGCAAGTCGCCAAAGGCGAGCGTCCCGCGCTCCGGACTGCGGCCCTCTCCAAAGGTGATCGTATAGTCGGCGCACCGCTCCCCCTCCTTGCCTTGTCCGATCGGAGCCACGCAGGTGCCGAGGTAGATCATGCAGTCTCGCACGAACACGTCCGTCGCGGCCTGCTCGTTCACGGTCGAGAGGACGCCCAGGTGCGGCATCATGAAGATGCTGTCCACGGACAGCCGGGTGACGCCGAGTGGTTCGTAGGCGTCCACCATCATCAGCATGGCCTGGACGCGCCGCGGCGCGTGCGACAGGATGCCGCCGCTCCCCACGATCAGGTCCAGTTGGAGCATGTCGATGAGCGACTTGCCCGAGGCCGTCTGTTCGAAGATGTCCGATATGGTGCGTTCCTGCTGCACGCCCTTGAGGCCGGTGGCCAGCGACGCGTGATGCGCCAGAGCCAGCCGCAAGGCTTCCCGCGCGATGGCATGCTCGATCTGCAGCTCGTCGAGCGTCTGCGGAATCGTGGTCGGCCGGATCATCTTGTTCTTGATCCGGTTGCGCAGGGTCTGCTCTTCGATCGTGAAGGGTACCCACCGCAGGATGTTGGCCAACCCGGCCTCCGCCAGGACGTTGGAGACGCTGTAGGACAGTCCGAGATTCGCGCTGACAGTTCGGTTGAAGACGCCGCCGAAGACCGAGAACACGTCCGTGGTGGCCCCTCCGATGTCCACGCCGATCAGGTTGAGGTTCTCCTTCTTCGCGATCGTCTCCATGATGAGCCCGACCGCGGCAGGCGTCGGCATGATCGGGGCACCGGTCCACTCGAGCAGCTTCTTGTACCCGGGCGCCTGGGCCATCACGTGTTCCAGGAACAGGTCATGGATCTTGGTGCGGGCCGGCCCCAGGTTCTCGCGCTCCAACACGGGGCGGATGTTGTCGGTAATGACGAGCGAGGTTTTCCCGCCCAGGATCTCCTTGATCCGGTCCCGCGCGTCTTTGTTGCCGGCGTAGATCAAGGGGAGCTGATAACTCATGCCCAGCCTGGGTCGGGGCTCAGCCGCTGAGATGTACTCGGCCAGCTCGACCACGTGGGTGACCGTCCCGCCATCCGTCCCGCCGGAGAGCAGAATCATGTCAGGACGAAGCGAGCGGATCCGCTCGATCTTCTCGTGCGGCAGCCGGCCGTCGTTCGAGGCCAGCACGTCCATCACGATGGCCCCGGCGCCCAGCGCGCAGCGCTGCGCGCTCTCGCCGGTCATGCTCTGGACCGCGCCGGCCACCATCATCTGAAGCCCTCCACCGGCGCTGCTCGTCGAGATATAAATGTCCACCCCGACCTTCGGCTCGCCCTGGGCAGCGCGGTTCGGAGTGATGATGCGCTCGCCATCCAGGATCTTGCGGCCGGACAACTCCTCCAGCTCCGCGAATGAGTTCAGAACTCCGCGCGTCACATCTTCAAAGGGCGCCTCCACCGTGGTCGGAGCTTCGCCTCGATGGGTCTGCCGGTATTCGTTGCCCAGTTTTTCAATCAGGATCGCTTTGGTGGTCGTGCTGCCGCAGTCGGTCGCGATGATGACGCGAAGCGGCTGCGCCGCGGTCATCTCACGGGAAGACTGGGCTGAGGCTGTCATCGAGCGGACAATCCTCTCGGAGCGGATTTCGCCTCGATGAGGACAATCAGGCGGGGGATGGTGTCACGACGTTCAAGCAGGCGGGCAACCTGCTCGATCTCACTGGTGTTGCAGGCCAGATCAAGAATGGGGGTCAAGAAATGCAACGCCTGACTGCCGAGAAAGTTCATGGGGCCGACGGATTCGAGGAAGACCGTCGCAGGAGCGGCCATGTCTCGTTTGACCACGGCGTCAGCCACTCGTTCCAGCAGCGCGAGATCATCGAAAGAAAGCGCCTGTGACTCAGCCTGGACCGCAAAGGCATGCTGCAGGCGGGCTTTGAATCCGCTGATGACTCGGGACAGATTGTGCTTAGAACGCGATGCCATTCTCAATGCAGGCAGGCGATGGAACCGGAATCGGAGGCCATTATAGGGAAGGGGTCCGAGGAGAGTCAATGAAGCGAAGGACGATGACAGGATGACCGTAACTTCGTTGCGCGGGCGCCCTGTCGCCTGTCTCGAGCAGCCAGCAAGTGCCGGTTCGCGAGCAAGCGGCACAGGGCCGGAACGACCATTTTCGGTCAATCCGGGCGAGATTGAACGGGAGAAGCACCGATCTCAAAGCCGTATGCGCTCAATCGTCTGGCCCGACAATGGAATCCCTTGGGATTCCCTTGACGGAGCCAAGCTCATCGAGTTGGCATGTTCTATGCTCACCTTCCGCGCATGAGCGCATTCTCGCATCCTCTCACCTGTGGGCTGATCCTGACCCTCGCGCTCACCATCGTGGCCTCCCCTCCCGGTTGGGCAGAACACCTGGTCGTGCTCGTAGTCCCTCCCCAAGTCGGCCTCGCCGGCGATACTTCATTCGGCGAGGAGCCGGCAAAACCGATGGCCTTGCTCTCGGTCAGTCCCCGATACGGCATCGCGGGCGATTCTCCTTTAGGCAAGGACCAAAAGGAAAGCTTTCAGTTGTACGACATCGCTGCGCTCGTCAGGCTCCCGTGGGGATGGTGGCGCAGGGCCTCCGCCTTGGGTCTTGAAACGAGACTGATCGCCAGCGTGGGGGAACTCACCGGGGCGAAAACAAGCAGCCTGATGGCCACGCTGGTGCCGGTCCTCGCCGTGAGTAACCGGAGCGGGAGCGTTTCCATTGACGTGGGCCTTGGCCCCGGATTTTTCAGCAATCACCGATTTGGCGCGCAGGACTTCGGCGGCCCGGTCCAGATCGTCGGCACGGCCGGCGTCGGCTTCGACCCACTGCCCGGGTTTCATGCCGGCTACCGGTTCCAGCACTTCTCCGACGCCGGCATCTATGGTCCGACCACCCTCGGCGTGGACATGCATATCCTCGAGATCGGCTACCGATTCTGAGCCCACCGGGCTGCTCCTGACGGTCCGCCGCTCTGGGCGGCAGACCCCGCCGTGCCAAGCGTGTTATGATGACCCCATGACCGCGCGGAGCACGCTCGAGACCCTCCACTTCGACAACACCTTTGCGCGCCTGCCCGAGGTCTTCTACGCGAAGGTGACGCCGACGCCGCTCAAGAATCCGTTCCTGGTGAGCGTCAACCCTGACGCCGCGGCCCTGATCGATCTGGACCCGGGAGAGGCCGAGCGGCCGGAGTTCGCCGGCTGCTTCGGCGGCCAGTATCTGCTGCCGGGCAGCGAGCCGCTCGCGATGGTCTATGCCGGCCATCAGTTCGGCGCCTATGTCTCCCGCCTCGGTGACGGCCGCGCCATCCTGCTGGGCGAGGTCCGCAACAGCCGGGGTGAAAAGTGGGACCTGCATCTCAAGGGCGCGGGCCTGACGCCCTTCTCGCGTGACGATGACGGCCGCGCCGTGCTGCGCTCCTGCATCCGCGAGTACCTTTGCAGCGAGGCCATGCATGGGTTGGGCATTCCCACGACGCGCGCCTTGTGTGTGGTGGGAAGCCAGGACGAGGTCCTTCGCGAGCAAGTCGAACCGGGCTCGATGCTGTTGCGGCTGGCGCCGTCTCACGTCCGGTTCGGCCACTTCGAATTCTTCTATTGGCGGCGGCAATTCGACCACATCAAGACTCTGGCGGATTACGTGATCGCGCAGTATTCTCCGACCGTGCAGGACCTGGCGCGCGGCCCTGATGGGTACGCACGGTTCTACCACGACGTGGCGGTCCGTACGGCGCGCCTGATCGCCAAATGGCAGGCGGTAGGCTTCGCGCACGGCGTGATGAACAGCGACAACATGTCCGTCCTGGGGATGACCCTCGACTACGGCCCGTTCGGCTTCCTGGACGACTACGATCCCGGCTTCATCTGTAACCATTCCGACCGGCACGGGCGCTATGCCTTCCGGAACCAGCCGGACATCGGCTACTTCAACTTACGCTGCCTGGCCCAGGCGCTGACCCCGCTGGTGCCCGACGAGGCGATCAAAGCCGGACTCGATGCCTACGAGGTCGTGTTCGCGGAGCACTACGCCGAGCTGATGCAGGCCAAGCTGGGGCTCAAGGAGTTGCGGTCAGGAGACGACGCCTTGATGCGGGACCTGCTGGATTTGATGCGTGGGAGCTGTGCCGACTATACCAACGTCTTCCGTTCGTTCTGCGACTTCCGGCAGGCGGCGGAGGAGCGGAATGAGCTGCTCAGGGATCATTTCGTGGACCGGAACGCGTTCGAGGCCTGGGCCACCCGCTACAAGGAGCGGCTCCGTGCGG
>JAHFEU010000009.1 GCA_023248295.1 Nitrospirota bacterium | reverse complement strand
CGCATTGATTGCGACCCTCCTTCTGAAGTAACCTAGAACTTCGCTCAACCTTCCCCTCAACCTCAGCCTGGTCGACAAGGAGCAAGACCGAATGGCCGGATTTCCGATACAGCCTGCCCGGCGGATCAAGTCCCTCCCGCCCTATCTCTTCGCGGCGATCGACGCGGTGAAGCAGAAGGCTCTCGCCCGCGGGATGGATATCATCAACCTCGGGATCGGCGACCCGGACTTGCCGACGCCCGCCCCGATCGTCGAACGGTTGAAGCAGGCGGCAGCCGACCCGAAGAACCACCAGTATCCCTCCTATGAGGGCCTCCTCTCGTTCCGTCGAGCGGTGGCTGCCTGGTACAAGCGGCGGTTCGGGGTATTGCTGGACCCTACCTCCGAGGTCCTGACGCTGATCGGCTCGAAGGAAGGCATCGGCCACATCCCGCTGGCCTTCGTGGATCCCGGCGATGTCGTGTTGGTGCCGAGTCCAGGCTATCCCGTCTATCCGGTCGCGACCGGCTTCGCGGGCGGCGTCGCGCATCTCATGCCGCTGACGAAGAAGAACGCCTTTCTGCCCGATTTGGGGGCAATCCCCAAGGCGGTGGCCAAGAAGGCGAAGCTCATGTTCCTCAATTCGCCCAACAATCCCACGTCGGTCGTCATGAGCAAGGAGTATTTCACACAGGTCGTCGCCTTTGCGCAGAGGCACAAGATCATCGTCTGTCACGACGCGGCCTATTCGGAGATCTATTACGATGGCCGGCGGCCGGCGAGTTTTCTTGAGGTCGAGGGCGCGAAAGAGGTCGGCATCGAGTTTCACTCCCTGTCGAAGACCTTCAACATGACCGGCTGGCGCATCGGGTTCGCGGTGGGGAACCGACAGGTCCTGACGGCGCTGGGCAAGGTAAAGAGCAACCTGGACTCGGGCGTTTTCCAGGCCGTCCAGGAGGCCGGCATTGTGGCCCTGCAATTGGACGATGCGGTGACAGACGGCCTGCGAAAAATCTATCAGGAGCGGCGCGATGTCCTGGTGCCCGGCCTCAAGAAGCTGGGGCTCGCGGTGGATCCCCCGCCCGCAGCCTTCTACGTCTGGGTTGCGGTGCCGAAGGGCTATACCTCGGCGTCGTTCACCGCACACCTGCTGGAGAAGGCGGGCCTCCTGACGACGCCCGGCAACGGGTTCGGGCAGGCCGGCGAGGGCTACGTCCGGATGACCCTGTGCACGCCCAAGGAACGGTTGGCGGAGGCGGTCGAACGGTTGGCAAGGGTAGGATTTTAGGAAGAAAGAATTAAGTTCGTGGGCAGCCTGGCTGACCTCCGTGCTCGCGCAGCGCGCACGCAAGAGCGGGAATGTGGTGGCCAGGCAGCCTCCCCTGCTCGCGCGTCGCGCACACAAGAAAGAGGGGCGGGGCGGCAGGGCTGCCCGTTGTGCTCGCGCACCGCGCACTCAGGATTTATTAGTTCCGGGCCGAGGCGGATGGAGTGCTCGGTGGACGCGCGCAGTGAAGGCCAGCCCAGCCGCCAGCCCCACTGAGAAAATAAGGCGGATGGTGTGCCGGGTACCCGTTGCTCTTGAGATGCAACGGGTCGATGACGCGCGCAGGAGAGTTCAGCCAGGCCGCCCGAAATTGTGATTTCCGCCTCTTGGGGGAGGGGGGAAGAAGGTGGGACGAGAGACGGTTTTTATCGGATTCGGGTCGAACCTCGGTGACCGGTTGGATTTTTGCGATCGGGCTGTGACGCTGCTGAGCCTGCTGCCCAACACGCGGGTCATCGCGGTGTCGTCCCTCTACGAAACGGAGCCGGTGGCCGATGCGGGAAATCCGGGAAGCGGCTGGTTTCTGAACGGCGTCGTGCGCCTGGAAACGGAGGTGATCCCGGAGCGCTTGCTGGAGGTCTGCCGCGACATGGAGCAGGCGCTTGGCCGGGATCAGGAAAGGCGGGAAGGGCCCCGAACCCTGGACCTGGACATCCTGTTCTATGGGACCCGGGTGATCGACCGATCCAATCTCGCCATTCCTCACCCCCGGTTGCATCTCAGACGGTTCGTCCTGACCCCTATGGCCGAACTCGACCCTGACTGGCGACATCCCGTCTTCAACCGAACCGTGAGAGAGCTCTTGGATCATCTCGCCGATCCTGCCGAGGTGCGCCGGCTCAATCCGCAGCCCAACCCCCGATACGGCTCCCGCCCCGCCTGCAGCGGCAGGTCCTCGGCGACTCCCTGATGAGAATCTTCCGCACAGTCCGGGCGATGACGGCGTGGTCCGCCTCGCTCCATCGGGAGGGGGTCGTGATCGGGCTGGTGCCGACCATGGGCGCGCTCCACGCTGGGCATCGGGCGCTGATCAGAACAGCCCGCTTGTCCTGCGACGCCCTCGTGGTGAGTCTATTTGTGAACCCGCCTCAGTTCGGCCTGCGCGAAGACTTTTCCCGTTATCCGAGGCGGTTCAGGTCGGATGCCGGGCTGTGTCGAGCGGAGGGAGTGGACGTGCTGTTCGTCCCGACCGGGGATGAGATGTATCCACCCGGGTTTGCCACGTCCGTCGCAGTGCAGAGCCTGTCGCGACGATGGGAGGGTGCGCGCCGTCCCGGCCATTTCGAGGGCGTGGCGACCATTGTGGCGAAGCTTTGCAGCCTGGTCAGGCCGGAGATCGCCTTCTTAGGCCAGAAGGACTTTCAACAGGCGGTGCTGGTGCGTCGGTTGCTCGAGGACCTGAACCTGGGCGCGCGCGTCGTGGTTTGCCCGACGGTGCGCGACGACGACGGCCTGGCCCTGAGCTCCAGGAATCAATACCTGACGCCGGCGCAGCGCCGCGCCGCGCCGGTCCTGTACGCCGGGCTAAAGGCGGCACAGGCTGCGGTCCGGGCCGGGGTCCGCTCCGCCTCGCGGATCACACGGATCATGCGGGACAGGATCGCGACGGAACCCCTGGCCCGGGTCGAATACCTCTCGGTGTGCGATCCTCACACCCTCGAGCCGCTCAGCCGTGTCACCCGGGGCGCCGTGCTGCTGGGCGCCATCCGGCTCGGGCGCGTCCGCCTCATCGACAACCTGCTCATCAGGGGAGATCAATAAAGTTATCGTTGTTGTTGGGTGGCGCGAAGGCCGCGCACGAACTGACTGAGGCGCTCCCTCTCTTCCATCCGGAATCGGAGGAATTGCAGTCCCACGACCGGGGAGCGGATCCCGCGAACCACGGCGGCATCCACCGCGACCGCGGGGTCTCGATCAGACGGCTTCAGTTGCAGTTGGAGGATTTGGCCTGACGACAGCTTGGTGTCGGTCTCTATCGCGCACCCTACCAGTGAGACGAGGGTCACCGTCCCGCTTCCGTCTATCCCATTCCCCGAGAAGGTGATCTGGAACCTCGTCACGATGCGGTCATGCTGGCGTTTCTCGAGTGTTTGTTTTACGTACCGGACTCCCCACTGGAAGGTCCTGAAGCGATGGAAGCAGACCTGGCAGCGGAAGGGGTAGATGTACGCGATGCTCAGCAGGTAATCGAGCAGACCCTGCCGACGGATCCGTTGGACGATGTCTTGCCTGCAGCGTGGGCAGTGGGGTTCCATTGAGGCCTGCGCTCCTTTCCCTTACAACCGCCCGCTCTCGCTCACCCCATCCGTGACTGAGTCCCCCTGCGCGGCGAGGATCGGCTGGATACGGGCCGGGGAGTACCCGGGCGGTTTGACCCATTTCCCGTCTGCTCGCTTGTGGCCGCCCACCTTGGTCATGTTGGACCGGTGGACCTCACGAAACACCGGTTCCAGATCGATCCCGCATGAGACAGCCGTGCCGTAGACCACGTAGAGAAGGTCTGCCAGTTCCTTGGCCACGGCGGCCAAGTCCTGCTGCCCGAGTTCGGCCTGCAGTTCGTCGAACTCTTCCTGGATCAAGCGCACCCGCAACGACCGGGTCGCCTCATCAGGCGCGGTCGGGGTGGCGCCGATCAGGATATCGAACGCGCGATGAAACTCGGTCACCATCCGCTGCTCGTTGGTCATCTCGCTCCTTTCCGTCACTCCCCGGGCGGGGTCGGCCGTGGGACCGATTCAATCGGCTCAAGCTGCGCCACGTCCTTGTCCGAGGCGATGCCCAGCTCCTTGAACCTCCGAGCGGCCGGAAGGATACGCGCCTCGATCGAGCCCACCGCCTTGTTGTAAGCCTGCACGCTCCTGGCAAGCGCCTGTCCCACCTCATCCAGGTGTTCCACCAGGACCGCCATGCGATCGTAGAGCTCCTTCCCGAGCAGACCGGCCTGCTGCGCGTGTTCGCTCAGTTGCTCCTGCCGCCACCCGTACGCGACGGCGTGCAGCAGCGCGATCAAGGTGGTGGGGGTGGCGAGGATGACGCGCCGCGCGAAGCCGTCCTCGATCAAGGCGGGGTCCTGTTCGAGGGCGGCGCCGAGAAAGTGTTCGCCGGGGAGAAACAGCACGACGAACTCCGGTGCCTGAGGGAATTGACTCCAGTACGCCTTGGCGCTCAACTCATCCATGCGGGACCGCACTTGGGCCGCATGCCGGCGGAGCCGGTCGATACGCTGGGTTTCCTCCTGTGCGTCGTGGGCCTCCAGATAGGCGGAGAGCACTGCCTTCGCGTCCACCACGATCTGGCGGCCCCCGGGGAGATACACCACCATGTCGGGCCGCGAGCGCCCTTCCTCGGTCTCGATGGATGGCTGCTCGACAAAGTCACAGTGGGCCACCATCCCGGCGAGTTCGGCCACGCGCCTGAGGGTAATCTCGCCCCACCGTCCCCTGACGCTCGGCGCCCGCAGGGCCTTGACCAGATTACCGGTCTCCTGCTGCAACCGTTGGAGGTGCTGGTCGAGCCCGCCGTACGCCACCTGGCGTGCGCGCTCCATCTGATGGAGCTGGTCTTCGTAACGCGTGAGCGACTCCTGGAGCGGCTTGACCAGGGCGGTGATCGCTTGCTGCCGTTGCGCGAGGTCCCCCTTGGCTTCCGCCTGAACCCGTTCGAACGAGGTCTTCGCGAGGGTGAGGAAGGCTTCGTTGTTGCTCTTCAAGGCGTCACCCGACAACGCTCTGAACGCCTCGGTCAGATCCTGTCGAGCCTGCGCCAAGAGATTCTTCTGTTCATGCAGACTTTTCAGGGTCTCGTCGCGCCGTGCCTCGGCCACCGCGACCTGCGTGCGCAAGCGCGCGACGGCCCAGAGCCCGGCCAGTAATCCCCCCAGGAGGAGGCCGGCCACCAGGCCCACCGAGAAGGAGGTCATGTCCATCATCACGGCGCGTACAGGGTGGAAATTTGTCGTGCCCTGCGGCTCCTCGCGGCAAGGGTACGGGAATCTAGGTCGCTCGTCAAGAAAGCAACAGCGGCACCCGATCTGTTAAGATGCGGAGCACGTCGGTATGCGCCGGGATCTAGACTGAAAGATCATTATGAATGGTGATCGATTGATCGGTGTGAGCGTTGCTGTCATCTGCCTGCTGGCCGCGGCAGGGCTGGCGGAAGCCTTTCCGCTGAGCAGCGCAGCCTGGTCAGAGGCCCAATGGGTCGAGCACTGCAAAGACGTGCGGACGACCTACAATCCGACCGCTCCGCTCCGTACCGAGGCCCTGACGCTGAAGCCTGATGACCCCCGCTTCGTCGATTTCTTGTACTGGGCCTGGGCCATCAAGATCATCGAGCACCAGGTGGAGCAAGTGGGCGGGACGGAATGGAACGGCCCGACCAACGGCGTGATCTTTCATTGGGCTCCCGGATCCCGATGGGAGACCCACACGGTGGTCCCCTTGGACCACGCGATTCGTCATATAGCCGGCGAGCACAATTGGCAGGACAATATGTTCAAGGAGTTTTTCGAGAAGTTCGGGCCGGTCGAAGGAGTGAACATCAGACGGCGCTTGTCCGTGGACAAGCCGCCGACTTGGACGCAGTTCCTTCGGCACATCGGCGGATCTGACAGCCCCTACTACCGCTACGTCTTCCACCAGGAGAGTGCCATTGATCCCGTCCGCCGTCGCGTCACGCTGGTTGGAGGTCAGGGCGTCCGGTTCGAATACACCTTCGATCGCTATCTGCAAGAGATCAAGGAGGTGCTCACCGACTGCAAGGCGTACCAGTTTTTCGAACTCCACGATCGCTACGGAACTGGGTTCGCGTCCAAGACCGGCTGGGCCGGCCAGCCAGTGCCGAAGCCGTGAAGGGTATGGCTACGCGATTCCTGCTTGACGACTATTTCATCACCTCGGCCTTGCAGTGCCAGCCCTCCCCTTTGACGCCACTGACCGCGTCGGCGAGTTGATCAGGCTTGACCTTCCCGGCTTCCACTTCCACGACCGCGTGTCCCTTCATGCTCTTGAGGTCCACGCCCTTGACTCCAGAGACTTGTTTCAAGGCCGTCTCGATTGCATCCGGGTAGAACTCGCAGAACTTCCCGCCCAACATGAGCGTCACCTTCTGGTCCGCCGCCCGGACCGTCACCGCGCACAGGAACACCCCGACCGCTAAGACCGATGCGTACATTCGTATAGACTGCATGGTCGCCCCCCTTTCTCTACGATTCTTCCCCGTGCTACGCGCTCTGACGATCCTAGCACTGACCTAGACTCGTGTGCCAGATGCTCTCGCGGCCGTCCCGCTCAGCGCGAAACTGTATCAGAATTCAGACGAGTTATCACTCCCAGGGAGGCGTCGACGGCCACCCGCTCGCCGTCCCGGAGAAGGCGCGTCACCCGAGGAATATTGGCTATGGCCGGGATGCCGTACTCGCGCGCGATGATCGCCCCGTGCGAGAGCGTGCCGCCCATTTCGACGATGAGTCCAGCCGCCAGCCCGAACAGCGGGGCCATGCCGGGATCAATCACCGGCACGACGAGGATGTCCCCGTTCTTCACCTTGGCCGCGTCACCCGGCGACAGCATCAGCCGGACCGGTCCCTCCACGAACCCGGCACTGATGGGAATGCCCTTCAACGGGACGTCCCATTCGGTGTCGGGCTCAGTCTTCGCCCGTGGGATTGTCGAAGACGGCACTGTATCGGGGGCTGTCTGCTGAGCGTTTCTGGCTCGCGCCTCCCGCCGCGCAGTCACCAGCGTGTTCCAGTCTCGGGTCGACCCGGCCACGGCGGCTGTCACCTCATCGGGGCTGAGAAAGAAGAGATCTTCACCGGAATGCAGCACGCCGCGAGCGACCAGCCTCTGGCCCAAGATGAGCACAAGGCGACGCAGCCCGGTCAAGAAATGCATCAGATGGTGACGGCTCCCCTCCCTCAACTCGAGATATCGGGACAGGGCCTGATACCACAGCCAAAACCATGCCCACTCGTGGAGTCGCCAGCCGAATGCTTTCCGGATGCTGGTCAGCGCCGCCTGCCGAGCCGCTTGCTGTTCGAAGCGGATATCAGCGACAGACCGAGCGGCAGGAGCCTGCAGATGCCCCCGGATGATGCCCAGCACATAGGCCGGCGTTTCGGCGAACCGTGGCGACATGATGTCGGATTCGCCAAACGCTCGGTGGCCGTACTCTGCCAGAAACTCGTCCAAGGCTTGCAGCCATCGCGTCCCTGCCAGCCTGGCACGAAACCCCTCGGGTTCCCATCGTTCCGCCAGCAGGAAGGCCCGGGCGACCGGCTCGCGTCGCGCCAGCTCCGCCAGTTCGGCCAACTGGAGGATCTGATTGGCGCTGATGATTCCGCCGAGACCTCGGGTGGCTGCATTGAGGAGCGGCCGCCAGCGCCCGGGCAGCCGTCGTTCGAGGGTCGCGCCCAGAACAAAGAGGGCTTGGGACACCCCGCTCACGATGGCGAAGGTCAGGTCGCGCTCCCGGGCTCGTCTGTGCAGCGACTCCGACCGATTCAGCAATCCTGTCTCGCTGAGATTCTCGAGCGAGTGATCAGTCTGGGCCATGCCCAGCCGCTTCATCTCGGCAAACCGGGCCGGTGCCAGCCAGACCGCGCTCCAGATCTTCCACTCCAGGAGGACCGCGGCCCGAGCCAGGCGCCACCAGGCCAAGCGCGTGACGCCGGCCGGGACCGGCAGCGCGTCGCCGCCCATCTGTTCTGCGATCAGAGTGGGATCCCCGCCCAACTGAGCCGTCACCGACTGAAACAGCGTGACGTTGATATAGGGTCGGCCTTGGATGACCCGGACCGACGAGAGGCCTGGCGGGATACGGCAGCCGATTTCCCGATAATGGCGCACGATGTTCGTCTCCATGAATTCCTGGACAAACGACAGGGCCAACTGGCTCGGCAGTTCGGGGAGCGTCTCCTTGAAGTTGGCGCGGGACCAGACGCAGGTGCGCTCGGTCAGCCGAGCCCCTGCGCCTGAATCAGGAATGGCCCTTGCCTGCAAGAGCCAAGCGGCGCTGCCGTCCAGCGCCCATTCGATGTCCACCGGTCTCCCCAGCCTCTGCTCGACGCGCTTGGCCAGGGCGGCCAGCTCAATGGCTTCATGACCGGCCAAGACGGGCTTCCGCTGGTCCTCCTCGGGCAGCGGGTGGTCGGTCAGCCCGGAGGGGGTCACGAGCCTGGCGCTCGGCTTCTGGGCAATCTCCTGCTGAAGCAGCGTCTTCGACTCCGGCTGGGTCCTGACTTCCACCGTGTATTCATCAGGAATCATGCGTCCGCTCACGAGTGGCTCCGCCAACCCGAAGACCGCGTTGATCACCACCTGGTCGCGCTGGCCCGTGACCGGGTGGCAGGAGTAGGCGACTCCGGCCGCTCGTGGAGAGAGGAGCGGCTGAATCACCACCGCCATGGCCGGGACCACGGTGCCTTGTCCCGCTCGCTGATGGTAGGAAAAGGCCGCAATGGTCCAGAGCGAGGCCCAACATTCGATGATCGCGGCTGGAATCGCCTCCTGCGACACCCCCAGGGCTGTTCGGTAGACGCCGGCAAACGTGGCCTCCTCCTTGTCTTCAGCAGAGGCCGACGAGCGGACCGCCCAGAGCGCCGCCGGGCCAAGGCCCAGCTCGGTCAATTCGAGGTGGAGGGTCTCCTGAAGCGGGCGTGGCAGGGTGAGCGCAGCGACCCGACGCCGCCACTCGTCCAATAAGGGGCCGCGCGCGTCTTGAGAGGCACGATGAACCTCGGCCCACTGCCGGGCGGGGTCCAGGCCGGCGATCCGGAGCGTGGCGTGGTAGGCGGCGGTCGTCACGCAGACGCCGGGCGGCACGGGGAACCCGTTGCGGAGCAACCAGCCCAGTCCGGCCGCCTTGCCGCCGACGAGCGCCGGATCGTTGCAGCTTGTCAATGACACCAGGAGCGAATCAGACATGGCATGTCCAGGAGACTCGGCTGACTTCGATCTTGGTTCCAAGCATATGGCATCAGGGAGGCGCAGGTCGAGAGGGCAGAAAGGACAAGACCTTGTCCGCTGATCGCTGTAGTCGGGTCAGAAAGCGATGAGTCAATCCGGACTGTTCACGTCGGTGTGGCGGAACTGGCGACGACGCGCGACTGCGGCATGCTCATGTGGCGTTCCCCTGCTGCTGGGAGCAACGCGCGGTGCAGGTTTGCTTCGGGACCTTGATCTGATGGGTGCCCTTGGGCAGATACTCTTTCCTGATTTCCGGGTTCAGCAGTTTGAGTTCCAGAAAATAGGTGCCGAACTCCTCGGCAATGGAGGTCAAATGTCGCCTGGGCTCCGTGACCTCCACCGTCACCGTCTCGGTCTCCAACGGTTGGTACAGGTCACTCTCTGTCAGGCCAAGGTACTTTTCCGGCTGTGAGTAGATCTCCTTGGCGGCGATAATGCGGGGGACGTAGTACATGGTTTCCCGCACATGGTGGAGCTTCCAATATTCGTCGATCTTTTGGTCTTTCAGCAATTGCTTGATCCGATATTCCCCAGCATTGTAGGCAGCCATCGCCAGGAACCAGTCGCCCATCTCCTCCTGCAGTTGACGCAAATGCTTGATCGCCGCGTCTGTGGACATTTCCAGGTTGCGACGCTCGTCGCGCCACTGATCGGTGCGCAGCTTGTACTGTTTGCCGGTGGAACGGATGAATTGCCAGGGCCCGGAGGCCTTCGCGCGGGAATAGGCCGCCGAAATGCATTTGCTCTCCACCAACAGCATGTACTTGAGGTCCTCCGGGAGGCCGGCCTCCGCCAATTGCTTTTCGACGGGTGGGAAGCAACGACCGGTCCGTTTGGCGAGGATGATGCTGTCGCCCTCATCGGCCAGGAACTGGTAGAACTCGTATTCGATGCGTTCCCGGACGTCCCAATTATCCAGCGGCACCTGCTGACCGGCAAAGGTGAGTGTGTCGGGGAGCCTGAACGAGCTGAGAAACGCGCGTGACCGTGTCGCTTGGATCTGTGGCGGAGCCACTGGGAGATCCGCCACCTGGTGAAACGAGGACTCCCCAACCAGAGTGATGATCCCCAGGCTGATAGCCCCCATGTAGTACCACCGTCGTTCTTTGATTCTCCGGCCCAAGCGATCTCCTCAGGACGTTCTGTATGTGCCAGCCCCGCGAGCGGCCTGTGACAATGCTAGCATGAGGGAGGTCAACCACCAAGTATTTCTCAACCAGCATTCGGGGTGTGTTGACCCTCGTTCGACCCCCTCACCTGGCCAAGCCGCGTGGGATCCGTTGCACCAGACAACGTGAGCCTGTTGAAAGAGGAATACCACGGGATGGATCAAGGTCAGAGAGCAATGAGCAAATAGAGGTCGTTCACGTTTGTGCCGGTGGGGCCGCTGGTAATATGGCCGTCGAGTGTTTTGAAAAATGGGTACGCGTCGTTGCAACGGAGCGCGCCTGCAGGATTCAGCCCGGCGCGTGCCGCGCGGGCGACCGTCTGGCCATCCACCACCGCCCCGGCGGCGTCCGTGGGACCATCCGTCCCATCGGTTCCGAATGCGGCGATCCAGACGTTGGGTAATCCGGCGATTTCGAGCGCCGCCGCCAGCGCCATCTCCTGGGCTCGCCCACCCGTTCCGTGACCCCGCAGGGTGACCGTCAGCTCGCCCCCGGCGATGATGCAGGCAGGACGTGCGATCGGCCTTCCGGACGATGCGATCTCACGCGCGATGGCCCCGAACACCCTGGCGGCTCCCGTCGCTTCGCCGGTCAGCGTACTGGACAGGATGAGGGGCCGGAGCCCCGCCTGCCTCACCGCTCGGGCCACCGCCTCCACCGCCTGTCTATTGTTTCCGATGAGCTGGTTCTGCACATGCCGAAATACGGATGACCCTGGCTTCGGTGTGTCCGCATACCTTCCCCGCTGGCCATTGATTAAGTGGCTCTGTACCCGCGGAGGGACCACCTGCCAGAGTCGATACCGGTGCAAGGTCCTGCAAGCCTCCTCGTAGGTGGTGGGGTCCGGGGCGGTCGGGCCGGAGCCGATCGCTCCCAGATCGTCGCCGATCACATCGGATAGGATCAGGCTGACCACCCTGGCCGGCGTCGAGGCCACGAGCCGGCCCCCTTTAATGGCGGAGAGGTGTTTGCGAACCGCGTTGATCTCCTGGATTGTCGCCCCGCTTCGCAGCAACAATCGGGTCGTCTGCTGTTTATCCCGCAGGCTGAGCCCCGGCGCCGGGGCAGGCAGCAGGCTCGAAGCACCGCCGGACAGCAACACTAACAGCAGGTCGTTCGGGGTCAGCCCACCTGCGAGCGCCAGCAGCCGCGCCGCCGCCCTCCGGCCGGCCTGATCGGGGACGGGGTGGGCGGCCTCCACCACCTCGATCGTCTTGGTCGGGGCGGCGTGCCCATACTTCACCACCACCAGGCCCCCAGCCAACCGGTCCCCGAGCGTGCCTTCGAGCGCCACCGCCATGCGCGCAGACGCCTTGCCGGCGCCCACCGCCACGACGCGTGAATACTCACGCAGGTCATAGCGCTGCCGGCCCACGTGGAGCCGGACCCCGGCCCGCCTGACGTGGCGGCGAAGGGCGCCGGCCGGGTCCACCGCGCGCAGTCCCGCCTCAAGCAGCCGAGCCAGCAGCGCGCGAAGCCGAGGCTGCCTCACGCCGATGTGCATCTTGGAGCCGGATTCACCGACAGGCTCCTGAGTTTAAGGGGCCTTGTCTTGCTTGAAACAGCGGAAGGGGCAGGTTTGTTTGGGGACCTTGATCTGATGGTTGCCCTTGGGCAGATACTCTTTCCTGATTTCCGGGTTCAGCAATTTGAGTTCCAGGAAGTAGGTGCCGAACTCCTCGGCGATCGCAGCCAGATGCCGCTGCGCCTCCTTGACGTTGACAGTGACTGTTTCAGTCTCCAACGGCACGTAGAGGTCATCCTTCGTCAGCCCGAGATACTTTTCTGGCTGGGAATAGATCTCCTTGGCCGCGATGATCCTGGGCACATAGCGCATCGTTTCGCTCACGTAATGGAGCTTCCAGTAATCATTCACCTTCTGTTGCTTGAGCAACTTCTTGATGCGGACGTCGCCGGTATTATAGGAGGCCATCGCCAGGAACCAGTCGCCCATCTCCTCTTTCAACGCCCGAAGATATTTGAGAGCGGCCTCGGTGGACATTTCCAGGTTCCGGCGTTCGTCACGCCAGTAGTCACTCTGCAGCTTGAAGCGTTTCCCGGTGGACCGGATGAACTGCCAGGGTCCGGTCGCCCTGGCCCGTGAAGAGGCAGCCGCGACGCATTTGCTCTCCACCAAGAGCATGTACTTCAGATCGTCCGGCAGGCCGGCCTCGGCTAACTGTTTTTCGACGGGTGGGAAGCACCGGCCGGTTCGCTTGGCCAGGATGATGCTCTCGCCTTCTTCCGCCAGGAACTGATAGAACTCGAATTCAATCCGCTCGCGGACGTGCCAGTTGTCCAACGGCACCGGCTGTCCGGCGAAGAACAGTTTGTCCGGGAGTTTGAACGAGCTGAGGAAATGCCGCGGTCCCTCCCGCTGGATCTCCGGGAGAATCACGAGTCGATCTTCCGTGTCGGGGGCGGCCTCCGGTTCCTCGGGCGCCATGACCGCGTTCTCCTGCTCCGGCGCCGCCGGTTTCTCGATCGGTTCTTCAGGAGGGGCAGGGGTGGAAGAGGAACCGGCCTGGGAAGACCCCGCCGGTGCAGGCGGCGAGGCTTCCTGCTGAAGAGTGGGGGCCGGTTCGCTTGCGGCTCTCTCCTGCAGAGCCGGCACGGGGAGCGGGTTCGCGGCGAAGGCGATGACCGTATACACCGTCACGCGAACCAGCAGTCTGAATGCCGCCGCGCACTGACTCACACACCAGCTCAGCATGCGGATTCCCTCAGGTTGAATCTGTGTCATGCTAGCAGGAAGCCACGCGAGCGGCAAGGGGTTTCCCGTTCGGCATGTATGCTAGACTGGCTCCCAATGAGAGCCCTCGACGTACTCAACGACCGGATTACGCGATGCACGCGGTGTCCCCGACTGGTCGCCCATCGAGAAGCGATCGCCGGATCCAAACGGCGGCAGTTCCGTGACTGGACCTATTGGGGCCGTCCGGTTCCGGGCTTCGGCGATCCGGACGCCCGTCTCTTCGTGGTGGGGCTGGCACCCGCCGCCCATGGCGGGAACCGCACCGGCCGGGTGTTCACCGGAGACCGCAGCGGGGACTGGCTCTACGAAGCGCTGCATCGCTTCGGGTTTGCCAACCAGCCCCATTCGACGCACCGCGACGACGGCCTTCGCGTCACGGACTGCTATGTCGCCGCGGTGGTGCGATGCGCTCCACCGGGCAATAAGCCGCGCCCTGAAGAGTTCGGCGCCTGTCGGCCGTATGTCCTGGAAGAGCTGCGCTTGCTTGGGAAGCTACGGGTGGTGGTGGCGCTGGGCAAGATCGCGTTCGATCAGTACCTCAGGGCTTGTCGAGAGCTCGGACATCCGGTCCCGTCGCCGGCCCCCCGCTTCACCCACGGCGCGCAGTACCGGTTTTCCTGGGGAGTGACCCTCATCGGGTCCTACCATCCCAGCCAGCAGAATACCTTTACTCGCAAACTGACCCGACCGATGTTCCATGCCGTGTTTAAGCGGGCCTGCGCCCTCCTGGATCGGGGTAAGGGGGTCAATGTATAGCGGGATACCGAGCAACAGCACGCTGCGGGTTCTTTACCCCTTTAGCCCGGTTACCCCGCTAACCCGAAGTTACGGTGTTACTGCCGGCCGCGCTCGCTCCAGTCGGCCAGAAACTTTTTGAGACCGACGTCGGTCAGGGGATGTTTGAAGAGCTGTTGGTACACGGCGTAGGGCATGGTGCAGATGTCCCCTCCGACCAACGCCGCCTCGACGACATGCTGGGGATGCCGGACGCTGGCGACGAGCACGAGCGTCTTGTACTGGTAATTGCGATAGATCGTCACGATCTGGCGAATCAGTTCCATCCCGTTGGAGCTGACATCGTCCAGGCGTCCGATGAAGGGCGACACACACCAGGCCCCGGCCTTGGCGGCCAACAGCGCTTGAGTGGGGGAGAAGCAGAGCGTGACGTTCACGCGAATGCCTTCGGAGGCCAATTTCTTGGTCGCCTTGAGGCCTTCCGGGATCAGCGGGCATTTCACCACGATGTTCTTGTGGATTTTGGCGAGTTCCCGTCCCTCTTTGATCATCGCCTCCGCTTCGACGCTGACCACCTCGGCGCTGATCGGCCCATCCACGAGCTGACAGATCTCCAGCAACACGTCGCGGAAGCTGCGCCCTTCCTTCGACACGAGGGAGGGATTGGTCGTGACGCCGTCCAGTAACCCGAGGCTCGCGGCTTCCTGAATCTCTTTGACATTCGCGGTGTCGAGAAAAAGTTTCATCGTGAATTCCTTTCGCGCGTGGGGTGCTGAGATTCTTGCCGGTGCACGTGTAAGTTATTGTAAAAGCATCGGGCGGCGAATGCAATGTGTGGCCCCATCCGGGCGCCTCGTTTGACAGGCCGATGACCGCAGTTTAAAATTCAAAGCATGAGCGACGTCGATTAGCGTGGAGGGTATACAACCATGCGATGGACCATCGTGGTGCTGCTCGCAGTGATGCTCGTGACCGGGTGTGGCGGGAATCCCTATCTCGATGCGTCCTTGAAACCTGCCGAGCTCGAGGGAAAGGACAAGGCCTGGTTCGAGAAGAACTGGGGCGCTCCCAGCGGGAAGTCGCCCCGATTCTTCGGCGGCGAGACCTGGACCTATTTCCGGATCGCCGGAGGACAGTCAAGGTCGCCGCTCTTCAATTTTTCTCCGAACCAGTGCCAGATCACCTTGAAGTTCAGCAAGGAGGACAAGCTGAGCTCGTACAGCTATTCGGGATGTTAGCCTGCGAGCTGTTTTTGGAAGGTCTGCGCGCAGTCCTTGCTGCAGAAGTAGTAGGTCTGGCCGCCGATGCTGGCGGCCACGGCCGAATCCCTCTCCACGTACATCCGACAGACCGGGTCTTGCACCAACAGGTTCTTGGCATCAAGCGCCTGGGACTGCCCCTTGCTGCCCCAGAACTCTCGGATCGCATTTCGCAGCAGAAAGTAGAGCACGACCAGGAGACCGACGATGATCAGCAGTCTGTACATCCCGCCTCTCTTGCCGTGTGAGTCCCGACCGTTGCCTCTGGCGCCCGCACCGGCCAGGCGGCCAGCCGACGCTCAGCGGAAGGGCCCCCCGTCAGTGGTTTTCCATCCTAGGGGAGCCCTGTAGCCCTGTCAAGGAGCGCCTGAGGCGCGCGGTCGCCTAGGCGCCTGCCTCCACCCTGGTCCGGTTGGCCGTAATCGGGTCCCAAAGGGCCCATCCAGTCGCCAAGCCGGAAGGTCCTTTGCCCATCAAGGCCGGGACTTCAGACCGCTGGCAAACCCCACCGTCTCGTGGTAGGGTGAAGCCATGGAACGATGTGACAAATGCAAGGGCATGATGTTGCTGGAACGGGCGGTGGACATGGACGCCGGCCTCGCGATCACCGTGTTCGCCTGCCTGAACTGTGGTCGGCGTAGGGCCGCGGAACCTGAACCTCGGCCGTTGGTCTCCAGACACTGAGTGACGCCGTCATGACGAGACCGACACCGCGGTCGCTGACCAGTGACGAGAAAAAGGCGGCGGAAGCCGCCTTTCACGGGATTCCTTTCGACCCCGCCTGGTCGGATGCCGCCCGGGTGGTGTACGACGGGATCACCGAAGCTCTCGCGACGAGGGAGGGGAATTCTCTCGCAGAGCGGCAAGTCGAAGCCGAGCCAGAAACGGCCATGGTCACATGAAACCTGCCGTCAACCGAATCGCCAGCGTCCCCATGACGGCTCTGCTGTGCTGCCCCCAGTGTTATCGCCTCATCAGCTACGAAGTGGGGCAGACCCAGGTCAAGTGCCAGACTTGCGGGACCCCGCTCAGAAACCAGGACCTCCCGGCCTCGCTCGGATCGTCCCTCCCGGACTGAGAGCTCGGTCTGTCTCCTTAGTCTCCCCCTGATTCCCCCCTGCCACGGCGGAATCACCATCACCACGCGGCGAGTCATCAACAATCTACTAATAAATCCACTAGTTGTATGGTATTTTCAGGGAAGAGCCGGAAGGGAGAACCGGTCACCCTCGGGAAGCCGGTTGACATTTGAGGGGCAGGTGGGGCACCATCAGGCCCGCAAGTCAGTTGTTCCGTGCTGATGACTTTTGGTCTCGGTCGTCTGAATCCAACGGCTACGAAGGGAACGACTTCTCATAACGACTTCTCATAAGGAGGGAGCGACGATGAAGAGACTCTTGGGTGCGTTGACCGGGCTGGCAGTCTCGATTACGCCGACGGTGGCATTGGCTGAGGGAGTGAGCGGGTACTCCAGAGGCAACGCGTTCTTATACTTTGCCGCGATCGCGGCCGTTTTGATCTTCGGCATCAACGACATCTTTCACAAGAAGTGGCTCACGTGGGTGAGCGCCATTGTGATCCCGGTTGCGCTCTACTTGCAGCTACCCGCGAAGTAAATGTGACGTGACGCTGAGGGGTAAGGCGGGATCCCGGGTGTAGGGCAGGGGAGGGGCCGTGAGCCCTTCCTACCGCAACCCCAAGACGTCCATCATGTCGTACAGTCCGGGCGGCTGTTTGACCACCCACCGAGCCGCTCGAAGCGCCCCGCGCGCGAAGGTGTCCCGACTTTGCACGCGGTGGGTCACCTCCACGCGTTCCCCCATCCCGCCGAACAGCACGGTGTGATCGCCCACGATATCGCCGGCCCGGATCGCCTGAATCCCGATCTCGCCGCGTTGGCGTTCGCCGATGAGTCCTTTCCGGGCATACACCCCCACTTGGCCGAGGTCCCGATTCACGGCTTTGGCGAGAATCTCGGCCATCTTCAGGGCGGTGCCGCTCGGGGCGTCTTTCTTCTGGCGGTGGTGCGCTTCGATCACTTCGATATCGTACTCCTCCCCGAATGACTTGGCCATCTCGGCGATGACCTTGAAGATGATGTTCACGCCCACGCTCATGTTCGGCGAAAACACGCACGGGATCGGTTTGACCAGCGCCTTGAGCTCGGCGAGCTCTGGAGTAGAAAAGCCGGTCGTGCCGATCACCATCGGCCGTCGATGTTGGACCACGATGCGCAGATGCTCGAGGGTCGCTTCAGGCGTCGAGAAATCCATCACGACCTCTCCCCGTTCCATGGCGGCGGAGAGATCATCCCGAATGACGACGCCGATTTGGCCGCACCCCGCCACTTCACCGGCGTCCTCGCCGACGGTGAGATGCCCCTTGCTCTCAACCGCCCCGACCAGCGTCAGAGCGGCTGATTCCTTCAGCAGCGAGACGAGTCTCGCGCCCATGCGGCCTGCCGCGCCGGCGACGATGACTTTAATCATCTCTTCAACCCCGTGAGACGGACTAGAAAAACCTTGCTTGTATCTCGTATCTCGTGAAGCGTATCTCGTCAGATTCTTCGCGAGATACCGGGGACCCGTTGCACTCCCGGAGCAACGGGTGCTCCGAGATACGAACGACGTTTTCTAACACGTTGCACGAGCGACGAATCACGTTCTTAAATCAGGCCGTATTCCTTCATCACACGCGCGAGCTTTTCCCGGGATTCGGAAGCCATCGGACAGAGGGGTAACCGCAACTCCCCGTCGATTTTCCCCATCATGGCCAGCGCTGTCTTGACCGGGATGGGATTCGTCTCATAGAAGAGGGCGGTAAAGAGCGGAAACAGCTTGTCATGGAGCCGTCTCGCGTGGCCGAGCTGACCGGCCGCGAACGCATCCACCATCGCGGCCATGTCGGCAGGCGCGATATTGGCGGTCACCGTGATCACGCCTTTGGCCCCCACCGCCATCATCGGGATCGTGAGCGGGTCGTCGCCGGACAGCACCGTGAACCGATCCCCGCAGGCCTGGAGGATCTCGGACACCTGCTGTAAGGACCCGCTGCCCTCCTTGATCGCCACAATGTTGCGGATCGCCGCCAATCGCCCCACGGTGGACGGCAGCAGGTTCACGCTGGTTCGGCTCGGGATGTTGTAAAGCACCAGCGGGAGATCCACCGCCTCCGCGACCGCCTTGTAGTGGCGGAAGAGCCCCTCCTGCATCGGCTTGTTGTAATAGGGCGTGATCAGCAACGCCCCGTCGGCGCCGGCCTTCTTGGCATGCCGGGTCAGGGCGATGGCCTCGGCGGTGCTGTTGGACCCCGCGCCGGCGATGACCGGAACGCGGCGTTTGACCGCCTCGATGGTGAACGCCACCACCCGCTCATGCTCCTCATGCGAGAGCGTGGCGGACTCGCCGGTGGTGCCGCAGGGCACGATCCCGTCCGTGCCGTTGGCGAGCTGAAACTCGATCAGATCGCCCAGCGCCCGCTCGTCCACCCGTCCTTTCCGGAAGGGGGTGACGATCGCGACTATCGAGCCGGAAAACATTTCTCAAGCTCCCGTAAGGGGTGAGGGGCGAGGCGTGAGATGAGAGAAACCCCTTACGCCTGACTCCTCACGTCTTCTACTGCCACGCGTCCGGCAGGAGGCGACCCTCATAGACCGCTCTAGCATCGCCCTGTAGGTACACCTCGGTGAACGCGTCGCCGCGCGAGCCGAAGTGCACCGTCAGCTCCAGCCCGCTTTGAGGGACCAGCGTCACCGGAGATTCCACCTTACCGACGAGGCTGGCGATGAGTGCCGAGGCGATCGCGCCGGTCCCGCAGGCCAGCGTTTCGTCCTCCACACCTCGTTCATAGGTCCTGATCCTGATCCGATGCGGGTCCACGATCTTGATGAAGTTGACGTTCGTCCCGGCCGGCTGAAAGAGCGAATGATGGCGGGTCGGTCGTCCGATTCCCACCACTTCGACCGTGTCGGGATCGTCCACCAGGTACACGCAGTGCGGCACGCCCGCGTCGATGAAGTGCGCGTCACGCTCGACCCCGGCGATCGGGACCCGGAGGTGGAGTCGCAGCCCCTTCGGGTCCGGGAACCGAACCTTCACGGCATTGGCTTCGCGGACCGTCCTGCCCGTTCGGCCAGGAAGCCCCGCCACCATTTCGGCCTCAATCACCCCCGCGAGCGTTTCGAAGCGCATCCGACGCGGGGCGATCCGCTTGAGATACGCGAACCGGGCCGCGCACCGGGCGCCGTTGCCGCTGAATTCGGCCTCGCTGCCGTCGGCGTTGAAGAGACGCCACCGGAAATCGGCGCGGCGCGAGCGCTCGATCAGGATGAGGCCGTCTCCCCCCACCGACAACCGATGGGCGCACACCTTCGCGGCCAGCGCGCCAGCCCGCCGAGCGGCCACGATCCCCTCTCGATTGTCGATCAGGATAAAATCGTTCCCGCTGCCCGACAGTTTCATGAACGGGATGGACTGGTCTTTCCATTTCGTTCTCATTTCTTCCCCTTCGAGAATTCCTGAGGAATGAGCCTGAGCGGGTGGCGCCGACCCGGGAGCCTGGCCGCCCGCAGCGGGGGCCCTACACCGGGCGGGGTGCGAGGACGGCCGGGCTGGTCGGCGACAGGACCCGCTCGGAGCTGTTCACCTCAGGAATTCCGGTATCGTTTCGCCGCGCACGAGATCCGCATACTCTTCTCGCGCCCTGATCACGTGCATCTCTCCGCCCTTGACCAACACCTCGGGCACGCGCGGTCGAGAGTTGTAATTGGACGCCATCGTGAACCCGTAGGCGCCGGCGCTCATGACCGCAAGGAGGTCGCCGGCCTTGGCTTCCGGCATCGCGCGGTCTTTCGCGAGGAAATCGCTGGACTCGCAGACCGGTCCCACCACGTCGACGGTGAGCGTTTTCGCGTTCGGAACCTCGTGCACCGGTCGAATCTCGTGATAGGCGCCGTACAGGCTGGGCCGGATCAGGTCGTTCATCGCCGCGTCCACGATCACGAAGTGCTTGGCCGCTCCCTGCTTGGTGTACAGGACGCGGGTGACCAGGATACCGGCGTTCCCGACGATGACCCGACCCGGCTCCATGATCAGCATGCACTTCAAGTCCCGGACCAGCGGGGCAATGGCCTCCGCCAATTGGTGGGGCAGCGGCGGCACCTCGTCCGAGTACGTAATGCCGAGCCCACCCCCGATATTGATGTAGCGGATGTTGGCGCCGTGTCCTTTCAGCGACTCCACCAGCGTCAGAATTGTCTTCAGCGCATCCACAAACGGCGAGACGTCGGTGAGCTGGGAGCCGATGTGCTTGTGCACTCCCACCACTTCGATGTGTCTGAGGGAAGTGGCCAGCTTGTACTCGTCGAGCGCCCGGTCGGCGCTGATCCCGAACTTGCTCTTCTTGAGGCCCGTGGAAATATAGGGATGGGTCTTGGGATCGATGTCCGGGTTGATGCGCAGCGCCACCCGAGCCCGACGGCCCATCTCGGCGGCGACCTCGTCGATGGCCCGCAATTCGGCCGAGGACTCGACGTTCAACATCAGAATATCCGTCGCCAGCGCGTCCCTGATCTCCTCCCGGCTCTTTCCGACCCCGGCGAACACGATCTTGGACGGCGGGATGCCGGCCTTCAGCGCCCGGTACAACTCCCCCCCCGACACGATATCCGCCCCGCTGCCCTCGCGAGCCATCAGGCGCAGGATGGCGAGGTTGGAGTTGGCCTTCATCGCGTAGGCCACGATGTGCGGGACGTTCTGAAAGGCCCCATCGAAAGCCCGGTAGTGCCGCACCAGCGTGGCATGGCTGTAGACGTAGCACGGTGTCCCGATCTCTTTGGCGATCCGGCTGATCGGCAGGTTCTCGCAAGCGAGCTCCCCGTGCCGGTATTCAAAGTCATGCATCCTGCCAATCCTCTTCCAGCAGCTCGAGGCCTTTCAGCGAGAGGTCCTGCGTCGCGGCTTCGAAGGCCTCCTTAAACTTGCGGTACCGAACTTTCGCATAGGGAGCCACGGCTTTCAGGGCCTCGCCGTCCAACAGCGTCTGCAGGGCTCCCGGCGTCGCCTCCCGCAGATGTTCGAAGTTGACGATGATGTCCATCTTGGCCTTCTCAGCCGCCTGCTTGATCCGCTCCATCAACTCCCGGGCATTGAGGTGATCCAGCGTGCCCTCCAGATCCACGAACAGCGCCGAAAATCGATCATGGCGCTTGACTTTGATTTTCAGCCAGAGCTCCCGGGCGGTCTGCTCGCCGATCTTGATCGCGTGCAGCGCGTTGGGGATGAGCTGCTCGGTGTCAAACGTCGGCAGTTTGGCTTGGAGGCCCTTGAGAACCGCTGCCACCGGCGACAAGGTTCCCTTCGGACAGGCCCGCTTGACCAGCTTGCGGAACTGCCGGTTCATTTGAAAGCGCGCCGGCAGCCGCTGTTTGGTGGCGGACAACCGTTCCCAGATCGATGGCCACGAGTAGAACTGGTGGTTGGCCCAGTAGAAGCCTTCCTGGAGCTGCTCCGGGGTCATGCGGCTGGGATAGAAGACCACGTGCTTCCCGTCGTACTTCGCCCAGTCCCGATCGAAGATCCGTCCGGAGTTGTTATAACGCTCGTAGAGCGGCGTGCCGGGGAGCGGGGTGAGCACATTGAAGTAGGCCAGCTCCACCCGGTTTTTCACGAGAAACTCCACCGCCCGCTCGAAGACCGCTTCGTCGTCGTTGTCGAAGCCGAACACGATCCCGGGATTCACCATGATCCCGTGCTCGTGGAACATCTTGATCTCATCCTCAAACTTCTGCACGCGGTTGAAAGATTTGTTGGTCTCCTCCAGAGAGTCCTCGTCGAGCGACTCCATGCCCACGAAGACCGACACGCAGCCGCTCTCGGCCGCCAGCTTGACCATCTCCTCGTCGTCGCCCAGGAACAACGTGGACTGGCATCCCCACTTGATCTTGAGCGGCTTGAGCGCCTCCCACAGTTCCCGGCAGTAGCCCCGGTTGCTGTTATGCAGGTCATCCACGAACGCGAAGATGGTGCCGTCCTCCATCCCGATCCGGATACGCAACCCGGTCAGGAACGCCTGCCACAGCGACCCGTGCCGCATCCGCTCCACCAACTCTCCGCGAATCCATTGCTTGATGTGGGTCAGCTCCTTGACGACTTCCGGCACCGGCCTGCGGCGGGTGGTCTTCCCGTTGAACGGCGAGACGCTGCAGAACTCGCATTCGAAGTGGCAGCCCCGCGTCGTAAAGCTGCACTGCCGGGTCATGTAGGCATCCGGGCTCAGGAGCTCCACGTGCGGGCTGATGTAGCGGTCCAGCGCCGGGAACTGCGACATCTTATACATCCGCTTCATCACCCCGGCCTCGAAGTCCGCCACCAGTTGAGGCCAGAGATCTTCGGCTTCGCCACACACGATCGCGTCGCAGTACCGGAGGGCTTCGTCGGGGCAGTACGTCGGATGCACCCCGCCCAGGACCACCTTCTTCCCGCGTTTCCGAAACTCGGTGGCGATCTCGTACGCGCGCGGCGCGTAGCAGGTCATGACCGACAGGCCGACCAGGTCGCAGGGCCGGTCGAAGTCGACATCCTCGACGGCTTCGTCCACGAGGTCCACTTCCCAGTCGGACGGCGTGTACGCCGCAATCACCGGGAGGCTGAGCTTGGGAAACCAGACCGTGCGGCGTTCGCTGGCGGTCAGGTGGTAGGGGTTGTTCCTTGG
Organism: Nitrospirota bacterium; assembly: GCA_023248295.1. Taxonomy (GTDB): domain Bacteria; phylum Nitrospirota; class Nitrospiria; order Nitrospirales; family Nitrospiraceae; genus 40CM-3-62-11. The sequence continues at coordinate 8,055 of JAHFEU010000009.1, read as the reverse complement.
GTAAGGATCAACCAACAGCAAGGTGCGAGTCTTGCTTACTGAGCGGATCAGTTCCATCGCGATACCCTCCTCAACGGGTCCCTATCGGTCTCGACGGCGGCAAGGGAACCTCATCCTGCACCGGCGCCGCTTCCTCGGGCTTTCGTTCGACTTTGGCCGCCTTCTCTTTTTCCTTCTCTTTTGCCTTCTGCAGCTTCACCGCGATCGCAGTGTCCTCCGGCGGAATCGGCGGGCCGACCGTGCCGCACCCGCCCACGACCCCCACCAACAAGATGCAGAGGAACTCCACGAGCTTCATGGAAAAGCAGTTTTCGCATCTCGTATCTCGTGAAGCGTATCTGAGCGAACGTATCTCGTCCCTCGTGAAGCGTATCTCGTCTATCATCTCTCTTCCGCAGCTCAGCGGGTGGCGCCGACCTCCATCCCCCAAAGGATGCGCAAGGAGGTTGGGCTGTCCCTTCATTTTGCAAGGGCGGCCTGGTTGATCCCCCACTGCGCGCATCTCGTTGCCTTCTTGTCCCACTATCCCTTGGAAGGGTGCCCGTGTTGGTCCAACTGCGCGTATCCAATTTTATTGCTTGAGAGGGAGCGGCCAGAGTGTCCTTCACTGCGCGCTCCAACCTGATCTTCTTATTCGTACGTAGAGGGGGATGGCCCGACTGCCCTTTACTGCGCGCGTCCAGCGAGCACCTTCTTAGGTGCGCGATGCGCGAGCACGAAGGGCAGTCGGGCCGTCCCTTCTCTGCATTTCTGATCGTGCGCACTCTGCGAGCACAGGGGATAAACCAGGCCACCCTTTCCGACTTCGCCAGCCGGGGCTTCTTCCTTCATGACAGCATTTTCTCCAACACCTTGATCCGCGCCTCCACCTTCTTCCTGGCGGTCCCGCCGATCTGCGCCTTTCGCTCGATGGCCCCCTCCACCGTCAACACGTCCAGCGCGTCCTTCTCGAAACGGTCCGAGAAGGCCCGCAAGTCGGCCAGCGCCAGTTCGCGCAGGTCCCGCTTGCGGTCCAGGCAGTTCCGAACAAGGCGGCCGACCGTCTCATGCGCCTGTCGAAACGGCATCCCCTTCATGACCAGGTAGTCCGCCAGCTCGGTGGCCAACACGTAGCCGGAGGAGGCGGCCCTCGCCATGGCTGCGCGCTGGACCGTCAGCCCCTTGATCAACTCCGTATACACGTCGACTGAGGCTGCCACCGTGTCCAGGGCGTCGAACAAGGCCTCCTTGTCCTCCTGCAGGTCTCGATTGTAACTGAGCGGCAACCCCTTCAGGGTGGTTAACAACGCCAGCAGGTGGCCATACACGCGGCCGGTCTTGCCCCGGACCAGCTCCGGGACATCCGGGTTCTTCTTCTGCGGCATCATGCTGCTCCCGGTGCAGAACCCGTCCGGCAACTCCACGAAGTGAAACTCCTGCGAGGACCACAGGACCAACTCCTCGCTGAGGCGGGACAGATGCATCATCAGAATCGAGAGCGCCGCCAGCACTTCGACCGCAAAGTCCCGGTCGGAGACGGCGTCCAGGCTGTTCTCGGTCACGGCCGCAAACCCCAGGAGCCTGGCGACGTAGGTCCGGTCCACCAGAAAGTTGGTACCGGCTAACGCGCCGGACCCCAGCGGCATCACATCCAGCCGTGGGAGCGCGTCCCGCACCCGCCCCTTGTCGCGCTCGAGCATTTCCACATAGGCCAGCAGATGGTGCGCAAACAGCACCGGCTGGGCGCGTTGAAGGTGGGTGTACCCCGGCATGACCACATCCAGGTGTCCACGGGCCCGATCCAGGAGCGCCCGCTGGAACCGTTTCACCCTTCCGAGCAAGGACCCGAGGGCGTCTCGCAGGTACATGCGGATGTCCAGCGCCACCTGGTCGTTCCGGCTCCGGCCGGTGTGCAGCTTGCCCCCCACCGGCCCGATCAGCTCGATGAGCCGCCGCTCGATCGCCATGTGAATGTCTTCGTCCTCCGGGGCGAACGGAAAGCGGCCTGCTTCGATTTCGGCTCGAACCTGCCCCAGGCAGCGGATGATGGCGGAGGCTTCCCGATGCGGCAGCACATCGGCCAACTCCAGCGACTTACAGTGGGCGATGCTGCCCTGAATGTCGTACGCGTAGAGGCGCTGGTCGAACGAGAGGGAAGACGTGAAGGACTCCACCGCCCGGTTCGTCTGCTCCCGGAACCTGCCCGACCAGACTTTGCGCGCGGGCTTGGCCGGACGGCTCTTTGGATGGACCGATCGGCCGGCGGGCTGTTTCCGCTTGCTCATGACGCAGCCCTCCTCGTGATCGTCTCCGCGATCATTTCGTTCCCGGCTCACGCTTGGTCTTGGGCCGTTGGGCACGAATGGCCAGCCGCAGCGCGTTCAAGCGAATGAACCCTTCCGCGTCCTTCTGGCGATACGTCTCGTCCTCTTCGAAGGTGGCCAGGTCCAGGCGGTAGAGCGACCGGTCCGATCGCCGGCCGACCACCGCGCAACTTCCCTTGTAGAGCTTGACGCGGGCGGTGCCGCTGACGTCCTGCTGAGCCTCGTCGAATGCTTTCTGCAGCATCTCTCGCTCCGGCGTATACCAGTAGCCGTTATAGATCAGCTCGGCGTAGCGCGGGATGAGGCTGTCACGGAGATGCTGGACCTCGCGATCCATCGTGATGGACTCCACGCCCCGGTGCGCGGCATGCAGGATCGTCCCACCCGGCGTCTCATAGACCCCCCGGGACTTCATGCCCACGTACCGGTTCTCGACCAGATCCACCCGGCCGACGCCGTGTTCTCCGCCCAGACGATTCAGGTGGGCCAACAAGGTGGCCGGGCTTATCCGCTTGCCGTCCACCGCCACCGGGTCGCCTCGCTCGTATTCGAGCTCCACCACGCGCGGCTTCGAAGGAGCCTTCTCGGGCGAGACCGTCATCTGAAAGATCTCGTCCGGGGGTTCCTCCCACGGGTCTTCCAGGATGCCACCTTCGTAGCTCACGTGGAACAGGTTCAGGTCCATACTGTACGGCTTGGCCTTCGTGGCCGTCACCGGGATGCCGTGCGTCGAGGCGTACTCGATGAGCTCCCGCCGCGAGCGGAATGCCCACTCCCGCCAGGGCGCGATGACCCTGACCCTCGGCTCACACGCCAGGTAGGTCACCTCGAAGCGGACCTGGTCGTTGCCCTTCCCCGTCGCCCCATGCGAGACCGCATCCGCTCCCTCCTTCAGCGCGATCTCGATCTGGCGGCGCGCGATCAGCGGCCGGGCGATGGCGGTTCCCAAAAGATAACTGCCCTCGTACGCCGCATTGCCGCGGAGCATCGGAAAAATGTGGTCCTTGACGAAGACTTCCCGCAGGTCCTCGACGTACACCTTCGACGCTCCGCACGCCAGGGCCTTCGCCTTGATCGCCTTCAGATCTTCGCCTTGACCTAAATCGGCGCAGAAGGCCACGACCTTGCAGCCGTACGTTTCCTGCAGCCACTTCAGAATGACCGACGTGTCCAGGCCTCCCGAGTAGGCCAGCACCACTTTTTTGATCGGGTTGCGGCTCATCGGCCCCCGGTCCTCCGTGTCCCGCACCCAAGCCATTCGACCAGGATTGCCTTCTGCATGTGCAGGCGGTTCTCGGCCTGGTCCAGCACCACGGACTGCGGGCCGTCCAGGACGGCGGCGGTGATCTCCTGCCCCCGGTACGCCGGCAAGCAGTGCATGACGATCGCGTCCGGGCGGGCGTATTTCAGCAGGCGCTCGTTGAGCTGGTACGGCGCCAGGGCCTTCAGGCGGCGTGATTGCTCCCGCTCCCGCCCCATGCTGACCCAGACATCGGTGTACACCGCGTCGGCTTCCTTGACCGCCACCTGGGGATTCTCACCGAGCTCGATCGAGCCGCCGGTGTGCTCCGCCTCAACGCGCGCCACATCCACGATCCGTTGGTCCGGCTCGTAGCCGCTCGGGCACCCGAGGCTGATGGCCATGCCCATTTTAGCCGCGCCTTCGATCAGCGAGTTGGCCACGTTGTTGCCGTCTCCGACGTAGGCCAGCTTCACGCCGTTCAGGGCACCCTTCTTTTCCCGGATGGTGAACAGATCGGAGAGCCCCTGGCATGGATGGCACAAATCCGTCAGTCCGTTGATGACCGGAATCGTCGCCTGTCGCGCCCACTCTTCGACCGTGGCGTGGTCATCGGTTCTGATCACGAGCGCGTCCAGATAGCGCGAGAGGACGCGGGCGGTGTCCGCGATGCTTTCGCCGCGACACAGTTGGATGTCGGTGGCCGACAGGAACAGCGACTTCCCGCCGAGTTGATTGATGCCGGCCTCGAAGGACACGCGGGTCCGCGTGGACGGCTTCTCGAACAGCAGGCCCAGCGTCGTCCCGGTCAGGTAGTGATGGGGCAGGCCACGCTGCCGCATCGTTTTCAGCTCGCGCGCCGACCGCAAGAGCCGCACGATCCGGCTCGCCGGGATCGCGCCGATCGTCAAGAGATCCTTCCCGCCTCCGCGTCTATGCGGAGGCGGAGACGGTTGGCGAGTTGCTTTGAGAGCCCGTCCGGTCAAGGAGCCTCCTTCGTCTGCTAGATCCGCTTGCCTAGAACCTGCGACAGGGTATCCAGAAGCCGGTCGATCTCGCGCTGGGTGATGATGAGGGGTGGAACGAACCGCAACACCCGCTCCATCGTGCAGTTGATCAAGAGGCCGCGGGCGAGACAGTCCATCACGACCGGCCTCCCGTCGATCGTGAGCTCCATGCCCAGCAACAGGCCTAACCCCCGAACGTCCTTGACGATGGGCAGGCGGTCCTTGCAGTCCAGCAAGCCCTTGGCCAGATAGTCCCCCATGCGGCGGCTCTGCTCGAGCAGCCGGCCCTCCAGCAGGACGCGCAGCACCGCCAGGGCCGCGGCACAGGCCAGCGGATTGCCGCCGAAGGTGGAGGCGTGCGTGCTCGGCCCGAATGCGGCAGCCACCTCGTCCGTCGCCAGGCAGGCGCCGATCGGGACGCCCCCGCCAAGCCCCTTGGCCAGCGTCATCACGTCCGGCTGGACGCCCAACTGCTCATAGGCGAACAACGTGCCGGTGCGGCCCATGCCGGTCTGGATTTCATCAAAAATCAGGAGCACGTCCCGAGCCTGGCACAGCTCGCGCAGCCCCTTGAGGTAGGCCCGATCGGCGACGTGGACCCCTCCCTCGCCCTGGACCGGTTCCAGCATCACCGCGGCGGTGCGGCTGGTCAGGGCCTTCTCGACTGCGGGCAGGTCGTTGAAGGGGACGTAGGTGAAGCCGGGGAGCAGCGGCTCGAACCCCTTCTGCACCTTCTCCTGACCGGTGGCGGTGAGGGTGGCCATCGTCCGGCCGTGAAAGGACTGCAGCATCGTGATGATCTCATACCGGTCGGGGCCGTACTTCTCGTGCGCGTACCGCCGGACCAGCTTGATCGCCGCCTCGTTCGCTTCCGCCCCGCTGTTACAAAAGAACACTTTCTTGGCAAACGAGTGGTCTACCAGCGCTTGGGCCAACCTGACCTGGGGCTCGGTGTAATAGAGGTTCGACGCATGCAGGAGGTGCTGCGACTGTTTCTGGATGGCCGCGACCAAGTCCGGATGCGAATGACCGAGCGTGTTGACCGCGATGCCGGCCACAAAATCCAGATATTCCCGGCCTTCCAGATCATAGACGCGGCTGCCGCGCCCGCGCACGATCGAGATCGGCACGCGAGCGTAGGTGTTCATCAGAAACCGTTCCGCGTCTTGTCGCAATTCTTCGGTCGGCATGTCGCGCGCCCCCGGCGTTAATCTGGTGAAATTAACACATGGCTGACGTCAAAGCAACACGAAACTCCCGGAGAGGCCTCCTGTATCCTCTTATCAGCATTGAGGAATCTGGCCTTCGCGCCCTTGAGCCACCGGCCCAGGAGTGATATAAGAGCACGCGATGAAAGCCTGCGAAACATGCGAACAGGCAAACGCCGATGATGCCCGCTTCTGTCGGCAATGCGGATCGCCCTTTTCGGCGCCATTGCAGGAGGAAGTCGCCCCGCTTCCGCTGGAGGAGGCCCAACTCTGGCGCGCGTTTATCGGCCCCAACGCCGATCGTTATCTGGAGCAGTTCCGCAAGTTCACGACCGGCGGGGCGCCAGGGTTTGCCGTGACGTGGCACTGGCCGGCGTTCTTGGTCGACCCGTTCCTCTGGTTTCTCTACCGCAAGATGTATCTGTACGCCTTGGTGTACGCGGTGGGGCCCGTGCTCTCGGCCTATCTGACCGGCGATTACGCGGTGGGGATTGTCTGGCGCATCATTGCGGGGGCGAGCGCCAATTACATTTACTATTGGCATGTGAGGGAGCACCTGGCGCGGATCCGCGAGAAGGGGACTCTCGACAGCGCCGCCCAAGAGCGATGGCTCCGGGACCTGGGCGGGGTCCAGCCCTATGTCATCTGGCTGGGTCTGGCGCTCTACGCACTGATGCTGGCGCTGCTGATCGAGGTCATTCGCGAGGGTCCGCCGGAAGGGAAAAAGGGCCAGGGCGGCGGTTCAGCGGTTGGGCTGCTGAGGACGGGCCATCTGCCAGGAAAACCAGGACCGGAACCATTCGAAGTCATGTTGGTAAGCCGTGCCGCTCGGTCCGGCGGCGGCGCTTTGTTGCTCAAGCTGGGTGTAGGTCCGGGGCCAGTTCTTTTGCCACCAGGCTTTGAGCTCATCGGGAGCGTAGGGCAGCCCATTGGGCTGATAGATGCCGGCGGCCGAAATCACGTCGGCGATGAGCGGCCAATACCGGTCTTTCCCTAAACCCAACCCCTTGAAGTGCTCCCGCAACAGGAAGACCACCCAGAGCTCGGCGCTGTGCTTTTTGTTGTGCTTGAAGGGCTGGGTCTGTTTGAGGGGGATCGGGTCGAAGTTTTTGATGACCGACGTAAAGTCGGGACCGCCGTAGCTGCCGGCCACTTCGGCAATCCCCTCCAGCATGCATGCCAGTTCCACCTCCACCACCGGCCGACTCTGGGAAGATTCCGGAGGAGGGTCGGTGTCAACCGGGTTCGAGGCCGTCAGCAGCTCAATCAGCGGTTTGAGCTCGCGTAAGCGGACCACCGCGTTCTTCAGAATCTGCTCGGATTCCAGCCAATAATCCTGGTCGTTCTTGGACATCCGCTCGCGGCCGGGAGGAGGCAGCACCGCGGGAATCCAGTAGCGCAGCAAGACAAACAGGATGTAGTGGACATCGCCCCCTACCCGCTCCACCCGCTCCAACACGCCGTCCTGGCCGAGCGCGTTCTTGAAAAAGAGCTGGCCGCGTTCCACCACGCCGAGCTGCCGAGCCATACCGACCCACCACTGTTCGATCTCATGCCATGCGGGCTTCAGTGATGGATTTCGGGATTCTGGAAAGGGCATGCCACACTCCAAATCTCACGGGACGAGAACGCTTGGGGGGCATGGTACTGCCTGCCCTGGGTGATTGCAAGAAGGATGGGGGAGGGTAGCCAGCCGCCCTTCGTGCTCGCAGAACGTGAAGAGTTGGAAGGGCGCCCGTGTCGGTCCTGTGCTCCCGGAGCCCGCACGATAAAGCTGTGCTCGCTCGACGGGCGCAGTTGGCCCAACACGGGCACCCTTCCAAGGGATAGTGGGACAAGAAGGCAAAAAGATGTGCGCGAGGAAGCGGTGCTCGCTCGACGCGCGCAGTCTGAGGCCGCCTGCCCTCCTGCCCCCTAACAGGTGAGCATGCGGTGCCGTGGCACCCGCTCCTCGTCGTTCGTGCCTGCGCGCTGAAGCGCTCCGGCGCGCAAGCGTGAAGCGTCCGAATTCCGGAACGAGATACGCTTCACGAGATACGAGATGCAAGGACCGCGCCGCCCTAAGGAGCCCTCCGACTTGCGTGAGAGAGCCTGCTTGCGTATCCTGTCGCTCACGGAAGGGGAGGCGGGGGACATGGCTCAGATGGTGCTGCTCCGTCACGGGGAATCGCAGTGGAATTTGGAGAATCGCTTCACCGGGTGGGTGGACGTGCCCCTCTCACGGAAAGGGGAAGAGGAAGCCCGGGCGGCCGGCCAGAAGCTCATCGGATTCCGATTCGATCGCGCCTACACCTCCG
>JAHFEU010000184.1 GCA_023248295.1 Nitrospirota bacterium | reverse complement strand
TCAAGGTGGCCATGATCAACGTGAGCAAGCGGCTCCACACGGAGCTGCCCAGCACCAAGATGATCCTCCAGGTCCACGACGAACTGATCTTCGAGACGCCGGAGAAGGATGTGGAGAAGGCCAAGCAGCTTGTAAAGTCCGAGATGGAAGCGACCGGCCCGCGCCTTGGCCTGTCCGTGCCACTCAAGGTTGATCTTGGAGTCGGGAAGAATTGGAGAGAGGCGCATCCGTGATCAAAAACTCCCTCGCCCATGCGGGGAGAGGGTTCGGGTGAGGGGCGTTTTCATGATTCATGGGCGGGGCAAGGCTTATGCGGACTAAGGGAGGCCTGGGTGCGGCAGGGCCCGCCGCTCCCGCGCCTCCCGGAGCGACCCTTCCGGACTCATCACCCATTGCACGCGCAAGAGCAATGGGTACCCGGCGGCAGCCTTCGGAAATTCCTTCGAAGACTCAGTCAGTTTCCGTTTTCCTTACCGGCAGAGTCTCGGTGTGTCCCCGCTCCTCCGGCGAAGTCCGCTCTGGTCCCTGCGGCACCCAGTAATTCTTGACACCACTCGACTGCCCGCCTACACTCGACTTAATTTCGAAGGAGGTTTCTGATGCCAACGACAAAAAAGCAGGCCTTGGAACTCATTAAGAAGCTACCGGACAAGGTGAGCTGGGACGACATCATGTACGAGATCTACCTGCGCAAGAAAATTGAAGCTGGCATCAAGGCTGCTGATGAAGGGAGAGTTGTCTCGCATGACGAGGTAAAGAAGCGCTTCCTTAAATGACCCGCCTGGAGTGGACCGACCCCGCCGTCGCCGACTTAGAAAACGTCCGCGATTACATTGCCAGAGACTCAGCACACTATGCGAACGCTGTCATTGAGCGCCTGATTCTTTCCGTTGAACGTCTGAGATCCTTTCCCGAAAGCGGCCGACATGTGCCCGAGGCCTCGGATCTCAAGGTGCGTGAGCTTATCGTGTCTGGCTACCGAGTGATTTATCGTCTTAGGAAACAAGCCGTCCAGATCCTAGCAGTGGTCCACAGCGGTCGGAACCTAGCGGGGATGAAGCCAAAGCCATGGGAAGCCTAGGAGGCCAGGTTTGCTGAAAAATCCTCCTCGTCTGAGAGAGTTATGACCCGGGCTTTGCGCAGCGGAGGCCGATGGTGGGGGCGCGCTGGTCAGGGAACGCGCCGCCGCGGGTGGCGGTCCGCAGCATGGAGGGGTTGCTCTTCCATGAGCCTCCTCGCACGCTTTTGTAGCGGCCCGGCGGCGGCCCGGGCGGGCTGCGCTCCGGCATGACTGCATAGTAGTCGAACCCGAACCAGTCCTGCACCCATTCGGCGACGTTGCCCGCCATGTGATGCAGGCCGTACGGACTTTTCCCTTCTTCCAGACTGTCTACCGGGACAACCAGCGGGATTTCGTGGACGTGATATTGCCCAAAGACGGCCAGCTCCGACTTGGGGGAGGCCGGGCCCCACGGAAACAGGTTGCCGGTGCTGCCCCTCGCCGCCTTTTCCCATTCCGCCTCCGTCGGTAGGCGTTTCCCGTGGGTCCGACAAAACGCCTCGGCCTCGGACCAGGTGACGTAGAGGGCTGGCCAGCGAGCCAACATCGGGTCCGGCGTCGCATGCACGTTGATCATGTGCCAGATCAGCCGCTCGAGCTCCTCTGACACCGGCTGCTTCTGCTGGTGCAGATGTGCGAGGAGCTCCCCCAGGCTCACTTCATCGCGATCAATCTCAAACGCCTCAAGCCAAATCCGGCGCTGGGGAAGTTCCGTGTCGTCGTACTGCGTTTCGAGGCCGTAAGGGTCATCGTCCTTGCGGACGCTGCCCATCAAGAACCAGCCCGCCGGAACGGGGACCATCGGCGCTAGGCGCGCCTCTTTGGCGATGGCCTGTAAGTGCGGGATCACTTCCAGTGGCGGGGGAGGGCCTGGCTGTGAGAGCGGCTGTGCGAGCAGCTCACCAGTCAGCCCGAGCATCAGCCCGCTCAGAGCAACGAGGCTGAGGCAGCGGAGTGTCTTCATAGAGTGCGAGGGAGCGAGTGGGGATGAGGCTCCGTGGCCGTTGAAATGATCGCGCAGGTGGGTGGAGCCGGTCGTTGCCTAGGCGTTAGGCCTGGCGTCGCAGCCATCGGTCGCTGTCCTTTTTATGAAGCACAACCAGAATGACGACCTGGCGTTCACGAATCCGGTAATAGACCCGATAGTCGCCGACACGGAGACGGTAGAGGGGAGGAGTCAAGCTGGTTAATCGTTTGATGCGGGTCTTGAGTTCCCGGAATGGCTCTCCGGTCAGCCTTTGCTGGATTTCCAGCAGGATTGTCCGCGCCGTGGCGGGTTCGAACGCCTCAAGCTCTCGTGTCGCACTGCGCTCAAAGACGACCGAGAAGGCTTTCGGGTCGACCACTCAGTCTCCCAGCTCTTTGAGCACCTGCTCCAGTGAGCGCCCGCCGCTTTTGAGATAGTCTTTCCAGCGTCGCTCGATCTTCTGCCGAAATCGCGGATCATGTTCCAGGAGGTAGTCTTCCAGTTCGTCCTCGCCGAGATGGTGCAGCACGGCGGTCGGTCGCCCGTTCTTGGTGATGATGACATCACCCTTTTCGGCGTTTTTGAGATACCGTGACAAGTTGTCTTTCACGTCCTTCACGCTGGCGATTTTCATGTATCCCTCCCTCTGAGCGCGTAGCCACAATTATAGCCACGCGAAGCCGGGGCTGTCAAAGCTTCGTGACCTGATCTGTGTTCACGATGTAGGGGGAATGAAACAGGGAACTCTACCGCAAGAACGACTCACGCGCTCGTCACGCTTGGTAGAGAGACTTGAGGACCTCCGTCGTGTTGAAGAGCATTGCATTCGTCCGCGTGTAAGCGGCGTGGCCGTAGACGTGGTCGCGGGCGTTGGTGGAGCCGGTCGAGTCCTTGTAATCCACCAGCAGGCAGGTGCCGTCGTTCGCGCAACGGACGCTCTTGCGCGCGCACTCCAGCCAGCGTTCGAACCCGTCGTACAGCTCCAGCAGTTCCCAGAGCGACTTGTTGGCCGCCTGCGCCGCCGGTGACGTTGGCACAGCGTCGCTGCCTGCGACCGCCAGTTGCTGGACATAGTCCCCACCCCAAGCGATCGGCATCTCCATCGTGATCTGCGGCAGCTCCATCTTGGCCAGCCACCGTTTCCCATCGCCCCGCATAGCACGATGATTGACGATGTGGAGCAGCTTGCCGATGCCCGACGGGTCCCATCCGTACCGGACCGGTGTGCCGAGGGTGACGACATCCAGCGCCGCCCCATTCAGGACGTGGCCGGTCGGCAGCAGACTCTCCAGTTGCTCGAGGTCGCCGGCGGGCAGGCGGTCGTTTAAGGTTTGAAGCAGGGCCTCGCGGCCGGATGACGGGCCCGGGGCCAGCAGGTTGGAGACAAGAGCAAGGACCAGCCCCGCCTGCCCGTGCGCTTGCACAAGAATCCGGTCGTCGGCCCCCAGCTTCAGGTCTGCGCGAAGCGATCGGAGGCGAGTGAGCAGACGAATGGCCGCTTGGGCGCGACCGAGGTGATGATGCTCACAGGACCAGAGGAGGCGCGTGCAGACGATGGGACGTGAGACGGTCCGATTCACCGCGTTGCGAAAGAACTCCACGTACGCTCGCGTGAAATTGGCGGCATCGCCGACTTGCTCATCGAGCAGTGTGGTGGTCGCCTCATCGTCAATAAGCGGCGGTTTCTTTCCTCCCGGCAGGGCTGGCAATCCGTTGGACCCTTCCCGCATGAGCGCGAGCAAGGCTTCCATGCCGGGGATGCCGCGGGAGTAGCCTCGCTTCAGGCCTCCC
>JAHFEU010000109.1 GCA_023248295.1 Nitrospirota bacterium | reverse complement strand
ACGGACTTCCTTGTGGCTGGCCGCTGCGCACTTGCGCAGAAAAGCCTCAACCAGCAAGGGGATGTCTTCTCGTCGATCCCGGAGCGGCGGCATTCGGATCTCGATCACGTTGAGGCGGTAAAAGAGATCCTCCCGGAACCGCTTCGCCTTGACCTCCTCGGCCAAGAGCACGTTGGTCGCGGCGATGATCCGCACATCCACCGGGACAGATCGCGTGGATCCCACGCGCCGCACCTCCCGCTCCTGGATGACCCTGAGCAGCTTGGCCTGCAGCAGCAGCGGCAATTCGCTGATCTCATCTAAGAGCAGGGTGCCTTTCTGGGCCTCTTCGAAGAGACCGCGCTTATCGGCCCTCGCATCGGTGAAGGCGCCTTTCATGTGTCCGAACAGCTCGCTTTCCAACAACGTGTCCGGAATGGCTGCGCAGTTCACCGGCACGAACGGCGCGTCTCGCCGCTCGCTGTTGTAATGGATCGCCTTGGCCACCAGTTCCTTGCCGGTGCCGCTTTCGCCAGTGATCAGGACGTTGGTGGGACTATCTGCGACCCGGCGGATCAGGTCGAACACCTCTTGCATCGCTTTGCTTTTCCCCAGGATCTGGTGGAAGCTGTACTCCTTGTGCACCTCGCGCCGGAGCCGGTTGACCTCCCGCCGTAGCGCCGCCTCACGGACCGCTCGCTCGGTGACCCGTATGAGGTCGTCGGTTCTGACCGGCTTCACCAGGTAGTCGTAGGCCCCTTCCTTCATCGCCTCCACTGCGGTCTCGACCGATCCAAAAGCCGTCATGAGGATCACGTTCGTGTCCGGGTACCCTTGCTTGATCTCCGTCAGAAGTTCAATTCCTTCCATCCCTCTCATGCGGAGATCGGATAGCACCACCCCGTAGTCCCCTTCAGCGAGTCGTTTGAGGGCTTCACGACCGTTCTCTGCGAGGGTTACCTGATAGCCACGCTCCTGTAACACGTCGCGTACCAACGCCCGCATCTCGGGCTCATCATCGACCACCAGGACCGTCCCAATCTCACTTGGCATGGGGCTCACTCTCGGGTTCTCCTTGTGTTCATAGGGACTTGCCGAACGGACACCTGGCCGCGCACAGGGAAGGCGCGTCACGATGTCAGCGTAGGCCGGTCGGCTCCACGGTTGAAGCCGGCTGACCCTGCGCGTCTGTCGTTTCGCGCGCATCCCGCGCGCAGCGGAAGCCGAGCCAGTTCATATTCGTGTTGGGGTCTGCCCCGTTGCGTTGCGCAGCCCGGACGCTGGGCGTGCTGTCAATCCAGCCGCCCCCGCGGAAGGCCCTCTGTGTCCCTCGCTCGGGCCCTTTCGGGTTCCGATCCGGTGCCGTCTTATAATAGCTCGGGTCGTACCAGTCGGCTGCCCATTCCGCCACATTACCAGACATCTGATAGACACCGTAGGGGCTCACTGCGTTCTCGTACTTGTCCACCGAGATAATCGGCGGATAGAGCAGCAGCCGCTCCGGCCGGTCCCGAACTGGCCCGGACAGCCCCGTCCGCCCGAAGTTGGCGCGTGTCAGGCCGGCCGGGTGATTACCCCAGGGATAGATGCGGCCTTCCTCCCCACGTGCGGCCTTTTCCCATTCGGCTTCGGTCGGCAGCCGCTTACCGGCCCACTGACAGTAGGCATCGGCGTCGAGCCAGGACACGTGCATGACCGGATGGGTGGCCATCGTAACTTGGAAATTGCCTCCGTCATATTGCCAATCGACCAGCGGAGGTCGATCGGTGGCGAGCACAAACTTGAGGTATTGCACCGTCGTGACTTCGTACTGATCGATCTCGTACGCGTCCAGATAAACTTTTCGCTGCGGGAATTCCGGCTGATAGGAATTTTTGTCCACCTTGCGATCGCTTCCCATCAGAAAGGTCCCGGCGGGTATGCGGACCATCTCATCCTTGGCCGGCAGCTTGACCCGCTCGGCCGCAATCCTCTTTCCCTCCGGCGTCCACTCACGCGTGACATCTGAGACATCCAGCGCCCGTGCGGCAACAGCCGCGCACAGCGTCGCTGTCCAGAACACCCCGAACGTCTTCCTCAACACAAGCGCCTCTCCGCGTTTGATCTGTTTGGTTCCTCTCGTTTGTCTGGTTTCTTCGGTTCTCCGTCCAGAGAAACAAGACCAACCAGAGAGACCACATGAACCAAATAAACCGTTCCTACATCGCTGGGCCCTTCTTTTCCGTCGGGGCTCTCTGCTCGGACTCGCCCTGATCGAACTCCTCGAGCGGCTGGAAGTTGACCGGCAGTTGAAACAGGAAATCGGACAATCGTTTCAACCGCACATGCCGGTATTCCACCACCCAACTGCCGTCCTTTCTGGCCAGCTTCAGCGGAAACTTGATATCCGTCGCCAGCCACTGATAGTACACGTCCGTGCGATCGCTCTTTCGGACGGTCACCTCGTACAGCGTGGTGGGATGCCCGTCCAGCGTTTCGGTTCCGATCTCCTCGCGCGCCACCTCGCCCTCCAGCCGCTCGCTGACCTTGGGCGCCTGCTCGGGGTCATAGGGCACGGTCTTGAAGTGCCGCAGCCGGGACAACAGGAGCCACATGACGTCCTTGTCCTTGCGGACGATCGTCACATTGACCGGCCCCGCGTCAAAGTGCTCCAGCCGCCAGCGGTCATCACGGTAGTAGATCAAGGCCTTGCGGCTATGCCCGTTGATCCGCGTGACCTGGTCGGCCGTGAACTCCAGAGCCCGGGCGTCCATCCCGGCCGCGAGCCAGATCACGCCTGCGAGCGTCATCGGCAGTGATCTCTTCATCGCGGGAGAGTCTAACATAAGCGCACGGCGGATTTCCCCCGACGATTCTCACGTGGGACAACGCATGGAGTCATTGGTTGAGATCGTCGCGGCACGGGATGGCAAGATCGTGGCGCGTTCGGGATGGCTATGCGATAATGGGCGCCGGAGTGAACGGATCGCATGAAGGCTCTCGTCAAAACAGCGCCGAAGCCCGGACTCACGTTGCAGCAGATGCCCGATCCCAGGCCCGGCCCGTCTGAGGTCGTGGTCCGCGTCAAGGCCACCTCCCTCTGTGGCACGGACGCGCATATCTACAACTGGGATGAGTGGGCTCGCGGCCGCATCCACCCTCCCCGGATCATCGGCCACGAGATGTGCGGCGAAGTGGCGGAACTGGGCCCAGGGGTGTCCTCGGTGGCGGTAGGGGAGTATGTGGCCGCGGAGTCGCACTTCACCTGTGGGGTCTGCTTCCAGTGCCGAACCGGGCAGGCGCATGTCTGTCGGAACTACCGCATCCTGGGCATCGACGTGGACGGATCCTATGCAGAGCTCGTCGTGCTGCCGGAGCGCGTCCTGTGGAAAACCTCGCGCGACATCCCGCCGGAGTTGGCCTGTGTCCAGGAACCGCTCGGTAACGCGGTGGACGCGGCCTTGGCCGAAGACCTCACCGGCCAGACCGTGCTGATCACCGGGTGCGGCCCTACCGGCCTGTTCGCCGCGGCCGTGGCCCGTGTGGCGGGCGCGTCCGTCATCATCGCCTCGGATGTCAGTGACTACCGACTCGGGCTTGCCAAACAGCTCGGCGTGGATCATACCTTGAATGCCAAGACCGACACGCCCGAGTCCATGGCGTCGGCGCTGCTCGAGATCACGGGCGGCGAAGGCGTGGACGCCGCGCTGGAAATGTCCGGCGATCCTGCCGCGCTGCATCAGGTGTTCCGGTCCGTCAAGAACGGCGGACGTGTGACCCTGTTCGGCATTCCCACCGGACAGGTTTGTTTCGACCTGCCGAACGAGATTATCTTCAAGGGCATCCGCGTCTACGGAGTGACCGGCCGCCGGCTGTTCGGGACGTGGTACCGGCTGGCCGGGTTGTTCAAGGCCGGCCTGAACGTTCGGTCCGTCGTCACGCACACGCTTCCGATGGCGGAGTTTGCTCGCGGGTTCGAGCTGATCAAGGCAGGAAAGTGCGGGAAAGTGGTGCTCTTCCCGTCGTGAGCGAATAGGGAATAGCGAGCAGCCAACAGCTCTGAGCTATTCGCTACTGGCTGCCAGCTATTCGCTTGACTTGCATGGCATACGGCTCCTTCAGAAAAGTTGTCGAGAAGCAGGTCGCCGAGATCCGGTCGGCTGGGTTGTACAAGACCGAGCGGCAGATCCTGGGCCCGCAGGGGGGCGTGGTTCGGGTCGCGCAGGGTGAGGTCCTGAACCTGTGCGCGAACAACTACCTGGGATTGGCCAACCATCCTGACGTCCGGCATGCCGCAGCGGAGGGACTCCGGCTCCACGGGTACGGCATGGCGTCGGTGCGCTTCATCTGCGGCACACAGGATCTGCACAAGCGTCTGGAACAGGCGTTGACCACGTTCCTGGGCACCGGGGATACGATCCTATACAGCTCCTGCTTCGACGCGAATACCGGCCTCTTCGAAACGCTCCTCGACGAACGCGATGCCGTGATCAGTGACGCCCTGAACCATGCCAGCTTGATCGATGGGATTCGCCTGTGCAAGGCGAAACGGTTCCGGTTCGCCCATTCCGACATGACCGAGTTGGAAACCGTGCTTAAAGAGGCGGCCGGCTGCCGGTTGCGGTTGATCGCCACCGACGGGGTGTTCTCGATGGACGGGGACCTGGCGAGACTGGATGCGATCGTCGAGCTGGCCGATCGCTACGACGCGGCGATCGTCGTGGACGACAGCCACGCCACCGGAGTCCTCGGCAAGTCGGGTCGTGGCACGCCGGATCACTTCGGCGTGGCCGGCCGGGTAGACCTGCTCACCAGCACGCTGGGGAAGTCGTTGGGAGGCGGGTCAGGTGGGTTCACCTCGGGCCGGGTCGAAATCATCGAGCTCTTGCGCCAGCGGTCCCGTCCCTACCTCTTCTCGAACTCGCTCCCCCCCGTGATCACGGCCGCCGCCCTCCAAGCGCTCAAGCTCGCAGCGCAGGGGGAGTCGCTGCGGGCCACGCTGCGCGAGAACACGACCTTCTTTCGGACACAACTGGGAGCGCTCGGGTTTACCCTCGTACCCGGCGATCACCCGATCATCCCGATCATGTTGGGCGAAGCCGCGCTGGCCACTCGTATGGCGGACCGTTTGCTCGAGGAAGGGGTCTATGTCGTGGGGTTCAGTTACCCAGTCGTGCCCGAGGGACAGGCTCGGATCCGTGTGCAGATGTCAGCCGCGCACACGCGCGAGCAGCTCGAGCGCGCCGTCAGGGCGTTTGCCACCGTCGGCCGCGAGTTGGGCGTGATCGCCTAAAGAGACCTGGTCTGCGCCATGGCTCACCGAGAGGGACCCCGCGGTTGTTCTCCCTGCGGGGCTTGCTGCAACCGTTCCAAATAGATTCGGCGCTCCTCGTCCTTGGGTTGGTATGGGAAGGGGGCCGTATTGAACCACACGCCAATCTGTACGAACAGCCACGCAACCAACGCCCCCCCAAATGAGAGCGTGATCGCGATCACGATCCATCTCCGGTTATGTTTCCACTTGTGGATAATCCAGTTTCGCATGGCGTTCAATCAGGCTCGGCTGCCCCCTGCCGGCTCCCCATCCAAACCAGAACGGCTCGATCATCCGAAATTGTACCTCGGCGCTCAGAAATGGCAAGCGCGGCGGCCTGAAGAAAGGCCGATAGGAATTCACCCTGTCTCGACAACCGAGTGCCAGGTTGGATGGTCGACGGTGATCGAACAGGTTCCGAGCGACCTCACTCTCGGATAGCCTGGGCTCGCTTCTGCAAGTAGGCGTTGCGAACGGCGCCGTAGAGATCAACGGTCGCTTCCTCCACGCCTTCATAGCGCTCGAGGTTGATGGCCCGGTCATTGACGACCTGGCCTACGCGTTGGCCCCACCATCCGATCTGTGCCGTAGTACGTACGGTGAGCATGGGTTGGCCGGCAAAACGATAGGGCATGACGGGAAAGACGAGGTAATTCAGGGGGTCCAGCGCAAGATCCATAAAGAGAAAGCCGGTCGCATCCCGCAGGGTCAGCGGAGGAAGCAGCGGCAGGATGAGATACGGGCCGGGATTGACTCCATAGGCACCCAACGTTTGTCCGAAGTCTTCGTCTGGTGTTTCCATCCCCAAGAGATGCTTCGCCGGATCGAAGAGGCCGCCGAGGCCGAGCGTGCTGTTGATCAGAAAGCGGCCCAACTCCACGCCGGCCCCTTTGAGCTTGGCCTGAAAGAGATTGTTCATGAGTCGCGGGACGAACCGGACATTGTGGAAGAAGTTGGTGATCCCACGTTCCAGCGGATCGGGCATCACCGACTCATAGGCGGTTGCGATCGGTTTGAGCACATACTTGTCAAACTTGCGATTGAACTCGAAGGTTCGGCTATTGAACGACTCCCAAGGGTCATACTCTTCTTCCTCGGCAACCGATTCTCCCTTCTTCGCGAACGGGTCATAGTCCTCGTCCGGCACCCGATCCCCTTGCTTGGCTGGCTCTTGACCCTGACCCTTGGCAGGGTCTTCCGAGCCAGGAGGCTCGCTTCCTGCCTGAGCAGCGGCCACAAGGTCGACGGAGCTTTCAGTAGCCACGGTGATCATCCGAGGTGCCGGTCCACCTTCGTCCACATCGGGACGCTGGGCGTTCGCGAGGGACGGGCTGCCGTCCACGTTGCTCTCCGGCAAGGGCACACTCGTCCGCATGTCCGGGAGATGCTCCGGCCCCATGGCACATCCTCCGCTTGTCACAGCCAGGGCGACGCAGACTACCAACTTCACCGATCCATTCAACCTTCTCCGCACAGCTTCCTCCTTGTCCGCCCGCGTCCACATCCATGATCGCGCCGTACCAGGCGCCCGATGCCGGGCTCGGCTGTCCCGGCAATCGAGAGGTCGCGGCACTGTACCAGAATGCCTGCGTCAGTGCCAACAGTTGATGGTTCATTGACGGGTCATGACTGGGCACAGGGAAGGCGAGGGGCGGCGGCGCGCAGGAGTGAGACTACTTGAAACCACATGAAGCCTGTGGGAAAGAAAGACCTCCTGTCAGCGAAGAATGAGTAGGCGCTCCTGGGGGCGCCCTTACATACCAAGGTGCTTTTTGAGGATCGGCGACTCTTTGATCGAGACTTTTGTGGGTGCCAGTTCCGCGGCCTTCTTGAATTCGACCGTGGCCTCCTCATGCTTGCCCATCTTGTCCAGCGCCAGACCAAGATTAAAATGGGCTTCAGCCAGATTGGCGTCCACCTTAATGGCTTTGCGGAAGTGGCCCTCGGCCACGTCCCAGTGGCCCTGCCTGTAATGACCAACGCCTTCATCATTGTCCGCCCGGCCGGCTGAACTCGCAGGGGCCATGAGGGCCGTCTCCGCTCCGACTTCCTTCTTGGCTTCGCAGGCTCCTACCATCAGCGCGAATAGGCATAACAGTCCAACTGAGAAAAGAAGCTGTTTCATCGCACTCCTCCTTGCTGAAGCACTTCAATATGGCCATGGAGTGTAGTCCGTTCAGGCACACGAAATCAAATCGGGTCATCGCGACATGACCTCTCCAACAAAGCGCTTCAGACGCTGAAAATAGGGTTTCCCCCCGACCAGGTACACATCGTTGTGGTCCGCGCCCTGTACGAGATAGAACGACTTCGGCTCATGCGCCGCCTCAAACACCTGCCTCCCCAGGTGGATCGGGACTATCGTGTCCCGGTCGCCATGGACGAACAGAAGCGGCATCGAGACTCGCTGGAGCCGGTCCACAATGTTAAACCGCGCGCCAAGCAGCCAATGCACCGGCAGCCCAAAATAGTGCGCCTTGGCAAGCGCCTCAACCGAAGGAAACGAGGATTCGAGGATCAGACCGGCCGCCGGGCGTTGGCTGGCCACCTCGCCCGCCACCGCGGCGCCCAAGGAGCGACCGAACAGGACAATCCGGTCCGGTCGGATACGACGAGTTCCAAGCAAATAGGCATAGGCGCCCAGCGCGTCCTGGTACAGTCCGTACTCGGACGGACCTCCGCGACTCCGGCCGTAGCCCCGATAATCGAACAGGAACACGGAGATTCCCAACCGGTGCAGTTCCGCCAGATTGTCCAGCCGGTTGATGATATTGCCCGCGTTCCCATGACACCAGAGCAGGACGGCCGGGCTGGCCGAGGACTCCACGTACCACCCGAAGAGGCTGGTACCGTCGGCGGCGGAAAACCACACATCTTCCAGCGGGAGCCCGCTCACCCGGCCCCAATCCCGCTCGCTCCAAGGTGTCGGATGATAGACGAACAGCTGATCCAGGAGGTTGCCCATCTTTTCAGCAAATAGCTAGGAGCGAATAGCGACTAGCTTAAGGACTGATCCGAGACAACGATCTTTCTTCTCTGGCTGTTCGCTATTGGCTATTAGCTGTTGGCTCGTTTTAAAAGAACGCCTGCACGGCGAACACCACGTCATTGTCGTGGTCTCGATGATTGTACTCTAACCGCACCGCGAGGTTCTGACCGAGCGTATAGCGCTGACCCACGAACCAGCGGAAGTCATCGGATTGCTCACCGAGCGCATAGCCCAGGTAACTTCCGGAGACCATCAGCTTCCAGCGGTCGGTGAATTCGGCCAGCACGCCGATGGTTCCGCCTCCACCGACGCGGTGCCGTTCGTCATACGCCTGACTGTAATTCGCATCGGCTTCCGCAAAGGCAAAGTACACTTCGCGCCGAAGCAGTGTCGTTTCCGCAGCCGCCCCGATCCCTCCGTTGAGATTCCAATTGGTGCACAAGTTACACTCATTGTGCACGATCGTTTGAGTTCCTGCACTGACCTTCCAGGATGGCGTCTTGAAGAGCGAATCCATCGGCGACAACGAGAGCACGTTTGCAAGGGTGAACTGTTCCAACCTGGTTTGGTCCCTGCGGTTGTAATGTCTGAACTTGGCCGACAACAATTCGATCTGGGCATCAGGCGTATATCCGATCTCCGGATCAAGCAGGTCATGGTAACCGGCTCGGATAGCCAGCTCTTCGTACGTGTCATCGTTCCGCCAGCCGACGCCGAGCCCGGCGCGGGAGGTCTTGTGCCCTTGC
>JAHFEU010000108.1 GCA_023248295.1 Nitrospirota bacterium | reverse complement strand
AGGGATACTGGTGGTTCTTCGGGTCGGTAGCCGCCTGCTTCAACCGTTCGATGATCGGCGCGGGCGTCGGCAAGTCCGGGTCGCCGATCCCGAGGTTGATGAGATCCATCCCGCGGGCGAGAGCCTTCTGCTTGACCTCGTCGATCGCAGCGAACAGATAGGGCGGCAGAGACTTGATCCGCCGGGCAGGCTGTATCGGAAATCCGGCCATTCGGTCTTGCTCCTTGTCGACCAGGCTGAGGCTGAGGGGAAGGTTGAGCGAAGTTCTAGGTTACTTCAGAAGGAGGGTCGCAATCAATGTGAGGGGGTGGGCTCGGTGACGAGCGGCGAGACCAGCCCCCACCGTCCCGCGAAGACAGAGTCCTGCAAGGGCTTGCGGCGGCGTGGGCCAAGTTCGCGCTCCCGCAGACGGTCGGGCAACCTCGCGGGATCGCCCGGATAGCCGATCGCGAGAGCGGCCACCGGTTCGTAGCCGTCGGGAATCTCGAATGTCTCCCGCGCTTTCCGGACGTCGAACCCCGCCATCTGGTGCACCATCAACCCAAGCGCGGTTGCCTGGATGACCAGGTTTTCCACGGCGAGGCCCACATCATGGAAGGCATGGCGGTTCGGTTCGCCATCTTCCTCAAAGCGCAATTTCGCCACGGACAACATCAGGACCGGCGCGTGTCGCGCCCAGGCCCGGTTTCCCTCCAGGAGGCATTGCAGCAGACGGTCGAAGTTCGCCTGATCGTCCTTCGTCGCCACGATGAAACTCCACGGCTGCTCGTTGAACGAGGACGGTGCCCATCGCGCGGCCTCGAAGAGGATCCGCAGCTTGTCGGCCTCCACCGGCCGCTCCGAGAAAGCGCGTGGGCTCCAGCGCTTCTGCAACAGGTCATGGATCGGATACTGCGCCTGTGCCGGTTTGTCCATCACGGACCTCCGTTTGCTTGCTCAGGACTGTCCCCGACCGGGGCCTCAGCTCGGGCTCCGCGAGGTCTCTCGGAGTGTCGTCATGCCGATCCTGATCGCAGTGGCCGCCGGTGTCCTTGCGGTGCGGCGCTTCGTCGTCTCACTCGAACTGTCTCCGGAACCGCCACATGCTGAAGCCGAACAAGGCGCCCCCTAGAATGGCCATAGCCAGGATCGAATCCCCTAGAACGCGTAACCCGGCCCCCTTGAGTAGAATGCCGTGCGTGATCTCGATGAAATAGCGCAGCGGCGACAGCGCCATGAGGTGACGAACCCATGCCGGCATGACCTCCATCGGCGCCGTGAGGCCAGACAGCAGCAACATCGGAGCGACCACAAGCAGCGTCATCATGCCCACTTGCGCTTGATTCCTCGTCAGCGTCGCGGCAGCCAACCCCATGCCGGCAGTGGTAAAGACGAACAGGGCAGTGAGGGCGAAAAACAACACGATGCTTCCTTTGATCGGCACCCCGAACACTGGCTGCATGATCCCGAACAGGCCGACCGCCGTGGCGCAGAGAATCACCACGGTCATCGCGAGGACCTTGGAGACCATAATCTGAAACGGCGTCAACGGCGAAACCAGTAGTTGCTCCACCGTGCCCCGCTCTTTCTCCCGAACCAGGGCTGCCGCAGGAAGCAGAATCGCAAAGATCGTAATCTGCCGGAGGAGGTGTGAGATGGATTCAAACCAGGTCTCATTCTGGTCCGGGTTGTACCAGACTCGATGGTCGCTCACGATGATCGGCAGGTTCTGTGACGACTCCTCAGAGCTCCCGACTCGCGCCAGCGCAGTCTCCTGTCCGAACCGCGCGACGATGCGCGCGGCATAGCCCGCGGCGGAGAGACCTTGTGGCGAGTTGGTCGTGTCCACTAACAGTTGCACGGCCGTGGGCTCGCCAGCCACGAGCTGCTCGTGAAAACGTGCCGGGATCTCCAAGACCGCCATCGCCTTGCCCCGGTCGAGCCAGCGCAGACCTTCTTGAGAATCGGCGATCTCCCCTTCCAGGCGAAAGAAGGGAGCTCGGAACTTGTGAATGAGATCACGCGATGAGAAGCTGTGATCGGCGTCGTAGACCGCCAGACTCGCATTGTGCAGTTGTGACCGGAGGCCGCTCCCTATGATGTACACCCCCAGCGTGAAGGAGTAGACGAGGAACAGCATGATCGGTATGTCCCGAAACAACTGAAGCATCTCCTTTCGGGTCATGACTACCAAACGACGCCACCAGATGACGGCGCGTTGTGAACGGGGTCCCAGCACAGAGTTCATGATCGTGGCCTCTTCGTAAAAAGCCGGTACCCGATGATTTGCAAGACTGCGGCGTACAGGGCCAGGGCTAGCACGTCCACCCATAACACCTCGGGACCCACCCCTTTTAGAAACGCCCCGCGGACGATGTTGGTGTAATACATCCCGGGGAAGAGATGCGCCTGCAACTGCGAGCCGGTGCTCAACGATGAGACGGGAACGATCAGGCCGGAGTACAGGATTGTCGGGACCATGCTCACGATGATTGTGATGATCAGGGCGGCTATCTGAGTGCGGACTAGCAGCGACACAAGCAAACCAATGCCGGTGCTGCTCAGTACGAACACCAACGATGCCAGCAAGAAGAACGGCGCATCTCCCTTGAAGGGCACGCCGAACCACAGGGTGGCCATGATCCATAGAACCACGGCGTTCACCGAGGAAATCAGCACATAGGGGAGCAGCTTGCCGGCGAGAAATTCGATCCGGGTCACCGTTGAGCTGTAAATGTTGTAGATGGAGCCGGTCTCTTTCTCTCGGACGATCCCCAGCGCGGTCAGCAAGGGAGACGAGACCATCAAGGCAAACATCACGAGCGCCGGCACGATGGACCAAGTGCTCCGAACCTCTTCGTTGTAGAGATATCGCACCTCCAGCTTGATGGGCCGTACCTGAGCCTCGGCCTGTGCGCGGGAAATCCCGGCCCGGCGGGAGAAGTAGGCGACGAGCTGCTCTTCGCTGAAGGCGCTGTTGATGGCGATCACATAACCCTTGGTGATGTCCGTTCGGAGTGGAAACGTTCCATCAATCAGCGTCTGGATGCTGACCGGCTGCCCGTCCAGCAGGCGTTCCCCGAATTTCTCGGGAACAATGATGGCGGCCCTGATCTTGCTGCTCTGGAGCATGACATCGGCCTCATTCTCACTTGGGAGATAGCCCTGAAAACTGAAATAGCGCGACTCGAAAAAATGATACAGATAATCCCGGCTCAGGGCACTGCGATCCCGATCCACCACAGCGAATGGGATGCTTTCCACATCCAGCACAAGCCCGTAGCCGAAGACCACCATCCATAGGATCGGCAGGAGGAAGGCTAGAAGAAAAAACATCCGGTCCCGAGTGGTCTCCCGCCATTCCTTGGAGGCAACCGCGGCAATTCGGCGCAGGTTCATACTCTGTCTCCAGATGTGGACGCTCGTTCCTGCTCCTCTAGCGCCATCACTTTGTAAACGAAGACGTCCTCGAGACTGAGCGGTCGCGTTGTCACCGATTTGATCGTCACTCTGCTGGAAGCCAGTGCCTGGCAGGCACATTCCGCATCCCGCACCGGATCACGGCAAAAGAAATGGATCCTGGTCCCGAAGAGGGCTGCTCCGTGAAAGCCCGCCCGTTGCAAGTGAACCAAGGCTTTGCCAGGTTGATCGGCAACTACTTCCAAGAGGTGCCCTGCTTCCTGCTCTACCTGACGCTTCATTTCACCCGGGGAGCCCCCCGTGACTACCCGACCTGCATACATTAGCGCGAGGTGATCGCAATGTTCCGCCTCGCTCATGTAGTGGGTGGTGATGAGAATCGCCACACCTTGCTCTCGCGAGAGTCGGGACAAGATGTCCCAGAAGTGCCGACGACCGATCGGGTCCACGCCGGAAGTCGGCTCGTCCAGGAACAACACGTGTGGACTGTGGACCAGCGCGCAGCCCAGCGCCAGCCGTTGGCGCACGCCCATCGGCAGCCGGCCGGTCAGGTGAGACTCATACCCGGCCAGGCCAGCCATGCTCACGATCCACTTGAGGCGTTCATCGGCCTCCCGCCGGCCCACGCCATAGATGCCGGCGAAGAGTCGGATGTTCTCCGC
The DNA here is from genome assembly GCA_023248295.1 of Nitrospirota bacterium. Taxonomy (GTDB): domain Bacteria; phylum Nitrospirota; class Nitrospiria; order Nitrospirales; family Nitrospiraceae; genus 40CM-3-62-11. The sequence continues at coordinate 4,962 of JAHFEU010000108.1, read as the reverse complement.
CACCGTAAGGTCCAAATACAATGAGAAGGCCTGGGACATGTAGCCGATCCGTTCCTTGATGACGCCCCCGGCCTTGCGCATGTCCGCACCCGCGACCCACCCTTCGCCCGCCGTTGGCGGCAGAATGCCGTTGAGCATCTTGATCACCGTGGTTTTTCCTGCGCCATTGGCCCCCAACAGGCCGAAGATCTCTCCTTGTTTGACTTGGAAGCTCACTTGGTCCACTGCACGGAACGAACCGAAATCGCGGATGAGACCCCGGGCTTCAATCGCCAGTCCATCATGCTGGGGTCTACCGGACGAACGCACTGGAATCGAGCTCGTGTCCTTGACGGGACTTCCCCGTACCAATAGTGCGACAAACACATCCTCCAGACCGGGATCGTCTGTTTGCACCTGTTCCGCCTCAATGTCGCCCAGGCCGGCCTCGATCCGTTTCACCGCCTCCGCTTGGTCCTGCTGCTCCGTAAACACATGGAGAAGCGGCCCCAACGTCTCGACCTGCGAGAAGTCCCGTTTCAGTCTGGCCAAAGCCTCGATCTGCGGGGAGGCCAGCAACGTCACGACCGTCCCCGGCACCAGACTCCGAATCTCGGCAGGAGTCCCTGAAGCGAGGACGCGACCGTTTGAGACAAACGACAGCCGATGAAACCGCGCGGCTTCGTCCATGTAGGCTGTGGAGACCAGCGCCGTCATTCCGCGCTCTTGCAGCAGTTCAGCGAGTATGGCCCAAAAGTCCCGGCGCGAGACCGGGTCGACTCCGGTGGTGGGTTCATCCAGGATCGCCAGTTCCGGTTCGTGGATCAATGTGCAAATCAGGCCCAGCTTCTGTTTCATCCCTCCGGAGAGGTGTTTCATGGGACGATCCCGAAAGCGATCCAAGCGGGTCATGGCCAGGAGGCGGGCTTTGCGGTCAGCCAGGTCTCGTTCGGGCACAAGCCGCAGACGCGCAAAGAAGTCAATGTTTTCTTCGATCGAGAGTTCTGGATAGAGATTGAGGCCGAGACCTTGCGGCAAAAAACCGATGCGGTGTTTGATCCGCTCCGCAGCTTGTTCCGAGTCTACCTTGACCCCAAATACCTCAACCGCTCCCCCGTCGTAGGCCAGCACGCCGGCGATGGCCTTCATCAGGCTGCTCTTGCCGGCGCCGTCCGGTCCGATCAGCCCATACATCTCACCCTTGCGGATCGTCAGATCCACTCCCTGCACGGCCACGTGCCGACGGTAGCGCTTGCAGAATCCGGAAACGCGCACGACCGGAATGGATGGATCACAGTTCACCATTTCGGTTTTACCCACGCGACGTCGTCGCGCCATTTGATCACCGCGTCGGCCGGCAACCCCGGGGTGAGGCGATGAGCAGGGTTTGCCGTGAGGTAGAGTTTCACAGCAAAGATGAGTTTCACCCGCTCATCCGGTGTTTGGACTTCTTTGGGCGTGAACTCGGCCTTGGACGCGATGTAGCGAACAGTCGCATCGAACGGCTGATCCGGAAAGGCGTCAGTGTAGATGCGGGCCGCCAAGTCTAGCCGCAGCTTTCCGATCTGCACCTCCGGCACGTAGACTTTCAAGTACAAATGATCCAAATCAACCAACTCCAACAAAGGAGCCCCGGCCACCACCACTTCTCCCGTATCCACCATGCGGGTCGTGATCGTGCCACTCGTCGGCGCGACAATGGTCAGATCGGCCAGGACACTCTCCGCCTCAGCCAACCCCGCCTCAGCTTGATCCCGCTGGCGCTCCAGCGCTTCGACTTCTGTTTCTTTGGCGCGAATGCGCTTCCAGCCCAGCTCCGTCTGCGCAAGCTCCTTGACAGCCTGCGTGAGCCTCGATCGAGCGGCAGTGATCTCGTTCTTGGCCACGCTCCACTTGGCTTCCGCCTGGTCCAGCTGCTGCCGCGACACCGCTTGTTCGGCGATGAGCGGCCGTATCCGTTCCACATCGCGGCGCGCCTCGTCCTCAACAGCCCTGGCCCCGCCCACGGCGGCGCGAGCGCTCGAGATGCCTGCATCGGCTGCCTCGATCGCCAGCGGAACTTCAAGGTTCAGGACCGCCAGAGAAGTGTGGGCGGCTTCGACCTGGGATGCAAGCGCCTCGAACCCGCGGCGAGCCTGCTCGACGCGGGTTCGAATCTGCACATCGTCCAAACGGACAAGGATCTGGCCGGCGTGGACGGTGTCACCTTCTCTCGCGAGCAATTCCTGAACGCGCCCAGCGAACTTGCTCGCAATCGTGATGTGGTCTCCCTCGATCCGGCCGTTCGCCTGAATCAATCCCTCGGGCAGGCCGCGCGAGACGACCAAACGCTGCACGGCATAGATGCCGGCGGCAACCGCAATCAGGATCAGCGCGACAGCCAGAACGGTTTTCCTGGACATCTTTGCCATAGGAGATTGTCGGTGCCGTTCGTTACTTGCCGGACTCGTGCGGGCTCGCTGGAGTGGGCGCCGCTCCCTGGGCCTGACTCTGTGGTGACCATCCGCCCCCGAGCGCCTTATAGAGCTGCACGATCGACACCAAGTGGAGACGATGGGTTCCGGTGAGTGCCACCTCAGCCTCGAAGAGATTGCGCTGGGCGACGAGCACATCCAGATAGTTGGCAAGCCCGCCCTTGTACCGCAGGCTGGCCAGGTGCAGCGCGGATCGGAGGGCCTCCACCTGCTGCACCTGCGCCTCTCGCTGCTCGCGCGCGGTCCGAACCGCCACGAGAGCGTCCTCGACTTCTCTGAAGGCGATGAGGATCGTCTGCTCGTACTGAGCCAGGGCCTCTCTGGCTTGAGCCTCTGCCGCCCGCTGCTGAAATCCCAGGATCTGGGCGTTGAACAGGGGGCTCGTCAAGCCGGGGCCCACGACGCCGAACGCCGTTTCACTCGCGATCAGACGCGAGAGTTGCGGACTCGAGACGCCGAGGATTCCGGTGAGCGTGATTTTCGGGAACCGCTCCGCCTGGGCGACGCCTATCCGGGCCGTCGCTGCATGGAGATTCTGCTCCACCTGGACGATGTCCGGGCGCCGCTGAAGCAGTTCAGATGGAAGACCCGGCGGCACCTCGGGCGGCAGGACTTGCTCCGTGAGAGAATGGCCTCGCGGAATGGTCTGGGGGTTACGGCCGAGCAGCACGCTGATCTGGTTCTCTTTCTGGACCAGTTGCCGTTCGAACTCAGCCGCGCGAGCCGCAGCATTTGCGCGCTCGGCCTCGAATTGGTCGACGTCGAGTTTGTTGATCACTCCCTGCCGCAACCGAGCCCGGCCGATCCTGACCGACTCTTCCCATGCCAGCACCGTACGCTTGGCGATCTCCAATTGCATGTTGAACTGGAGGAGGTCGAAATACGCCTCGGCCACTCCGCCCACCAGTTGGAGAACCACGGCCCGCCGGTTCCATTCGCGGGCGAGCAGGTCCGCGCGAGCGGCTTCGTTGGACCGACGAATCCGGCCCCAGATGTCGAGCTCCCAGGAAAGATTGCCCTGCGTGTAATAGTTGAAGATATTGGGAAACCCCGAGATAAGAAAGCTGGCATTGCGCCCGAACGAGGGAGTGCTGACCGTCGACGTCATCTGGGGAGCAAAATCCATTCGAGCAATCAGGAGTCTCGCCTGGAACTGCTCAACGGACGCGACGGCACGTTTCAGGTCCTTGTTCTCTTGTAAGGCGATCCCGATCAGCTTTTGTAGTTCCACATCACGGAGCAGCTCCCACCAGGGTAGATTGGCGATGGAGGCCAGGTCCTCCATCTTCTCCGCCATGCGGAAGGCCTCCGGTCGAGAGACATCAGGGCGGGTGTAATCCGGTCCCATCGCGCAGGCGGTCACCAGCAATAAAAGCATGGCCAGGGCGAGGTCGCGCATCAGGGTCCTCCTTCCACCCGTGAGCGGGGAGACGTGAGACGCTGGGACAGCTTGCGGACCAGCACGAAGAAGAACGGCACGAAGAAGATGGCCAAGAAGGTGGCGGCCAGCATGCCGCCGAACACGCCGGTCCCGATGGATTGCCTGCTGGCAGCTCCGGCACCGGTGGCCAGCACCAGAGGCACGACACCGAGGATGAATGCCATGGAGGTCATGATGATGGGCCGAAAGCGCAGCTTCGCAGCCTCGATCGCGGCCTCGACGACCGGCATGCCCGCCTCGTACCGTTTATTGGCAAACTCGACGATCAGAATCGCGTTCTTGGCGGACAGCCCGATCAGCGTGACCAATCCAATCTGGAAGTAGATGTCGTTGGCCATCCCCCGAACCCACACCGCAGACAAGGCCCCGAAGACGCCGAAGGGGACGGCGAGGATCACGGCGAAAGGCACGGTCCAGCTCTCGTACTGGGCGGCCAGCACGAGAAACACCATCAGCAAGCCGAACGCGAACGCAAACAGCGACTGTCGCCCGACGAGGCGTTCTTGGTATGAAATCCCACTCCAGTCAACCCCGTAGCCCTGAGGGATGAGCACCGCCCGGGCCACCCGCTCCAGCGCGTCGAGCACCTCCCCAGAACTGAACCCCGGAGCCGCCGCCCCCAGCACCAAGGCCGTGTTGTATCCGTTGAAGTGCGTCACGGGATCCGGCCCACTGGTGAATTCCGTCGTCACCACCGTGTCGAGCGGAATCATGGACGGACCTTGTCCGTTCAGGGCGCGCACGTAAATCTTGGAGATATCCTCGGGTTTAGATCGATATTGCGCCTCGGCCTCCGTCTGTACCCGATAGACGCGGCCAAATTTGAGGAAATCATTGACGTACAGGTTGCCGAAAAAGGCCTGGAGCGTGTCGAACACTTCGGAGATCGGAACCCCCAACGCCTTGGCGCGCTCCCGGTTCACGTGAGCAAAGAGTCGGGGAGCGCTCACGCGAAAGCTGGTCCCAATGGCCCCGATGGCCTGGTCCTGCCTGGCCTTGGCGAGGAACTCCTCATCGACGGCGGCAAACTTGCTGAAGTCCCCGCCGCTGGGGTCCTGCAGTTGGACA
>JAHFEU010000183.1 GCA_023248295.1 Nitrospirota bacterium | reverse complement strand
CGGCACTTCCCACTCCACCTTGTCATAGGCGCCATACGGCTCAAACTTTCGCACATCGTAGGCGACCCCCGAGCCCCGGAGCACCGGACCGGTGAGGCCGAAGTTGATCGCATCCTCCCCGGAGATCACCGCGACCTTCTTGGTGCGGGCCATCCAGATCCGGTTGGACCGGAGCAGCTCGTCATACTCCCGGATGCGGTCCGGGAACGTGTCCAGGAAGGCGTTCATTCTGGACACGAGGTCCGGCGTGAAATCGCTGTCCACGCCGCCGATGCGGTAGTAGTTGAGCGTCAACCGAGCGCCGCACAGCTTTTCGAACAGGTCCAGGAGGACCTCCCGCTCACGAAAGGTCCAGAAGAAGACCGTCATCGCGCCGATATCGAGGGCTTGCGTCCCCAGCCAGAACAGGTGGCCGATGATCCGCTGCATCTCGGCCACGATGGTCCGTATGTATTCGGCCCGCTCGGGGATCTGAATGCCCAGCAGCTTCTCGACCGTGCGGACGTAGGCGTAGTTGTTCGTCATCGAGCAGACATAGTCGAGGCGATCCGTGTGCGGGATCACCTGCATGTAGGCCAGGCCCTCGGCCAGCTTCTCAACGCCCCGATGCAGGTAGCCCAGATCAGGCGTGGCTTTGACTATCCGTTCTCCGTCCAGTTCGAGCACCACCCGGAGCACGCCGTGCGTGGCCGGATGCTGGGGGCCCATGTTCAGGAGCAGCTCTTCGGTCCGGTGAGCCGAAGGCGTGCCGCCCCCGGCCAGAAACGGTCGCCTCTGCTGCTGGGGGATCTCCCGTTCCACCGGCGCCGCGGGTTCGTCCAGTTTCGGCAGGAAGTCGAACTGGCTCCGCCAGCCTTTGCCCTCGGTGGGGAAGTCTTTCCGGAGCGGATACCCCTCGTCGTAGTCCTCGGGCATCAGGATTCGCCTCAAATCAGGGTGGCTGCTGAACCGGATGCCCATGAGGTCGTACACCTCTCGCTCCATGAAGTTCGCGCCTTTCCAGATGCCGGTCACCGACGCGATCGTGGGATCGTCCTCGGTCACGCGGGCCTTGAGCCGGATCCGCGTGCGGCGGGGAAGGGACAACAGATGGTAGATCACCTCAAAGCGCTCCCGATCCTCGGGATAGTCGGCCGAGCAGATGTCAGTGATGTGATCGAACGCGGCTGCCGGGTCATCGTGCAGGAACCTCGCGACATCCACGATGCGACCCGTGGCCACGCAGGCTGAGAGTTCCGAGCGCGCCCGGTCCTCCTGCACCGACAGGACGGCCTCCGGGAATCTATTCTTTAACGTTTCAAGTAGGGGATGCATGGCTACAACAAGAGCTGATGGCTAATGGCCGATGGCTTATGGTTCGGACTGACCGGAAACCTTCTTGCCATCAGCTATACGCCATCAGCCATAGGCTCTTACTTTACGAAGACTTTCTCCCGCTGAATCTTCTCCTGCAGCTTCAGCAGCCCGTCCAGCAAGGCTTCGGGCCGGGGCGGACAGCCCGGCACGTAGACGTCCACGGGGACGATCTGGTCCACCCCCTGGACGACACTGTAACTGTTGTAGTGATTCCCCGACGTGGCGCAGGACCCCATCGAGATGACGTATCGCGGCTCCGGCATCTGGTCGTAGATCCGGCGGATCACTTCCGCCATCTTCCGGGTGACGGTGCCGGCAACGATCATGAGATCAGCCTGCCGGGGCGAGGCGCGAAACACGCCGGCGCCGAAGCGATCGATATCGTAGCGTGACGACACCGTGGCGATCATCTCGATGGCGCAGCAGGCCAGCCCGAAGGTCATGGGCCACAGGGAGGATTTCCGGGCCCAGTTCGTGACCGCGTCCAGGGTCGTCGTGATCACGTTCGCCTCCAGTTGCCGTTCCAGCATGCTCATGGGAACCTCGTATCTCGTGAAGCGTCGTTCGTATCTCGGGAAGCGCATCTCGTCGCCCGTATCTCGTATTTCGCGAGATATGCTTCACGCTTCACGAACAACGCCCCTTGTTCAGTCCCATTCCAGCGCCCCCTTCTTCCACGCATACCAGAATCCCACCAACAGGATGCCGATGAAGAACCCCATTTCCAACAGGCCCAAGAGCCCCAGCTTGCGGAACTCCACCGCCCAGGGGAACATGAACACGATCTCGACATCGAAAATGACGAAGAGCATGGCGATGATGTAGTACCGAATCGGAAACTGAAGGCGAGCGTCGGAAAACAACGGGCTCCCGCTCTCGTACGCCTTCAGTTTGGCCTTATAAGGCCGACTTGGCCTTAACACCCGGCCGGCCAGGAGCGTGACCAAGCCGAACCCCACGGCGACCACGAGGAACACCAGGATCGGGACGTAATTGAGCGGAACCGCTTCGTTGCTCATGCGAAACCCGTTACGAGTGACCCGTGACGCGTGACCGGTTAGCCCTGCGCCCGGACGCGTTACCCGTCACTCGTCACCTGTCACGCTCGGCGCGGCGACCAGCGCCGTGCCGAAGAATGGCCTGAAGCGGAGTCCATCTAATTGTGGCTCCGTGATTCCCTTATGCTGGATCAGAATCTTGAACGTGCGGCCCATTCCCTCGGGGCGCAGCAATTGGACGACCGACTGGAATTCCGCGGAGCCGGGTTCGAGCGCATCCAGCCATTGCTCCACGCCCATCCCCATGAGAAAACTCATTTGATTGGTGAAGCCGGTGACCTGCAAGCCTGCCTCCTCGCCGATTGTGGCCAAGCTCGTGAAATCCACGTGGGTAGTCATGTCCTGCAGTCCGACTCGTAGGTACGGATCTTCCGACGCCATCTGCGCATGGTAACACAGGAGGGTTCCCCTGCGCCGGTCGGGGCCGTAGAGGTCCTGCGCGGTGTGACCGTAGTCAATCGTCATGACGAGGCCGCGGTTCAGCACCCGCGCCACCTCCTTCATCCAGCCCAGGGCTTCCAGATTGATTTCGGTGGTGTACCCTTCCGGTAGTGACAGGCTGAGTCGCCGGAGGTACGCCGACAACTCGGGCGTGGACGGCGCCTGCAGACGTTCACAGAACCGTCCGCCGTGATAATCCACGAAAATTTCCTTTGTTTGGCCCTGCTCTATCTTGATGCGATGAACCGGGAACGCATCGACCAGTTCGTTCGAGAGCATCACGCCTACCACGCTGCCGTTCCTCAACTCTTGCAGCTCATTCACCCAGGACACGCGAGAGGGCCGTTCGAGCCAGGGAGCCAAGTTCGAGCGTTGTGACGCCCTCATGGCCGGGCTGCGCTCGACGATTACATAGCGCAGGCGGTCGAAGAACGAACTGTGCTGCTTCGCAGAGTCGTCGAGAAAATCTCGAGCCAACAAGCCCTTGCCCGCGCCCATTTCGATGACCGTGAATGGATCAGGCCGACCCAGCAGGTCATCTGCCTGACGGGCCTGTCGCGCCAGCGCTCGGGCCAGCGCCGGGTGGACATCGGAACTGGTGTAATAGTCTCCATGCCATCCGATCCGTTCGCTGCCTTGTTCACCTGCGCGCATGTAGTAGCCGAACTCAGGGTGGTAGAGCACAAGCTCCATGAACCGGGCAAACGGGATCGGCCCTGTGCGCTGGATCTCGTTCGCGATCACGCGGATCAGCTCGGGATGACCATCCGGCATACACTTCCCTTCGCGCTCCGAGCCGACGGAACCAAATGGCCAAGGGGGCTCCGACCGGCTCGGATCGAATCGTTCCGGGCCAAAACAAAGGAAGCGTACATTAGCTGCGCCCGAGAGGCAAGTCAAGGCGAAACCAGAGGAATCGTGGGGTTGAGGGGCAGGAAGCCTAGGGCGAGAAGAGCCGGACAGTGGGTCCGGACCCCCGGCCGGGTGAGCGGCGGCTCTCTGCTACACTCTCCC
>JAHFEU010000107.1 GCA_023248295.1 Nitrospirota bacterium | reverse complement strand
GCCATGAGCAAGCCGGGAAAGCTCTTGGCCGAGAGATTTCCCGGCGCGTCGAATGGTGGTCCCAACGGGATTTGAACCCGTGTCTGAGCCTTGAGAGGGCTCCGTCCTAGGCCAGGCTAGACGATGGGACCAGCCAGGTCGTTCCGTGCGCAGGCAAGATGACTCGGGGCGGGTTGGAATCTATCACAGAGATACCGGCTTTTCAACGCGCACGGGCGCGACAGGCGGAGAAGCCCTTGAGGGTTCTCTCGGCGCGCGATCGATTCGATACACCAATGAAGAGCGCGCCGGTCAAACGAAGTTTGGCATGAAGTACCTAAGCCGACTGCTGGCAAAGGACCTCTCCGCCGGGATATATGGGGAAGAACACTGGTAGCAAAGTAACTATCCGCTCACATGTGATCGAAGTGAGCGGTTCAAGCAAAGCTTGGTATGGCGACGGAATCTAAGCCCACTGGTGGCAAAACAACTCTCCGCCCGCAGTTGATCGAAGCGGGCGGATCAAGCGAAGCTTGGTATGGCGGTTCAACCGAAGGTTGGTATAGCGGTGTTGCAACGAATCGTGCTAGAGGTAACCATTGAGTCCAAGCGCAATGGGGATCGTTCCGGACCGTTGAAGACGGGAAGGAGTGCCGCGAACCTGCTATCCTACGACCGCTCACAGGGGTCGTGAGAGATGCTCTCATCGTCCGCATATATGGAGGAAGCGATGGCCGACACAATTCTGACCGCGCAGTATTTCAAGCTCGAGACGCCCGATAGGCCCGGTGAGTTTGCTCGCGTCCTCGACGTCCTTCGGGATGCGGGGGTGAACCTCCTGGGCTTCGCCGGATTTCCCAGGGGCCGCCGCGACCAGCTCGACTTCATCCTCTCCGATCCCGCTCCGTTCAAAACAGCCGCTAAGCAGGCGAAGTGGAAGATCAAGGGCCCAAAGACCTGCTTTATCGTCCAGGGCCACGATCGACCGGGCGCCCTCACCGAGCTCTTGGCACGGCTCGCCGCCGCCAGGATCAACGTCACCGCCCTCGATGCCGTCTGCGCCGGGGAAGACCAGTACGGGGCTCTGCTCTGGGTCAAGCCCCGTGATGTGAAGAAAGCCGCCAAGGCGCTCGGTCTCGCATAGCCGCCCGGGGCCTGTGAGTCACCGCTCGCCCTCAGCATCCGGAGCGTGTAGAATCTGACCCTCTCGCCATGGAGCCAGACGCAGGTCGCTGAAACGGACGCTTGAGATGACGCCAGCCAAGCCGGTTCCAGATCTCACCCTGCGCCCCGGTGACGCTCTGTTGGTCGCCGACATCCAGAATGACTTTCTTCCGGGGGGCAGCCTCGCGATCTCAGGGGGAGACGAGGTGGTCCCGGTCCTGCTCCGCTACATCGCCCGGTTTCAGGCGCAGGGCTTACCGATTTTTGCCACACGCGATTGGCATCCCCCGCACCACTGTTCCTTTCGAGAGGAGGGGGGCCAGTGGCCTGTGCACTGTGTGATGGGCTCATCCGGGGCACAGCCCCCTCCCCACTTCTCCCTGCCGTCCTCAACGTTGATCATTCACAAGGCGACCTGCCTCGATAAGGACGCCTACTCCGCCTTTGAGGGCACCGCGCTGGAGACCTCATTGCGGGCCGCCGGGGTGCGGCGTCTGTTCGTGGGAGGGTTAGCGACCGACTACTGTGTGCTCAATACGGTGAAAGATGCCCTGGCGCGAGGATTTTCGGTCTTCCTGCTCGTGGATGCGATCCGGGCCGTGAACCTGCAACCGGATGACGGCCTGAAGGCCGAGGAAGAGATGATACGCCTGGGAGCCCGTCCGATTCGATGCGAACACCTCGGCGGATAACCCTTCAGTCGAGCCTACTGCTGACCGACCTCTACCAGCTCACCATGCTCCAGGCGTATCTCGAGCAGGGGATGGAAGAGACGGCGGTCTTCGAGTTCTTCGTGCGCAGATTGCCGCCCATGCGCGGGTTTCTGATGGCGGCCGGCCTGGAACAACTGCTGGACTACCTGGAACGCCTGCACCTCTCGGCCGAGGAGCTGGACTGGTTGAACGAGAGCGGCCGCTTCAGCCGCGCGTTCGTGGAGTACCTGGAACGCCTGCGCTTCACCGGCGACGTGCACGCGATGCCGGAGGGAACCGTCTTTTTCCCCGAGGAGCCGATCGTGCGGGTCACCGCCCCGCTGCCGCAGGCGCAACTCATCGAGACCCGCTTGATCAACCTCCTCCACTTCCAGACCGTGGTGGCGTCCAAGGCCGCGCGGTCGGTGCTGGCGGCCGGAGGGAAACCGCTGGTGGATTTCGGCTTGCGTCGCGCCCACGGCGCAGAAGCCGGGCTACTCGCCGCCCGAGCGAGTTACCTGGCCGGGTTCTCCGGGACGGCCACCGTGCAGGCCGGCATGCTCTTCGGGATTCCCGTGTACGGCACGATGGCCCACTCCTTCGTGCAGGCCCATGAGGACGAGGTCACGGCGTTTGAGCATTTCGCTTCCGCGCAGCCTCAGGACGTCATCCTCTTGATCGACACCTACGACACGGAGGCTGCGGCGCGCAAGGTGGTGACGCTGGCTTCCCGTTTGAAACAAAAGGGACTCACCATCAAGGGCGTGCGGCTCGATAGCGGCGACTTGGCCGACCACGCCCGGAAGGTGCGGCGCATTCTGGATGAGGGAGGCTTGCCGGGCGTGCGGATCGTTGCCAGCGGAAACCTGGATGAGTCCGCGTTGCAGGCGCTGGTGGCGGCCAACGCGCCGATCGACAGCTTTGCGATCGGCACCTGCCTGACGACCTCCGCCGACGCCCCCTACCTGGACTGCGCTTACAAGCTCCAGGAATATGCGGGGCGGCCCTGTCGGAAACGGTCGGAAGGGAAGGCGACCTGGCCGGGCCGGAAACAGGTGTATCGGCACGACGACGCAGGAGGTCGCATCGCCTCTGATGTCGTGACGCTCGCAGATGAGCCGGAGGATGGGACAGCCCTGGTTCAGCCGGTCATGCGCGCAGGCCGGCGTCTCGCGCCTCCCGCTCCGCTCTCCGCCTTGCGCGAGCGCGCCGCCGCTGAGTTGGCCCGCTTGCCCCCGCCCTTGCGACAGCTTCGGGACGGTCCTGCCGTCCCGGTCAGAATCTCCTCCGCCCTTCGCGACCTGGCCAAATCACTAGATGAGCGGGGCTAAGACCCCTGGCCATTCCTCCTCGCGACCAATCTATGATAGAAAGGCGCGATGCCTCCCTCCTCATCCCTAAAAACGTCCCTCTTCCTCCTCTGGCTCTGCGTGGCGGGGCTGAGTCCGACCCCATCATTGGGGTGGGGACAGGAAGGACATCGGATCATTGCGACGATTGCGGAAAGCCGTCTTGAGAAGCATGCCTCCGAGGGCGTCGGGGAGCTGCTGGGTGAAGGAGGCCTCCCATCGGTGGCCAATTGGGCGGATGAGATTCGGAAGGACCGGCCTGAGACCGCCCCCTGGCACTTCGTGAACATCCCGAGGGACCAACAGGGCTACAACCCGACCCGCGATTGCGCGACCCCGCGTGAAGGCGATTGTGTCGTGGCTGCCATCGAGCGATTCCGGTTGGTCCTCGCCGATCGAAGCAGGAGTAAGCAGGATCGCGCTGAGGCGCTTAAATTTTTGATCCACCTGGTGGGCGACATTCATCAGCCCTTGCATTGCCTCAAGGACCATGAGGGCGGCACCGCGTTGGAAGTCCTGGTCGAGGGGGAACGGATCAACCCCGCGAACGAGAAACCTTGGAATTTGCACGCGGTGTGGGATACGGTGGTGATCAAGCGGGCCGGTGTGAGCGAGGAGGACTATACCCGAACACTGACTGATTGGCTGGACCGGCAGGCCGTTGAAGAACTCCCACAGGGATCGGTGCGCGATTGGGCGCGAGAGTCTCATCAGGCCGCGATCACGACCGCCTACAAGCTTCCCGCCGACAGAAACCTGGGCGATCACTACTTCCGGGCCAGCTTGCCGGTCGTGGGCGACCGGCTGGCACGGGCCGGGGCGCGTCTGGCGACGATGCTGAATGAAACCTTCCGGCGAAAGTGAAAGATGTGATAGAAAGGTACCACGAGCCGATTTCATTCCAGAAGGAGTTGTCCGGATGACCACGCCCGATCTCCCCGCCCCATCGGATTTTATTCGCGCGATCGTGGCGCAGGACCTGACGGCCGGCAAGCACGGCGGCCGCGTCGTGACCCGGTTTCCCCCGGAGCCGAACGGCTATCTCCATATCGGGCACGCCAAGTCGATCTGCCTGAATTTCGGGATCGCGAACGAGCACCACGGCGTGTGCCACCTGCGCTACGACGACACGAACCCCACCACGGAAGATCCGGAATACGTGCAGGCGATCCAGGAGGACGTGCGCTGGCTGGGCTTCGAGTGGGGAGACAAGCTGTTCTATGCCTCGGACTATTTCGAGCAGCTCTACCTGTACGCCGTGCAGTTGATCAAGAAAGGGAAGGCGTACGTGGACAGCCTGAGCGCGGAGGAGATCCGGCGGTACCGGGGGACCCTGACCGAGCCGGGCAAAGACAGCCCCTACCGGACCCGATCGGTCGAAGAGAACCTGGACCTGTTCCGGCGGATGCGGGCCGACGAGTTCGAGGAGGGGGCCCATGTCCTGCGAGCCAGGATCGACATGGCCTCGCCCAACATCAATCTGCGCGATCCGGTCCTGTATCGCATCCTGCGGGCGCATCATTACCGGACCGGGGACAAGTGGTGCATCTATCCGACCTACGACTATGCGCATCCCCTGTCGGATGCCATCGAAGGGATTACTCATTCGATATGCACGTTGGAGTTTGAAGATCACCGCCCCTTGTACGACTGGGTGATCGAACAATGCGACACGCCGCATCGTCCTCAGCAAATCGAGTTCGCGCGCCTGAATCTCAGCCACACCGTCATGAGCAAGCGGAAGCTGCTGGAGCTGGTCGAGAAGCGGTACGTCGCCGGCTGGGACGATCCACGGCTGCCGACGCTCAAGGGCTTGCGGCGGCGCGGCTACACGCCGGAGGCGATTCGCGCCTTTTGCGAGCACATCGGGGTCGCGAAGCGGGACGCGACGATTGAGGCGGCCCTGCTGGAGCACTTCATCCGTGAAGACCTGAATCGCCGGGCGCCACGGGTGATGGGGGTCTTGCGGCCCCTGCGGGTGGTGATTGACAACTATCCCGAGGGACAGGTGGAGGAGGTAGAGGCGGTGAACAATCCGGAAGATCCACGCATGGGAACCCGGAAGGTGCCCTTCTCCCGCGTGCTATACATCGAGCGGGAGGATTTTCGGGAGGATCCTCCGAAACAGTTCTTCCGGCTCGCGCCCGGGCGCGAAGTCCGGCTCCGCTATGCGTACATTATTCAATGTACGGGGGTGGTGAAAGATGAGCGGACCGGCGAGGTGGTCGAGCTGCGCTGCACCTACGACCCGCAGACGAGAAGCGGCTCAGCCCAAGCGGGACGCAAGGTGAAAGGCACCCTGCACTGGGTCTCGGCTGCCCAGGCGCTGGAGGCGGAAGTCCGGCTGTACGATTCGTTGCTGCAGAATAGCGTCGGGGGACCGACAGACGCGCAGGACTTCACGGCCCAGTTGAATCCCCACTCACTGGAACGGTTGACCGGCTGCCGGGTGGAACCGAGCCTCGCGGGCTCATCACCGGGTCATCGGTACCAGTTCGAACGACAAGGCTACTTTTGCGTGGACCCCGATTCGACCAAGGACAGGCTCGTCTTCAATCGAACCGTGTCGCTCAAAGATACCTGGGCGAAGGTTGAAAAGGCTCAAAGGGGCGAAGAGAGCGGGTAGGTCCAGGTGGACCCTGCCGGCATCGTGGAGCCTCTTACCAGAAGTGGTAGCCAATCCCGAACACGAAGTGATGGACTGCGTAGGTGGCGTGAATGATGGCAGGGCTGTCAAACGTAAAGTGAGAATAGTTGAACTTCCATTCTCCGAAGAACGCCAGCCTCTCGTTCAATCGGTACCGCAGGCCGAGTTCGGTGTTCAGGCCGGGGCGACCACTCGAGATATACAACGGCGGCAAGCCATTACGGTTTTCTTGATTGAGCTGGGCAAGAAATCCTCCTGCCCCGACGCCCACGTAGGGCTCAACCGATCCTAGCTGGGCGCGCGCGACCAGATTCAGGGTCACGGTTGTCACGATGAGGTTGGCGCCCGGCTTGACCTCCGTGGTGGAGGGGGCTCCCGGCGGGCTTTCAGTGACGCTCTGCTGCTTGACATTGGGGGAGGTCCGGAACACCTCTGTCTCCACACCCAGCCATTTGACCGAGTCGAAGTAATACCCAAGCTTCGCCCCATACATGATCGAGCTCTTCAAGGCAAGGTCCGAGACTTTGGTCCCGCTCGGTGTGGACGGGAAGGGAATTTTAGTTTCATCAATGTTGGTGAGCGGCTGAGGCAGCGTTGCGCCCGCTTGGACGGCCACATACCACTCAGCCCGGGTGGGAGCGGAGCCGAGAAAAGAGAGGACGAACAGCAGGATGCCGAGCCTGGTTGCCGAAAGTCTCACACCTCAGACCCCTGTGAACGCCCTCTGTCGGGGTTCCACCCTCATGTGGAACCCTGCGTGAGATACTGAAGCCCTGGAGCGGGGGGAAGAAAGAGGCTGCGCCAGCCCGGCGCAGCCTCCAGGGGTCTGCCAAACGGATCGTAAGAAGAAACTGGCTGGGGGACTAGGACTCGAACCTAGGTAGTCAGATCCAGAGTCTGACGTCCTACCACTAGACGATCCCCCAACCAAATGCGCAGCCTACTATAAGGTACGTGACGCGTCAAGCAGGGCGATTGCGGCGTTCATCTGGAACCGCACTAACTAGGCGTTGAACGTCCGGCCAGCGCAATCCCTTTCTTCAAGCGCGCCAGCGTGCGCTCCCGGCCCAGCAGCACCATCACTTCGAACAGACCGGGACTGGCGGTGCCACCGGTCAAGGCCACCCGGACCGGCTGGGCCAACTGGCCCATCTTCATCCCCTCTTCCTCAACCAGACGCTTGAAGACTTTTTCCAGCTCGGCCTGTGAGAAGTCCGGCACTCCTGCGAGGCGATCGGTCAGTTTGGTGAGCGCCGGGACGATGGCCGGCGTGAGAAGTTTCTTCACCGCCTTCTCATCGAACGCCAGCTCGTCCTTCACGTAGGGCTTGGCCGCCGTGGCCATCTCCGCCAGGGTCCGTGCCCGCTCCCGGAACAGGATCACCAGTTGTTCCAGCCAACCCGCCGGCTTTGTCCTGGCCTCCGCCCCCAGGCCAGCCTGGTCCAGGAACGGCCGGAGCAACGCGGCCACCCGGCTCGGCTCGCTGGACTTGATGTGCTCCGCGTTGACCCAGAGCAGCTTCTCCGGATTGAACACCGCCGAGGATTTCTGCACATGGTCGAGAGAAAACTTTTCGATCAACTCCTGTCCGGTAAAGATCTCCTGGTCACCGTGCGACCAGCCGAGACGGGCCAAATAGTTGACCATGGCTTCCGGCAGGTAGCCCATCTCCTTATAGGCCAGGATGGATGTGGCTCCGTGTCGCTTGGAGAGCCGGGCCTTATCCGTTCCCAGGATCATGGGGAGGTGCCCGAATTGCGGCACCGCATGGCCCAGCGCGTGGAAGATCGGGATCTGCCGGGGCGTATTGGTGAGATGATCATCCCCGCGGATCACATGGCTGATCCCCATGAGCGCGTCGTCCACGACGACGGAGAAGTTGTAGGTGGGAAAGCCGTTGGAGCGCAGGATGATCAGATCGTCCAGGAGGCTGTTCTCGAACACGACCTGCCCTTTGATCAGATCCTCGACCACCGTCTCCCCCGCCTGCGGCGCCTTGAACCGCAGCGCTGCTTCTCCGCCCGGGTTCGTAATCTGCCGGTCACGGCACCGGCCGTCGTACTTCTGGGGAAGCCCCCGTGCCTGAGCCTCCTTCCTCCGCGCCTCCAATTCCTCCGCGGTACAGACACACCAGTAGGCCTGGCGCTGCTCAAACAGCGTCATGGCGTGCTGCCGGTAGAGGTCCAGGCGTTCGGTCTGCCGGTACGGCCCCTCGTCCCAATCCAACCCCACCCAGCTCAGGCCGTCCAGAATGGCCCGGATGGCTTCATCCGTGGAGCGGCTCTGGTCGGTGTCCTCGATGCGAAGGATGAATTGACCACGGTGGTGCCGCGCAAACAGCCAATTGAAGAGGGCCGTCCGCACGCCGCCGATATGAAGGTAGCCGGTCGGGCTCGGGGCAAACCGCACTCTGACGTCGTTCATCGCCTTCACTCACGATCAGTTCAGGCACTCGGGTGGCGCCACCGTGTGTCGCGTGGCGGACTCGTATCTATAACATTCCGCGGGGGGGTTGTATAGGGAGGTGGCAGGATCACCGAGCGTCTTTCAATACCGCGCCCGTTCTGTTAAGGATAGAAAGACAGCCGAGGCTGAGAGGAGGCTCGTGTGAAGGATCCAGCGCGTGGCTGAAGCGACCCAGCAGGCTGCGGTGGTCAGCGTTCGAGACTTGACCCCTTCCGTGCGGGAACTGATCTTTTCGCCGCTGAAACAGGCCATTCACTTCAGACCCGGCCAGTGGGTGTCGCTGAAACTGCCCGTCGGCGAACGCCCACCGCTGGTACGCGCCTACTCGATGGCCGAGCCGGAAGCGGCGTCCGGCCGCCTGGTGGTGGTATTTGATCGCGTGCCGCAGGGACTGGGGTCAAACTATCTCTATACGTTGAAGGCCGGGGACCGAGTCATACTTTCCGGGCCCTACGGCAACTTTGCCGCCCCGGATCCCTTACATAAAGACCTGGTGCTCATCGGGCGTTTCACCGGCATCGTGCCGCTGCGCTGCATCCTCCGGCGGCTCTTCGCGCAGCCGCCGTCACACCGCGTCACGCTGCTGTATCAGGTGCCCGACCGCGCCGAACTCCTCTACCATGAGGAATTCACTGATCTGGCCGCTCGGCATGGCCGCTTTTGCTACGAGCCAATGGTCTCGGAGGCGGACAGGAGGGAACACAGCGGGGCCGAGTACCAGCCGGTCCTTGAGAAGCTTATGGCAATGTTTGCAGGCCGGACTGATTTCCTTCCCATGATCTGCGGCACCAAGGCCTTCGTCCGCCCGTTGCGGGCCTCGTTGATGGAACGGGGGTTTTCGCGGCGGGATGTCTCGGTGG
>JAHFEU010000182.1 GCA_023248295.1 Nitrospirota bacterium | reverse complement strand
TATTCGATGCAGCAACCTAGACGCCTCCCTTCGTATGATGTGCCGTATCGCTCGCCTTCTATGACCGACCGCGACTCAGGAGTACGGAAGTCTGGCGGTGGGCGCCAGGGAGGTTCCAAATCTGTACAATCGCGAACAAAAACCGTCGTTGGTTTCCCCCGCTTCTGCTCGCCAACTCCATCCGTGGCAGTCTAACTCATTGGCATCCTTGACGGCTCCGTCCGTTTGGGTGATTTGGACGGAATGGTATGAAACCTGCCTGGCTCTTTCTGGCGGCCTGAGCAACCACAAAGGTCGCTGGTCGGTTCTCTCGCTGCTTCATAAAAAGAAAGGAGGGGGGTACCATGCGTAACAGTCTGATCCTGAGGAGGACAGTTTCCTGCCTAAGCCTGGCCGGTCTGATCGCAATCCTGAGCTACGGTGGCCTGGTCGAGGCGAAGTCTGACGAGACCAAGTCTCAGAAGAGTTCCCCAGTCAAACCGACAACGGCTCCTCCCAGCGCGGTCGCCAGCGCCCCGGTGTGTGACATCAGCGCCCACCCCAAGATCACAAAGGTCACGCCGGACCCAGTGAAGCCCGGGCAGCGTATCGTGATCAAGGGCACCAACTTTGGAACGAGGGACTGCTTCAAGGATGTCACGTTCAAAGCTGTGCACCCCAAGGAGTTCAAGTACGTGAACGACAGCACGGCGGAAGCGACGGTTCCGGAGCTTAAGCCTGGCTTGGTGCCGGTCCATATTCTGACTGCCGGCGGCGCCTCGCAATTCACGGTCCAAGTCCTGGGAAAGTAGAGTCCAGCGCGGCTGCCTTGATCGCGGCTCAGTGCGCGGAGGCTTTGAGGCGGTCCAGGCGGGCGCGATCCAGTTGCACGAAGATCGACTTCTCCTGCGTGACCGTGACGGTCCCGGGGGACTGGCCTTTGACCTTGCGCACCCATTTCCGTCGCGTGTAGATCACCTCGCCTTTGCCGCTTTTTTTCAAGTCGCTGTATTGGAGCGCCAGCGTGGCGGCGTCCCGGATCGTTTCGGGCAGCGGGTTCGCGCCCTTCTCCAGCCGCACGACCACATGCGAGCCGGGCGTGCCGCGAGCATGGAGCCACAGGTCGTCGCTTCTGGCCATCTTGAAAGTCAGTGCTTCGTTTTCTCGGGCGTTTCGGCCCACATAGATCGGCAGCCCGTCAACCGACTCAAACCGGCGGAAGGGACCGGACCGAGCCTGTTGCGACTTGGGGATGGCCGGTTTTCGCCGGTGAACGAGTTGTGCCGCTCTTCCCTCATGACGCAGTGGCGGCTCCCAGGCGCCGCTCTCGACGGCGGTGAGTTCCGTTCGCCAGGCGTCTAACTCCCGCATCATGGCCTCCAGCCGAGGGCGGATCTCGCGTTCCGCGCCCAGATGCTTCCGATACTTCTTGAAGTAGTCGTCCATGTTGCCCTTGGGGCTCTTTGATGGATCCAAGGGGATGACCAGTTCCGGCGTGGAAGGGTCGAAATAGTCGATCACGGTGATTCGTTCCTGTCCCTTGTGAATCTTTCCCAGAGTGGTCTTCAGCAACTCGCCGTAGCGGGCATGGTCACGGAACCGCGCCGCCTTGTCCAGATCGGTCTGAAGCGCCTCGAGTCGGCGGCTCGCTTTCTTGATCCGCTTGCGGATCTCAGTCAGCCGTGACTGCCGCATCTGGGCGCGCGCCGTCTCCTCCTCGCGTTGCCGGTACAGACGCTCGATTGCGGCGGAGACCGGAAACGGATTGTCTTCGTCAGGTAACGAAAGAGACTGTGAGTCAACCCTGGAACTGGTCCGGCTGCGTACAGCAGGGGGTTGATACGGCTTCCCAACCGGCTCGCGAGGGGTGTTGAGCGACGCCAGGATCTGGTCCTCTGCGTTCAGTAGGAGGAGATCCGCGCGCTTGCCGGTCAGTTGAGCGATGAGGGAGCAGGCCCCCCCTCGCGCCGTCATCCGGAAACGGACGATCCGATCGCCTTGAACCTGTTCGACCCCGTCGAGGCGCGCACCCTGGATGTGGGCGCGCAGGAATTGGCAGAACGGGGGTGGAGCGGCAGGGTTGGGCTGGCGCTGCGTGAGGAAGTGCAGGCGGGCGGTGTCAGGGTCGGCCGAGACGAAGAGCGACCGCGTCTGTCCCGGCCCTCGGACCTGAAGCGTGATCGCGTGTGGCGTCGGCTGGTGGATTTTCTGCACCCACCCGCCGGTGAGGACCGGCGCGATCTCCCGGACCACCGCCTCGATCTCTGCTACAGACAGTCCCACGCACCCTCCTGGATATTCCCAGAATCCGAGCGCAGAGTCTGACCGCGATGAGGGCCAAAATCAAGCCGCTTGGTCGTCGCCAGCAGGAAGAGTACAATCAGCGGGAAGATTCCCGCCTGGGTGCCCTGATCTACAGAGACCATAGCCGCATGGACCAACTGTCCTATGAGTGATCAGGCTCTCCTGCAACAAGCGACCAGCGTGCTGGAGTGGGAGCGTCTCTTGGAGATTCTCGCTGGACAGGCCCGCTCGCCGATGGGGGCTGAACGGTGCCGCGCCCTCCCCCTCGAGACGGAGCTTGATGCCGCCACCGCCCGGTTGCAGGAGACTGCCGAAATGGTCGCTATGGCGGAGAGCGGCGAACCGTTTCTGTCGCTGTCGTTCCCTGATGTCAGGGAGGCACTCGGCCGTGTCGTCAAGGGTGCGCCGCTCGAGACGCATGAGTTGCGGGACTGTTCCATCGTGCTGGGGTTGGCAGCGGAGGTCAGCCGGTGTCTCGAGCGGCGTCGCCAGCAGGCGCCCGCCCTCCACGCGGTGGCCGCGCCGCTTGAAGCATGGCAGACGTTGCAGCCCGTCAAGGCGGCGATCGACCGGTGCGTGGACCCCGAGGGCAATATCCGCGAATCGGCGACACCCGACCTGCGGCGGCTGACGCAGCAGGCTCAGGATCTGAAGCACCGGATGCGCGACCACCTGGACGTGATTCTGGCCTCCCGTCGCTATGCCGAGGTGCTCCAGGAAAAGTACTTTGCCCAACGAGAGGGTCGGTACGTCATCCCGGTCAAGGCCGAGATGCGCTTCAAGATCCCCGGCATCGTTCACGATGTGTCGGCCAGCGGCGCGACGGTCTTTCTCGAGCCCCGGGAGCTGGTGGAGCTGAACAACTCCATTAAGGTGGCCGAGTTGGAGGTGGAGCGGGAGGTCAAACGAATTCTACTGGAGCTCTCATCGCTGGTGGCTGGCCATGCACCGGTCTTCCTGAACGGTCTGGAGGCGCTGGCCCGGCTGGACTGCATTGCGGCCAAGGCTTCGTTCAGCCGTCGGGTGAAGGGCCGGCCGGTCTCTTTGAATAGCCGCGGCCGTATCGCCCTCAGGCAGGCGTGTCACCCGCTCTTGGTGCTGGCAAGGGAGCATGTCGTGGCGAACGATATTGTGCTGGATGAGACGCTGCGCGTGCTGGTGATCTCCGGCCCGAACACGGGCGGCAAGACCGTGACCCTGAAGATCGTGGGGCTGTTCGCCCTGATGGTCCGAGCCGGGCTCCAGCCCCCCTGCGGCGACGATTCGGAGATGGCCCTGTTCGCGGAAGTCTATGCGGACATCGGGGATGCCCAGGATCTGGCCAAAGATCTCTCCAGCTTCTCCGCGCACATGACTCAGATGATCAGGCTTCTGGAGCAAGCGACCGCCAAGGAAACGTCGCGCGAGGGCGCGGAGGCGACGAGGGCCTTGGTGCTTTTAGACGAGTTGGTGACGTCCACCGATCCCGCCGAAGGGGCGGCGCTGGCCGAGGCGCTGCTCGTCCGGCTCTCCGGCCTGGGCATGAAGGTGGTGGTCACCACCCACTACAATTCGCTCAAAGCGCTGGCCCAGACGACGCCGGGCTTTCTCAACGCCAGCGTCGAATTCGACGTCAGC
>JAHFEU010000106.1 GCA_023248295.1 Nitrospirota bacterium | reverse complement strand
AAGGGCAGTGTGGCTGAATCTGGAAAATCCGCGGGCCATGGGGTATAGTGAACGGGCGTTGATGTCAACAAAAGGGGGTGACAGGCTTCGACGGGGATCAAGAGGCCAACGGTGCATGTCGAGCTCTCGGGGACTCGTAAAACCTCCGGGAAACAAGCAACTGCCAACCAAGAACTGGCACTCGCGGCTTAACTGACCGCGACGTCCCTCCACCTGAGGCCTGCGGGGGTGGAAGGGGCGCGATGCAGCAGGCTGGTCCGAGGCTGGTGCTCAGCGGCTGAGGACGAGAACGCACTGGGCTAGCGGCCGTTCTAAGCCGGCCGATGGGCGTGGGCGGCGGCGAAACCAAAACGATCGGCTACACATGTAGAGCCGTTGCGCTGAAGGTCTTCGGACGCGAGTTCAATTCTCGCCACCTCCACCAAAACAGAGGCCGCTCCAGTTTTCGAGTCTGGGGCGGCCTTTTCTGTATTTGGAGAGACGCCGGGCTGTATGGTTGTTACAGTCGCGCTTCTAAGACCAAGTTGAAAGGGGTCTGCGTGGCGCGGCGGAACCGGGTGAATCCTCCTTTGGTCACCACCTCGCGCAGACGCGCCTCCCCGGCCTGCGCACCGAGCGCAGGCCCCTTGTAGGCCAGCGACGCCGGCACGCAGATCATCGTGGAGGCGGCGTAAAACACGCGTCCAATTGGGTTGAGATTGTCCTGTATGCTGTCGTTGGCGAACGGCTCGATGATCATCCAGGTCCCATCGGCCGCCAGGGTCTCGCGCACGTGCTTCGCCGCCCCGACCGGATCACCCATGTCGTGGAGACAGTCAAAGTGCGTGACGAAGTCGTACCCCTTGCCGGGATAATCGGTAGACTTGGCGACTTTGAAGCTGACATTCTTCGCCCCGGCGTCTTTGGCTCGTGTGCGCGCCGCGACAATGGATGGCTTGTGATAATCGAAGCCGATAAAGCTAGAGGTGGGATAGGCTTTCGCCATGAGAATGGTAGAGGAACCGAAACCGCAGCCGACGTCCGCGACCGTCGCCCCGGCTTTCAGCTTGGCCTCTACGCCGTCCAGCGCGGGGATCCAGTTGCTCACCAGATTGCCGACGTAGTTCGGGCGGAAGAAACGCTCCGTGCCTTCGAACAACCGGTGGTCGTGCTCGCCCCAGCCCAAGCCCTTGCCGGTCTTGAAGCGCTGCTCGATTTTGGGCTCCGCCATGAAGGTCGCGGCGATGACCTGGAACGCGCCGGGGAGGAACGCCGGACTCGATTCATCCGCGAGCGCAGAGGCCTGTTCGGCCGGGAGCGTAAAGCGGCCCGTGCTCGCGGCATAGGTCACGTACCCGCCTGCCGCCTGATTGGACAACCACTCGCGGACATACCGTTCCGCAGTCTTCGTCGCCTTGGCCAGTTCAGACGGGGTGACCGGCCCCATCTTCGCCATGGCTTTGTACAGCCCTAGGCGATCGCCCAGGAGCACGAGGTTCGCGCTCATCGCGGCGCCGATGTCCCCTACCGCCTTGTTTAAGAATTCCTGGAGCTTGTCCGTGTTCACCGTCATCTGTCCCTCCTTTGCGAAAAATCTGTCCCATTCTTTTCGAGTCGTGGCAGGATGTCAAGACTGGCGGAAAAGAAGTCGCCGGCGAGGTACAATACGCCGCGACGATCTGGGCGAGAGGAGGAACTGCCGGGAGGCATCATGATGGATGAGTATCGGGTGAAGCCAGGGAGCCGGCTCAAGTTGGACAGGTTCGATCCCGACGACACTGGCGACTACAAGAAGAATGCAGAAGGAAAAGCGAAGGCCAAGGCGGCCACGGCCGAGCGCATCGCGAGACTCAGCGGGCTCCAGGAACGACTCTATGCCAATGCGAGCGGGGCGCTGCTGATCGTCCTGCAGGGGATGGACACCAGTGGCAAGGACAGCACGATCAAGCATGTGATGTCGGGCGTGAACCCTCAAGGCTGCCGGGTAGCCACGTTCAAAACTCCCTCCTCTCGAGAACTTGCCCATGACTTTCTCTGGCGCGTCCATCGGGAGGTCCCGCCGAAGGGGCACATCGGCATCTTCAACCGCTCGCACTACGAGGATGTGCTCATCACGCGGGTGCGCGGGCTCATCTCCGACAAGCAGGCCAAGAAGCGATTCA
The DNA here is from genome assembly GCA_023248295.1 of Nitrospirota bacterium. GTDB lineage: Bacteria > Nitrospirota > Nitrospiria > Nitrospirales > Nitrospiraceae > 40CM-3-62-11. The sequence goes on along the minus strand of JAHFEU010000106.1, from coordinate 7,054 downwards.
ATCAGATCAAGGAGTTCGAAGAGCTGTTGCACGAGAGCGGGACCGCCGTGCTCAAGTTCTTTTTACATATCTCGAAGGAGGAACAACGGGAACGGCTGGAGGAACGCATCCGCGATCCCGAAAAGCGGTGGAAGTTTAATGAAGGAGACCTCGAAGAGCGGAAGCTCTGGAACGAGTACCTAGCGGCCTTTGAGGACGTGATCTCGGCCACCAGCACGGATCACGCGCCATGGTACATCGTGCCCGGCAACCGGAAGTGGTACCGGGATCTCGTGGTCGCCGAGACCGTGGTGGCAGCGCTGGAAGACATGAAGCTCAAATGCCCGCCGCCCCCGAAGGACGTGGACTTCGACAAGCTGAAAATCATCTAGGGTTACGCCCTCTCGTCTGTCGAACGAGGCCCAGCGCCGCTTTTCTCCCCATTGACACCTTTTTCGAAGAGGAGTAGATAGACACCACCGGCCCATCGTTTCTTGAGCTGCGGGATCGGACAGCGCGCTGCTGTCAACCAGGTCCCGTGGATAACTCCTAAGAGGGAGGAGGTGGATGATGGAAGAGCTGACTCCACCGGGCCAGGCTGGCCCGCCGAGTCGAGGGCGGGCTTCTGCTCGGTCATGCTAACCGGTTCTCCATCGGCTGTGCCTCATGGCACCACAGACCAACCGGACTACAGCCTCACACAAATAGGAGAACTGACGCAGGCATGAGGAACACAAGCGCCTGGGATACATTGGTCCCCCGACCAGAAGTCTGACGATCTCTTCCTCGCGCGGGTCGCCCCTGGCCGCACAACTCAATAGGGATTTCGGCGTCCTAAGCGCCACACGCGGGCTCCCTTCCAGAAGGGAGCCCGTGTTGTTTCTGTCCTTATCCCTAGGTCGGCCGATCGCCGACGCGCAACCTTCAGATTCTGTCCGGGAAGTCCGACACGATCCCGTCTACGCCGCCGGCGCGCATCCGCTGAATGTCCTTCCGCTTATTGACGGTATACACGAACACGGTGAGGCGCGCCTTGTGGAGCGTTGTCACGAGTGGCTTCGTAGCCGTGTCGAACCGAAGACCGACATGGGTGGCTTGAAGTCTGGCAGCTTCGGCGACGGGGTCCTTGGGAAGCCGTTTCAACAGAACCATGAGGCGGGCCTCCGGTTCGGCCCGGCGGAGGTGCTGCAGTTCGTCGAGCAGGAACGACGCGTAGAGCATCGGGCCGGCAAAGCCGCTCGCACGAACGATGCTGCAGAGGTCGTAGGCCAGGCCCTCGGCTTTAACCTCCAGGATCAGCCCGATCCGGCCAGTGGCGGCCTCCAGCGCCTCCTCAAGCGTCGGTATCTTCTGCCCCCCGCCGGCGTCCAGCTTCCGTAGCTCCTCCAGGTCCATCTCGGCGACGAGTCCCTTGCCGTTGGTGGTCCGGTCCACGCGCGGATCATGAATCAGGACGAGGTGCCCGTCTTTCGTCCGCTGCACATCCACCTCGGCCAGGTCGCAGCCCAGTGCAATGGCCTGGGCGATCGAGCGCAGCGTATTCTCAGGCGCGTGCCCGCAGGCGCCTCGGTGCCCGATGCGGAGCACCTTTTTCTTGGGGGGTCTTTCTTTTGTCATGGGGCTTCCTTACCATAGCAGGTTATGGCTGGGAAGAAACCCCAAAAGTCCCCGCTCTCCAAGGGCGCCAAGCGGCGGAGGAAACCGGCCGGAGTCTCTACGGGGCTGGCGGCGACGGAGCTGCTGGCAGCGGCGCCGCCGGGCGAAGTGGCTGAACTCCATCGGTCCATCGAGCAGGACGGCGGGAAAGTCCTCTCGGTGTACCGCGAGCCCTATGGCGGCAGGTGGGTGGTGATGGCCGCGCTGCCGATCGACCTGGTGGAGCCCACGCCTTACCAGCGGAACCTCTCGGACGCGCACGCCCGCAAGCTGGAAGCGGTGATCGGGAAGATCGGACGATTCCTCGATCCGATCATCGCGGTGCGGGCCCCAGGTGAGCGGGGTAAAGGGGTAGCGGGGTCGGGGGGTAATGGGGGCGGCCCCAAGTTTTGGACGCCGAACGGGCATCACCGGCTGTCCGCCATGAAGACCCTGGGCGCGAAGAGCATCACGGCCATCGTGGTGCCGGAGGCCGCCGCGGCTTATCAGATCCTCGCGCTCAACACTGAGAAGGCGCATAATCTCCGGGAGAAGGCGCTGGAAGTCATCCGTATGTACAAGGAGCTGGCGAAGCTGGCCGAGGTGAGCGAGGAGACCTATGCGCTGGAGTTCGAGGAGCCGGCCCTGATCACACTGGGCCTCTGCTACGAGGAGCGGCCGCGCTTCAGCGGCGGCGCGTACCATCCGGTCCTGAAGCGCGTGGACGAGTTTCTGAAGCAACCGCTGCACGCCGCGCTGGAGGTTCGGCGGAAGCGGGCCGGGGCGGTCATGGGTTTGGATGACCAGGTCGTGCAACAGGTTGAGGCGCTGAAGGCCAGGGGGATGACCAGCCCCTACCTCAAAAGCTTCGTGGTGGCCCGGGTGAATCCGATCCGGTTCCGGCCGAAGGAGGCCGCGCCGCTGGCCTTTGACGACGTGCTGGACCGTATGACCAAGGCCGCCGCCAAGTTCAACCCCGCCACGATCAAGCTCGACGACCTCGCCCGGTCCGGCGGCGCGCCGGACGAGGGAGAGTGACATAGCGAGTGGTGACGAACTCGCTGGAAGGAGGATGCCATGCTTGTCCATGACGTCATGTCCACTGGTGTGGTGAAGGCCACGAAGACGGATACGGTGCGCTCTGTGGTCGTGAAGATGCTCAGTCGGAATTGCGGGGCGATTCCGGTGGTGGAGGACGATAATCGGTTGGTGGGGATGGTGACCGTACGCGACGTCTTGCTGCCACTCTATCCCAACTATGGGGACTATATCCATGATAGCGTCCGCAGCCGCGACTTCAGCGAAATGGAGGAAGGCTACCCCGACGTGCTTGCCAAGAAAGTCGAAGAGATCATGAGCACCAATCCGCTCACGGTGTCCCCAGGCGACCCCATCCTGCAGGCGGCTTCGTATATGGGACTCAAGAATTTCCGCCGAATCCCGGTGGTGGAGAGGGGCAAATTGGTGGGGATGGTGAGCATTGGAGATATCAACCGCGGCCTGTTTTTCGAGAAGGGTGTGGCCCATTAACGTTCGGGAGCCTGCGCTCGGGACGTGTACCTTGGCCCTTGTTGCGAGTGTGCCGGAAGTCGCTTTACAATGAATTCCCTTCTGGTTGATTGTGGATTGCGTGCTCTCTTAACCCGGATTATTCATGACGGTTCGTCGCGAAATCGCGCAGTCGCGTCGCGAGACGGGCGCGCGGAGCCGCGAGGGACCGAGGCATACTTGAACCAGTACGTTGAGGGACTGAGCGGCGAGCCCGCCCGCGTGCCCGCTTCCAGAGCGCGGGCAGGCTGGTCGCAGCAGCGAATGGGCGATTGCAGCAGAAGCGTTCATGAATAATCCGGGTTAAGGAGGATCATATGGGTCTGGCTGACAATAAATGTGTTCCCTGTCGAGGAGGCGTCCCACCGATGGAGCGTGCGAAAGCGGAGGAGATGCTGAAGCAGCTTGCACGCGGGTGGTCCTTGAATAAAGAGGGACATCTGGAGCGTCTCTACACGTTCAAGGACTTTGCTCAAGCCCTGGACTTTGTGAACAAGGTGGGAGCCGTCGCGGAGGCAGAAGGCCATCACCCGGATCTATATCTTGCCTGGGGAAAGTGCAAAGTCGAGATCTGGACCCACAAGATCAATGGGCTGACCGAGAGCGATTTTTACATGGCGGCCAAGGCGGATCGGGCGTTTGAAGCTTTCCGAGCCGTCGCCTGACCGGCTCAAAGCCCTCCCGCAGAGCGTGGCTCTAGAGGAACGCGAATGAAAGTTCTCGTGCTTGGAGCGACGGGTCAGCTCGGGTCCAACCTGGTTCGCGCGCTGGTGGCCAGGGGTGATCAAGTTCGCGGGCTGGTCCGCCCGACCAGTAATCCTCTGACGCTGAAAGGGCTCGACGTCGAGCGCGTCGAGGGGGACCTCAACGACGCGGAGTCACTGGTCCGAGCCTGTGACGGCGTGCGGGTCGTCTATCAGACCGCCAGCTATTACCCGCCGCAGACCGTCCCGGTTGCGGCGGCCACCGCTCAGGCCTTGGCTGAAACGCGCAATCTCCTGGCGGCCGTCCGCCGCGCCTCGGTGGACCGACTCGTCTTTACCAGCACGTTGACAACCATCGGGTTCCCCCCGCGCGGAGCGCGCCATGCAGACGGCTCGGGACGACTGGCCAACGAAACCTGTCCCTTCGTCCCGCTGTTTCCGAACAATCCCTACCTGATGTCCAAGGCCGCGATGGAGAACGCGGTGCTCGACGCGGCGCGGGACGGGCTGCCGGCGGTGGTCGTGAATCCCACCGCGTTCTTCGGGCCCTATGACAGCAAGCCCACGAGCGGAACCCAGATCCTCATGATCGCCAAACGGCTGATGCCCGCCTATGTCCAAGCCCCCGTGAATGTGATTGACGTGCGGGATGTCGCTGTGGGGATGATCAGAGCAGCGGAGCGAGGAAGAATCGGCGAGCGCTACATCCTGGGGAACTGGAACACGACGCAGAAGGAGCTGAACGCCCTGATCGCCCGGGTGGCCGGCGTGATGGCCCCGCTGGTGCCGGTCCCGTTTCCGGTGGCGCGGTACGGGTCAAAACTCGGGGACTGGGCGTTCCGGACAATCCTGCGGAAGCCGGCGCCGGTCCCCGGCTTCTTCGTCGAGATGCTCAGGCACATGCAGCATTATGATTGTTCCAAAGCGATTCGCGAGCTGGACTATCCCCGGAATCCGGTCGAGCGTGCGATCCGCGATGCGCTCACGTGGTTCCGCGAGAACGGATACTTGAAGTAACGTGGGCTGCGGTCTTCCGCTTCCGACGCCTCCCGCGGCACCGGGTACCCGTTGCTCGGGGTGCCCATTGCTCCGCAAAAATGCAATGGGCCAGCGCAACGAGTGACGAAGACCGAGCAAGGCACGACGTCTTGAATTCCATTCAAGCCTCGGATGGAACGGATGCGCGGCGAGGTTCGCGCCATAGCGGGCATGGCCGGTCAGCTACCTGAAAAAGGTGCCGAGGTGCGACGGCATTGCGACGCTCCGTCGCAGCCTCATAGGAGCACTCGGCCAATAGTAGGGATTGGAGCAGCGGTGTGGAGTCAGCGCATTATGGCGCAACCGAGACCGCGGACCGTTCGTCAGCCGAGGCCTCCCCGTTCTCCAGCAGCTAGGCGAGCACACAACGGAGCAGCCTGCATCGTTCCGAGGGGTCGCTCACATCGACAACTTCTGCGCCACGTTGCGCATCTGGACGCCGTGCACCAGCGACGCGCCGCCCCGGATGGCGCAGGCGACGTGGACCGCCTCGGTCATCTCCTCCACGTTGGAGCCTTTCTCCAAACAGGCTTGCGTGTACGCGTCGATACAGTACGGGCATTGCACCGCGTGCGCGACGCCGAGGGCGATCAAGGCCTTTTCCCGCTCGGTCAGCGCGCCGTCCGCGAACACGGCGCTGTAGTAGCTCATGAACTTGTCCCACAGCTCCTTGTTGCCCTTCCCCATCTCCGCAAACTTCCCGAGGTCGGGGGGATGATAATAGGTGTCCATGATCTTCTCCTTGAGAGAGTGATGAGTCACGAGTGATGAGTGCGTAGGCAGGATCGCGGGCCTCTCTCGATAGTCGTGACCCGTGACGCGTTACTCGCGTCATGCCCTGCCTGGCTTATCCGGTTCCGCCTCGGAAAGGATCTCTGAGAAGCGGGTCCCCACGATACCCGTCACCTGGGCCATGAGCTCGGAGACCTCTTTGAATTCCTCGGGGAGCAGGTCGTGCTTGATCTGCGGGTGAATCGCCCACTGCGCGGTGACTTTTTGGCCTTCGCGAGACACCACCACCTTGAGCAGTTCGACCTCCTGGGCCGTCCGCGCTTCGCCGCTGCCCGGCGTTCCCGCGCCGCTGGGCGGCTCTCCTGACGGGGGAGTCTGTGTCGCCATGCCTATCCTCCTGACCGACGAAAGAGGGCGGTTATCATACCGCATCTCTGGGGCTGTGTGTGCGGTACGGCCTCAGGGGTGAGTCAGGACTGCCAGCATCTCGTCGTGCACCAGCCCGTTGCTGGCCACAATTTCCTGCCCATAGATGGAGAACCGTCCACCCTTGAAGTCCGTGACCCGTCCCCCCGCCTCCACAACGATCAGCGCGCCGGCGGCGGTATCCCACGGGTGCAGCTTGATCTCCCAGAAGCCGTCAAAGCGACCGGCCGCCACGTAACAGAGATCCAGTGCGGCCGACCCGGTCCGACGAATCCCCTGAGCCCGAAGCGCGAAGCGGGCAAAGTGGTCCAGGTTATTCTGGGCGCTTTCTCGAATATCGTAGGCAAAGCCGGTGACCAGCAAGGCCGAGTCAAGCGTGGCGGTGCGAGAGACGCGCAGCGGCGCGCCATTCAGCGAGGCGCCCCGGCCTGCCTCCGCGACGAAGAGTTCCTGCCGGGTCGGATCCAGAACGACGCCCAGGATGCCTCGGCCCTGATATTCGAGCCCGATCGACACGCAATAGGCCGGAAAGCCATGCGCGAAATTGGTGGTGCCGTCCAGCGGGTCGATCACCCACTTGTAGGGAGAATCCTGCCCTGCCTGCAGTCCCTGTTCCTCGGCCAGGATGTGGTGAGTCGGGTAGGCCTTTTTGATGACGTCTACGGCCGCCTGTTCGGCGCGCCGGTCCGCGTCAGTGACCAGATTCACGGTGTCCTTGTGTTCCACCCGGAACCCGTTTCGGGCATGCTCGTTGAGGACGGTTCCGGCGATTCGAGCCGCCTCGACGGCGGTGGCTTTGAAACCCTTGCGCGTCGAGCGGTCCGGGAGGTGGTCAGATGGGGTTATCGGCATGGACGGATCATATCATGGCGCTGCTAGAATGAAGCTGACCTAGCGTCGGATCATGGTCGTCCAAGGGTTCATCTTCCGTACGCGGGAGGGTCTCGTTGAGTCCGCACGATCTGAAGGGCGCCGGCAGGATAACGTAGGCT
>JAHFEU010000105.1 GCA_023248295.1 Nitrospirota bacterium | reverse complement strand
CCTGACGATCGACGGAGTGCCGGTCACGGCTCCCAAGGGCACGCTCGTGATCGAGGCGGCGCGGCAGATGGGGGTGATGATCCCCCACTTCTGCTACCACCCCAAGCTGAAGTGGGACGCCAACTGCCGCATGTGTTTGGTGGAGATCGAGAAGATGCCGAAGCTGCAGACCTCCTGCAGCACGCCGGTGGCCGAGGGCATGGTGGTGCGCACCGCGACGCCCGCCGTCACCCAAGCGCACAAGTCGGTGCTGGAATTCATCCTGGCCAACCACCCGCTGGACTGCCCGGTCTGCGACCAGGGCGGCCGCTGCGACCTGCAGGATTTTTCGCATGAGTACACACCCACCACCAGCCGGTTCATCGAGGTCAAGCGGGTGTTCGAGAAGGAGTACTTCAGCCCGCTGATCGAGACGCAGATGAACCGGTGCGTCCAGTGCCTGCGCTGCGTGCGGTATTGCGACGAAGTGATGGATGTCAAAGCGCTGGCGCCGGTCGGCCGCGGGACGATGACCGAGATCAAGCACTTCACGACCCACGAGTTGGACTGCGAGTTCTGCGGGGGGTGTGTGCAGATCTGTCCGGTCGGCGCCTTCACCAGCCGCCTGTCCATGTACGAGTTCCGTCCGTGGATGCTGAAGCGAGCCGACACCATTTGCACGTACTGCGGGGACGGCTGCCAGATCACGATCCAGACCAAGGAGAACGACTTGATCGAGGTCATGTCCGCCCACGGAGCGGGCCGCAACAACGGCGACCTGTGCGCGCGGGGCTTCTTCGGATACCACGTCAGCACGCATCCGGACCGCCTTCAGCATCCCCTCATCCGGCGAAACGGGCAACTGGTCGAGGCGACCTGGGAGGAAGCCCTCGAGCTCATCGCGGAGACCTGCATCCGCCTGAAGCTCAACCATGGGGCGGAGATCTTCGCCGGCTTGATCGCTTCGCGCTGTACGAACGAGGACCTTTACGTTTTCCAGAAGTTCATGCGGCTGGTGATCGGCTCCAATAAGATCGACAGCAGCGCCCGCTACGGGCACATCAACGGCGTTCGGGCGCTCCGTCGCGTGCAGGGCACCCATCGCTGGGCGGTGACCTTCGAGGACATCGTGGCCGCCGACGCGCTGCTGCTGGTCGGGACGAACATCACCGAGACCAACCCGATCACCGGCCTCAAGGTGAAAGAGGCGGTCAAGAAGCGGGGCGCCCGGTTGCTGACGATTGAAGCGTTGGTGCCGGCGGTCGGGACCATCAGCAACATCGCCAACTTGTCCGCGCATCACTTCTCTGTCCCTCCTGACCGGTTCGGCACCGTCGTGCTGGGACTCATCAAGGCGGTGGTTGAGGAGGGCCTCATGGATCCGGCCCTGTCGCAGCGGGCTCCCGCCTACGTGCAAGCCCTCCGTCAGGCCGTGCAGGCCCTCCCCTGGCCGAGCGTGGAAGCCGCGGCCATGACGACACCCAAGGACCTCGTCGAGGCGGCCCGCTCGTTCGCCCGTGCGCCACGAGCCGTCATTCTGGTCGGACAGGGCGTGCTGCGGACCCCGGGGAGCGCCGGCATCCTGACGAATCTCCTGGATCTGTTACTGCTGACCGGTCAGCACGGCCGACCGGGATGCGGGCTGGGTCCCTTAGCCGAGGAGAACAACGATCAGGGAGCGGTGGAGATGGGGGCGGTGGCGGAGTATCTGCCGGGGCCGTTCGACCTCAACGACCAGGCCGCTCGCGCGCGCCTTGCCGGCTTCTGGAAGGAAGAGCTACCGAAAGGACCGGGAAGGACGCTGATGGAGATCATCGAGGAGGCACGGGCCGGCACCGTGAAAGCCATGTTCATCGTGGGAGAAAATCCGGTCGGCTCGCTACCACCGGCAGCGGGGGCCAAAGAGGCCGTGGAGCGGCTGGAGTTCCTCGTCTGCCAGGAACTGTTCCTGACTGAGACCGCCGCGCTGGCCCAGGTCGTCCTGCCGGCCTGTTCCTACGCTGAGAAGGACGGCACCTTTACGAATACCGAGGGACACGTGCAGTCGGTCCGGCGCGCGATGGCGCCGATCGGCGAGAGCCACCCGGACTGGGAAATCCTGTCCGCCATCTCGGTGCTCATGAGCTACCCGATCGAGTACGGAGAGGCCAGGGAAATCCTGAAGGAGATCAGAAATCTGATTCCCGGCTACGGGCTCCTGGGGCCGGCGCCGACCCCGCCGCGCCCGGACAACACGGCCGTGGACCGTTACCTCCGGGAGGGCTACGCCGAGGATGTGGCGGCTCGCTATCAGCTCCCGGGCGAGAGGCCCTTCGACAGGGCTCAGGGCAGGCCTGAGGCCGTCACCCGTGACGCGTTACGCGTTACCGGTATAACGCTAGTGGTGGGTCAGACGCTGTTCCATTCCGGGAAACTCTCGACCCGGTCGAAGGGCCTGCTTCAGATCCAGGCGACCGGCTCGCTCGGGCTGAACCCCGCCGACGCGGTCCGGCTTGGCATCGCTGACGGCGACCGGGTCCGGCTCTCTAACGGCCTGGGTCAAATGACCACGACCGTCAAACTCCTGGACCGCGTCCCGGAGGGGCTGGCTCTGTTTCCGGAACATTTTGATGAGGATGCGCGTCGGTTGCTGAGCGTCTCCACGGATCCCCAGACGCGGGTGCCGTATTTCAAGACGACTCAGGTGAAAGTGGAAAGAGCCGCGAATCGTGAAGCGTGATCAGTATCGTCACTCATCAAGCATGACGCGTGACGAGTAACGTTCAACGAATTTGGAGGACATGTGGTTGAAGTCGGAGTCAAGATCGTCTTGTCGCTCACCCAGATTGCAGTCGTGATGGGCGTTGTACTGCTTACGGTGATGTTTCTCACGCTGGCGGAGCGCAAGGTGCTCGGCTGGATGCAAGACCGGATGGGCCCTATGGAAGTGGGACCCTATGGCATCCTTCAACCCGTCGCCGACGGACTGAAGCTGTTCTTCAAGGAGGACATCGTCCCGGCCGGAGCGAACAAGTTCCTGTTCAGCATGGCGCCCCTCCTGGCGCTGGTGCCGGCGTTGATCGGCTTCGCCGTCATTCCATTCGGGCCTGACTTGACCGTGGAGGTGTTCGGCGTCCAGTTCAAGCCGTTCGTGATCAGCGACATCAACGTAGGGATCCTGTACATCCTCGCGTTCACGTCGATCGGCGCGTACGGGATCATCCTGGGTGGCTGGGCGTCAAACAGCAAGTACTCGTTGCTCGGCGGCTTGCGGTCTGCGGCCCAAGTAATCAGCTACGAACTCAACGTGGGGTTGGCGATCGTCGGCGTGCTGCTGTTGGCAGGCTCGCTGAGCCTCGTCAAGATCACCGAGGCGCAGACCGGCTGGTTCTGGAACTGGTTTATCTTCGCCCCGCCGTTTCCCCAAATCTTCGCCTTCGTCGTGTACTTCATCTCGGCGGTGGCTGAAACCAACCGGCTGCCGTTCGATCTGCCGGAGGCCGAGAGCGAGTTGGTGGCGGGCTTCTTCACCGAGTACAGCGGGATGCGGTTCGCGTTCTTCTTCCTGGCGGAATACGCCAACATGATCCTGGTCTCTTGCATCGCCGCCGCGCTTTTCCTGGGCGGGTGGAACGCGCCGGCGCCGTTCCTGCAGTTCCATGGCTCCCTGGCGCATCTGCTCTGGCTGTCTGCGACCATCTGGTTTGCGGTCAAGGTCTATTTCTTTTTGTTCCTGTTCTTCTGGCTGCGCGCGACACTGCCGCGCTTGCGGTACGACCAGCTCATGCGGTTCGGGTGGAAGGTGATGCTTCCCATCGCCCTGGGCAACATTCTGATCACCGCCATCGCGGCGTATTTGTTTCCGAGGGGCTGAGAAGGGTTTATCTGGTTTGTCTGGTTTATTTCGTTTGTTTGGTTCGTTTCGAAGCTTGGCGCACTAGACAAAGCAGAACAACCAGACAAACCAAACAAACGTATTTATGAAACTCAAAGACTGGATCAAGACGATCATCTTCTACGAGATTCTCGTGGGCATGAACGCCACGCTCAGGCACCTGCTGCACTATAAGCCGATCACGCTGCAATATCCGCACGAGAAGCGGTCCTTGCCGGACAGCTACCGCGGGATGCTTTCCCTGCTCCGCTATGACGACGGGACCGAGAAGTGCGTCGGCTGCGACCTCTGCGAGGCCGCCTGCCCCTCGCGGGTCATCAAGGTGATCAGCGCGGAAGTGCCCGGGGAGCCCACCAAGCGGTACGCCAAAGAGTATTACATGGATATGACCCGCTGCCTCTTCTGTGGCCTGTGCGTACAGGCCTGCCCGGTGGACGCGCTGGGCATGACCCGCGAGTACGAGTGGGCCGTCTATGACAAGCGCCACCTCTATTTGAACAAGGAGCAGCTCCTGGCGATCGGGGACCGGGCGTTCCCGGTGCGGGAGAAGAGACTGGAACTGCAGCATCCGAACGTGGCCTTCTTCAACGTCGCGTTCACGCATTTGCCTCCCAAGGACAATTGAGCGCGACGTGGAACTGTTCTTCTTCTATTACCTCGCTGGCGTCATCATCCTGACCGCTCTCCTGGTGGTGGCGCTTCGCAATCCCATCTACAGCGCGCTTTCCCTGCTGATCATGTTCTTCCACGTGGCCGGGCTGTACGTGACCCTGCACGCCGAGTTCCTGGCTGCCGTGCAGGTGATCGTGTACGCGGGCGCCATCCTGGTGCTGTACCTGTTCGTGGTGATGCTCCTGAACGTCAAGCGCGAGGACCGCTATCATCCCCAGTTCCCGATCGGCGCGTTCCTGGGGCTGGTCATTATCACCGAAGTGCTGTTGTTGGCGTTCCGGCGGAGCGAGTCCGGCACGCCCCCCATGCCGCCGGCCGGGAGCGTCGCAGAGGCCGTGGGGAACACCGAGACGATCGGCGACGTGCTATACACGACCTACCTTTTCCCATTCGAGGTCGCTTCGCTGATCCTGCTTGTGGCGATGATCGGCGCAATCGTCCTGGCGAAACGCGATCTCTTTGAAGCGTGAAGCGTCTCTGGTATCTCGTATCTCGTCGCTCGTATCTCGTGAAGACTCAGACGAGATACGCTTCACCGGGGACCCGTTGCATTCCCGGAGCAACGGGTGCCCCGCTTCACAAGCGCCGCTTGAAGAGGAATAAGGAATGGTGCCTCTCAGCTACTACGTCATCCTGAGTGTCATCGTATTCGTCACCGGCGTGGTGGGCGTCCTGATCCGCCGCAACATCATTATCATTTTGCTTTCCGTCGAGCTGATGCTGAACGCGACGAACATCAACTTCGTCGCGTACTCGTATTATTTCCAGAACATCACCGGTCAGGTGTTCGTCTTTTTCGCGCTCACCGTCGCCGCGGCCGAGGTGGCGGTCGGATTGGCCATCATCATCGCTCTGTACCGGAGCAAGTCCAGCATCAACGTGGACGAGTTCCAACTCCTCAAATGGTAAGGAAGTAACGAGTAATGAGTGACGAGTGAACAGGGCCGTTTGGAATTTATGCTTTACACCTTGATCCCGCTCCTCCCCCTCGCGGCCTTTCTGATCCTGGGTCTCTTCGGCCACTGGATCAAGGACCGGGCGCACCTCGTCGCCGTGCCGGCAGTCCTGACCTCGTTCCTCTTCTCACTGTTCGTGTTCGATGAGGTCGCGGGCGGCAAGAATGTGACGATCCCCCTCTACACCTGGCTGACTTCCGGCGATCTCCGCATCGAGCTCAGCCTCTACTTCGATCGCCTCACCGCCGTCATGTTACTGCTGGTGACGATCGTCAGCGGGCTCGTGCACGTCTATACGATCGGCTACATGCACGGCGAGCGCGGCTATGCCCGGTTCTTTGCCTACATCGCCTTGTTCACTTTTTCGATGCTCATGCTGGTGATGGCCGACAACTTCCTGCAGTTGTTCGTCTTCTGGGAGGCGGTCGGGCTGTGCTCCTACCTCTTGATCGGCCATTGGTATGAGCGCCAGACGGCCCGCGATGCGGCGACCAAGGCCTTCATCGTCAATCGGGTGGGAGATTTCGGGTTTCTGTTGGGGGTGTTGCTGATATGGCTCAGCTTCGGGTCGTTGGAATATCGCCATGTCTTTGCGCAAGCCGCCGACCTCACCGGGGAAACCCTCAATCTGTTGAGTCCCATCGGGGGCACGTGGGAGGTCTCCACGCTGACCCTGATCTGCCTGCTGTTGTTCCTGGGAGCGGTGGGCAAATCGGCGCAGGTGCCGCTCCACGTCTGGCTGCCGGACGCCATGGAGGGCCCCACGCCGATCTCGGCGCTGATTCACGCCGCCACCATGGTGACCGCCGGCGTGTTCATGGTCGCGCGGATGGCGCCGCTCTATAACCTGTCAGCGGCGGCGATGGACGTGGTTGCGGTGACCGGCACCGTCACGATGGTCCTCGGGGCGACGATCGCGCTGACGCAGCACGACATCAAGCGCGTGGTGGCCTGGTCCACCGTCAGCCAGCTCGGATTCATGATGATGGCTTGCGGGCTGGGCGCTTACGTGGCCGGGATCTTCCACCTGCTCACCCACGGCGCGTTCAAGGCTCTCCTGTTTTTGGGATGCGGGTCGGTGATCATCGCGCTGCACCACGAGCAGGACATGCGGAAGATGGGGGGACTCAAGGACAAGCTGCCGGTCACCTACTGGACCTTCGTGATCGGCTCCTTGGCTCTGGCAGGATTCCCCTTCACCGCCGGCTTTTTTAGCAAGGATGAGATCCTGGTCGAAGCCTGGTCGGCCGGCGCGCTGGGGAAAACGCTCGCCACGTTCGCCCTGGTGACGGTGGTCCTCACCGCCTTCTACAGCTTTCGCCTCGTGTTCGTGACCTTTTGGGGTGAATCGCGGGTGGATCCGCAGCACGCCGGGCACCTGCATGAACCCTCGCGGACGATGACGGTCCCGCTCGTCATCCTGGCGTTTCTGTCCATCGTGGCGGGCTATGCGGCGATCCCCGATTTTCTTGCGCCGGTCCTCCCAGGCCCCCGAGGCCTTGCAATCCACCACGAGCACCCCGCCGCTGGCGGCATGATGGCGATCGCCGCAGTGCTGGGACTCGTCGGGATCGCCGCCGCCTATCTCGTCTACGTCACATCACCGGGGCTGCCGGACCGGCTCGCGCGACAATGGCAGCGGGCCTACCGCCTTTCTTTCAATAAATGGTACGTGGACGAGGCCTACGACCGCGCGGTGGTGCGACCGACGGTCCGGCTGGCCGACCGTCTCTGGACATGGGTGGACGTGGCAGTGATTGACGGAGCGGTCAACGGGGTGGCCCGCACGATCGCCTGGTGGGGGTGGCTGATGCGGCTCGTGCAGAGCGGCCAGACTCAGCATTACGCGCTCGGCATGACACTCGGCGCAGTGGTGATTTTGACGGTGTACCTGCTCTTATAAGAATGGACGATGGTTAATGGTTGATGGTCAATGAGTGAATCACAAACCGATCCGTACCCCATGAACCATCAACCATTGCCCATTTACCATTGCACAGCGCGATGAGCGACCCAACTATTCAGACTGCCGGATTTCCCTGGCTGACGGCCGTGGTGTTCCTCCCTTTGGCCGGGGCGGTGGCGCTGTTCTTCATCAAAGAATCACTGGTGCGATGGGCGGCCCTCGGCGTCGCGCTGGCCGACCTGGGCCTCTCGCTTCCGCTCTGGGTCCTCTTCGATCCTTCCACGCCGCGCATGCAATTCACGGAGCGAGTCTCCTGGATCGCCTCGCCTCCCATCAACTACAGCGTCGGCGTCGACGGCATCAGCCTGCCGCTGCTCCTCCTCACCACGTTCCTCACCCCCCTGTGCGTGCTCGCGTCATGGAAAGCCATCGAGGCCCGCATCAGGGAGTTCATGGCGACCATGCTGATCATGGAGACCGCCATGCTGGGCGTCTTCGTGGCTCTGGACTTCGTGCTGTTCTACGTCTTCTGGGAGGCCATGCTGATCCCCATGTATCTGATCATCGGGGTCTGGGGAGGTCCGAACCGGTTGTACGCGGCGGTGAAGTTCTTCCTGTACACGCTCGCCGGCAGCGTCCTGCTCCTCATCGCGATCCTCGTCGTGTTCTTTCACGGGGGACAGACCTTCGACATTCTTCTCCTCAGCCGTGTCGGCTATTCGCCGACCGTTCAGAACTGGGTCTTCTGGGCCTTCTTTATCGCGTTCGCCGTGAAAGTCCCGATGTTCCCGTTTCATACCTGGCTGCCGGATGCGCACGTGGAGGCGCCGACCGCCGGCAGCGTCTTCCTGGCCAGCGTGCTGTTGAAGATGGGGGCGTACGGATTCCTGCGCATCACGCTTCCGATGCTGCCGGACGCGACCGAGACCTTTACCCCGATCATGGTGGCCCTCTCGCTCATCGCAATCCTGTACGGGGCCTACATGGCCTTGGCGCAGGTCGACCTGAAAAAGCTGATCGCCTATTCGAGCGTCAGCCACATGGGATTCGTGACCCTGGGGATTTTCGCGCTGAACGCCCAGGGCATCGAGGGCGCGATCCTGCAAATGGTCAACCACGGCATCACGACCGGCGCGCTCTTCCTCTGCGTGGGGGCCATCTACGAACGGACGCATAGCCGCATGATCGCCGACAACGCCGGCCTCGCCCGGCCGATGCCGCGCTACGCCACCGTCCTGGTGATCTTCGCGCTGTCCTCCCTGGGACTCCCGGGCACGAACAGCTTCGTGGGAGAGTTCCTCATCCTGGTGGGCACCTTCCTTTGGAGCCCGGCTGCGGCCGCGATCGCGTCGCTGGGAGTCATCCTCGCCGCGGTGTATCTCCTGTGGATGGTCCAGCGCGTGGCCTTCGGGCTCCCGGACAGCCACAGCACGAAACGACTACGTGACCTCAACCTGCGCGAGATGGCCACGTTCGTCCCGCTGGTGGTGCTGGTCTTCTGGATCGGCCTCTTCCCGAACCCGGTGCTGACGGGGATGCACGCCAGCGTCAACAACCTGATCGAGCACGTGGACCTGGAGAAGGAATTGAGCGCCATTCCCAGAGAGTCGGAACAGAATGGTCAATTAACCATGTCTCCGCCCGCATCAGCCGGAGACCATTAACCATGGCTCTTCCGTTATCGGATCTGGCAGCCGTGCTTCCGGAGCTGATCGTCGTGGCCGCAGCCTGTCTCGTGCTGGGGCTCGACCCGATCACCCCTCCATCGAGAAAAGACTGGCTGGCCTGGTTCAGTTTGGCGTCGCTGGCGGTCTGTGCCGGCGTCACATCCTCGCAGATGCACCTGCGAG
>JAHFEU010000181.1:493-3932 GCA_023248295.1 Nitrospirota bacterium | reverse complement strand
CTGACACGGGGGCAGTCTGCTTGGCCTTGAGTTTCTCATGGTAGGGCTCGTACCGGCGGGCCAGCGTGTCCGCCAGATTGAGGGCGCATCGGAAGAGACCGATCTCGGTGATGGCGCCGTTTTCATCCGGGTCAACGACAAGACTCAGGTGTTGATTGCGCAGGACGACCTCCGGCTTGCCGTCCCCGTCCAGATCCCGCGACTGGGATGTTGCGGCGCCTCTGCCTGCCTGCTGGATCAGGCGCTCCGCCGCAATCAAGTGGCTGTACACCGCTCGCCGAAGATGCGACAGATACAGGCCGCCGAAGACCCCGTGCCAATACGCATCGTTGCACTGGGCCTTGTACAAGGCCTGCTGCGCCTGCCCCAAGAGCTTTGTCTGCTGACCGCTCGGCGGCGTGTTGACGGATACGCGTGTTCGTCTGCTTGTTCCTGACGGCTGGCTGCTGGCTGCTGGCTGCTGCAGTTGTCGGCTGACATCCAGCATTTTGTGCTGCATCGCGTTGGACTCGGGGTATTTCACGAAGAAGTTGCGGAAGTAACCACCGGACCACTCCAGCATTTCTTCGTAGCTGCCGCAGGGCAGATACACCCGGCCGCTCGGACCGACGTCCTCGAGATAGCGCGAGAACGTTGCGGTCGTGAGCCACGACGACTCGCGCTCGAGGGCGGTGAACAGCCGCTCCAACCATCCCTGCTCATAGACCCATGCATAGGTCTTGGGCCAGAGCCCGAACTTCTCCCCGTCATCCGCATACGCGATGGCCAGCGGGGACGTCCGCGCCAACCGCTTCAGAAAGTCGATGGTCCGCGACACGTCTTGAAAGGGAATCCAGTAACGGAGGCGCTGCGAGGTGGGAAACAGCACCACCGACTCGCCGGCATAGTCGGTCATGTAGCAGCCCAGGAGATCCCGTCCCTGCTCATCCTGCACACGCAGATGGCTGGGCAGCGCACTGTCCGCCAGCTGAAACTGGTTGGCATCCAACAGCGTATAGCGGATGCCGGCGCGGGCTAAGGTCGCTGGCAACTCCGGCTCCCAGACCCGTTCGGTCAGCCACAACCCGGCCGACGGACGTCCAAACCGTCTGGCAAGCGTCTGTCGCATCAACGCGATTTGTCCCTGCCGGTCCGCCTCGGGGATCAGCGGGAGAATCGGTTCGTAGTATCCCGATGCCAGCAGTTCCACTTGTCCGCACTGCACCAGGCGATGGAGACGGGTCAGGAAGGCCGGCTGCGAAGCCTCCAGCCAGTCAAGAAGGCTGCCGCTGTAGTGGAGGGCGAGCTGCACGCTGGGGTGCCGCTCCAGGACATCGAGGAATGGCTCGTACGCCTTCTTGAAGGCCTCCTCAAACACGAACCCGAAGTTGCCCACGGGCTGGTGGCAATGCAGCGCCATAAGGAAATAGCAACGGGCGTCCATGGCGCTACCCGGACACCGGCGCAGCCGTCACATGCGCGCCGCTGTTGGTCTGCCCGCTGAAGGCCGGCGTGCGGCGGAAGCCCACCGCCAGATGGACGATCAGTTTGGCCAGTTTGTCGGGATCATGCCGCACGTAGTCCTGCGTGCTGATGACCTCCTCGGCGACCACTTGACATCCGAGCTCACGGATCCGCTCCACATCCGCCGGCACCGGCACCGCCTGCTCCTTGTGGTATTTCTCGAGCAGCTGCGGGGGCACCGTCTTGGTATTGACGATGCACACCTGGAGGATGCCGGGGCTGGAGTGGGTGATCAGCGCCCGGACGTGGTCGCTCGCCTTGAAGTCGGCCGTCTCGCGAAATTGCGTCATGACGTTGCAGACATAAATCTTGAGCGCCTTGGATTGCACAATGGCATCCACCACCCCCTCCACGAGGAGGTTGGGGATAATGCTGGTAAAGAGGGAGCCGGGTCCGAGGACGATGACATCCGCCTCTCGAAGAGCCGCCAGGGCGTCATGGGTGGCGAGCGACCCGGCCGGTTCCAGATAGACGCGGCGGATTGGAAGAATCGCCTCGGAGATGCGCGATTCCCCCATGGTCAGGCTGCCGTCATCGTGCTCGGCCACCAACCGGACCTTCTCCCGCGTGGACGGGACGACACGCCCCCGAATCGCCAGCACGCGGCTGGACGCCTGGATGGCCCGCTCGAAGTCCCCGGTGATCTGCGTCATCGCGGTGATGAAGAGATTGCCGAAACTGTGCCCGCGCAGCGCCGACTCGCCCGCGAAACGGTACTGAAACAGCCGCTGCATGAGCGGCTCGGCGTCGGCGAGGGCGACCAGGCAGTTGCGGATATCCCCGGGCGGCAGCATGCCGAACTCCTCCCGGAGGCGGCCGGAACTGCCGCCATCATCCGCGACGGTGACGACGGCGGTGATGTTCGTCGTGTGGGCCTTCAGACCATGGATGAGGGTCGAGAGGCCGGTCCCGCCTCCGATGACGACCACCTTCGGCCCTTTCTCCAGATGGCGGCGCTGAAAGACAATGTCCACCAGCTCGCGCTGAGGCTCAGGCGACACGACATCCAAGAGGGACCGCACCGTCCGGACCACGCCGATGAGCAAGGCCACCAGACCGAGCGACAGGATCACCAGGCTCGCGAACCGGGTCAGCAGATTCGCCTGCGCCGTGAGCAGGGCTGAGCCCATGCCAAACAACAGCACCCCGGCGATGACCAGGAACAGCCATCGTTTCACTTTCATACCGGGATAGAGCCACTTGAGTAACCGCATCTGTGTCCCTAGCTGCTCGCGCGACGAAGGCCTCTACGCGCGGTGCTGATCCTCATCTCGGATAATTTTGAATAAGGTCTTCTGGTCCTTGGCGTTGCGGAGGCTGTCTCGGAAGTGTTTCTCCTTTAAGAGACGAGAAATCCTGGCGAGCGCCTTCAGGTGGGGACCGGCGGAGTCTTCCGGGGCGACGAGGAGAAAAAAGATATGGACGGGTTCCCCATCCAGCGAATCAAAGCTCAACCCTGTCCGTGAAATCCCCACGGCTCCGACGACCCGAGTGACGCAGTCCGCCTTGCCGTGGGGGATGGCCACACTCTGCCCGATGCCCGTGGACCCTAACGCTTCGCGATCCAGGAGAATTTGGACGAGCTTCGGGACCTCCTTTTCCTTGATGGCATTCGTGTTCACCAGCGACTGGACCAACTCCCGGATGACGCCTTCCTTGGTATCGGATGTGAGGTCACACACCACGGCCCCTTCTTCCAAAAATTCGATGATCTTCATGTCCCGAGACCTCGCTGCCTGCTTGACGTACCCATCCTGCACTCACCCTCGCGCTTCATCGGCGCCATCAACTGTGACAACAACGTGGGAAGTTCCCGTCCATCTGCCGTTCGCCACGTGTGCTCGCGATCCTAAGGAGCTCGCCTCAGACTCCCACCGTCTCCCGGCCAATCGGAAGCGGGGGAAGAAGATTGGCCTCCCTCCGTTCACTCAGATAT
>JAHFEU010000181.1:0-483 GCA_023248295.1 Nitrospirota bacterium | reverse complement strand
ACGGTTTAACAAAGAGCGGGAGACGGGATTTGAACCCGCGACATTCACGTTGGCAACGTGACGCTCTACCACTGAGCTACTCCCGCGTGAAATCAGTTTCGAGTGACGAGTTTCGTGTTTTGGGTTCAACCCGAAATCCGCAACCTGAAACTCGCAACTTTTTCTGTCAGTGGGCGAGAGAGGAGTTGAACCTCCACCCCTTTCGGGATCCCGACAATTCACCACCCTATTCAGTGGGCGGAAGAGGACTCGAACCTCCACGGGTTACCCCAACGGCTCCTAAGGCCGTCGCGTCTACCATTCCGCCATCCGCCCGAGGCCGTTCCTCTGTCTGTTGTGAATTGTCGGGACGCGTCTTCCTTCTTTCACTTCGCCACTCGCCCGTATCGGGACGCTGTCTGCCCCCGGCCCGCCAAGCGCGATCGCCGGGGCGGGCAGTTCCGCCACGTGCCTGTAAAGCAGTCGAAAGTTTAAAGTGGAACG
>JAHFEU010000180.1 GCA_023248295.1 Nitrospirota bacterium | reverse complement strand
CGGCAGGGGAGATCGCCCGGCTGGCTGGGAGAGTACACCCGACGACTGATCGAGACGCGTTCGCCAAGGGGATCAGCGTGATCTACCTGGGAACTGTCGTTCCAGTTCCTTGACAGAGAGGGACCGCTGCACTACACTCGCGAAACTTTCTGTGCCTGAGAAAAGAAGGTTGAGGTTAAGGCTAAGGTTGAGAAAAAGACGCTCATATAATTCCTTAACCTCAGCCTCAACCTAAGCCTGTAGAGAGGATAAGATGAACCCGACGAATCTGCGGTATCATGAGGAGCATGAGTGGATCCGCATGGAGGGGAAGCAAGCGACCCTCGGGATCAGCGACTTCGCCCAGGATGCGCTCGGAGACATCGTCTTTATTGAGCTGCCGAAGCCCGGCACCAGGGTCACGGCAGGGCAGCAACTCGGCGAGATAGAATCGACGAAGACCACCTCCGCTCTGTATACGCCCGTGAGCGGGACCATCGTCAGAATCAACGCCGATTTGAAAGACCACCCAGAAGTGGTGAACACGGATCCCTACGGCAAGGGATGGATCGCGGTGATCGAGCTGTCCGACCCGGCGCAGGTGGAGAAGTTGATGACGGCCTCCCAGTACGACGCGTTTCTCGCCTCACAGAAGAAGTGACACGAGGATTTTGTGATTGGGTGATCTAGTGATTTGAGAATTTTGAGCTTGTCCGATCAATCAAAAAATCACCAAATGAATAAATCACCAAATTCTACAACCAAACACATCGCGATTCTCGGCGCCGGACCCGGCGGATACGTGGCGGCGATCCGGGCAGCTCAGTTGGGAGCCCGCGTGACTGTCGTGGAGAACCAGGCACTGGGCGGAGTCTGCCTGAACTGGGGCTGTATCCCGAGCAAAGCGCTGCTGGCCGTCGTGGAGTTGGGGGACAAGGCGAAGAAGGCGGGGGAGCTCGGCTTACAACTCGGGGACCAGGTGACTTATGACCTGGCGCGCATGGTCGCCCGCAAGAACAAGGTCGTGGAGAATCTGGTCAAAGGGATCGCGACGCTGTTCAAGACCTGGGGGATTGAGCATCTGGACGGCTCGGGCGAGTTGCTGGAGCCGCGGACGATCCGTGTGGCCAAGCGGGACGGCACCGAGACCCGGGTCCAGGCCGATGCGCTCATCCTGGCCACCGGCTCATCCTGGCCGAACCTTCCGCTCTTTCCGATCGACCGGCGGCAGATCATCACGAGCAAGGACGCACTGGACCTGACCGAGATCCCGGGCAGTCTGTTGATCGTGGGGGGCGGCGTCGAGGGCTGCGAGTTCGCCTCCCTCTACAGCGGGCTCGGCACGCAGGTGACGATGGTCGAGATGATGCCCCGCATCCTGCCCCTTGAAGACGAAGAGATCGCGGCGTTCATGGACCGCGAGCTCAAAAAGCGGGGCGTGACGGTGCAGACGGGCACCACGGTCGAGAAGTGGGAGCGCCGCAACGGGACCGTCCAGGCCACGCTCAAAAACGGGAGCACGGTCGTAGCCGAGAAACTGCTGGTCTCGGTGGGCCGAGGGTTCAATTCAAAGGGCATCGGGTTAGAGAAAGTAGGGGTCCGGCTTGGCACGCGGGGTGAAATTGTCGTCAACGAGCGGCTGGAGACCAATGTGCCGGGCATCTATGCGATCGGAGACGTGGTCGGGAAAGCGATGCTGGCGCACGTCGCCTCGGCGCAGGGGAAAGTGGCGGTCGACAACATTCTGGGACACCGCCGTGAAGTGAGGTATGACGTCGTGCCCGCCGGCATTTTCACCCTTCCGGAGATCGGTCGAGTCGGGCTGACCGAGCAGGAAGCCCGGGAGCGGAGCCAGAAGCTCGGCCACACATCGGAGACGGACATCAAGATCGGCCGATTCCGGTACGCGGGACTCGGCAAAGCTCAGGGCGTCGGGGAGACCACCGGCATGTTCAAGATCATCGCGGATGCCAAGACCGGCTCGATTTTAGGCGTCCACATCGTGGGCGCGCATGCGGCCGACTTGATCCACGAAGCCGCGCTCGCCATGCAGCTCGGCGCGACCGCCTCCGCGGTGGCCGAGATGATCCATGCCCACCCGACCCTGTCGGAGGGCATGATGGAAGCCGCCGAGGATGTGGACGGGCTGGCCATTCACCTCGCGCGGAAGCGCTTGTGATTTGCTATCAGCGGTCAGCGTTCAGGAAAAAGCTGACCGCTGAAAGCTGATGGCTGAAAGCGATGTGACCATGATTCAATCATTGGTCATCAAGCTGTCCATGCTGACGGCCACGGTTGCCCTGGTCCTCTGGATCGGCTGGCCGACGCAGGGGCCAGACCTGGAACCAGAAGAGACAGCCCCTGACTCCTCCCCGCAGACTTCCCAGACCTCCACTCCCGGCCATCTCTCGGCCCAGAAGCCTGCGCCGGCCGCGCCGGTCACACCTGTCACAAAGCGAACGTCGCGGCTGGACATTAATCGGGCCACGATGGAAGAGCTGCAGCACCTTCCCGGAATCGGGGAAGTCCTGGCCCGTCGCGTCATCGAACGGCGCACGGCCCACGGGCCATTCCGGACGGTCGAAGAACTGCGGAACGTGACCGGCATCGGGGACAAACGATTGGAGCGATTGCGGCCGCTGGTGGTGGCCGGACCACCGACCGTCCCCGGCAAGGGACACGAGGGACTGTGACCGAGCTGACTCGCCAGATGGAGTTGCTCCTCCGGGGAGCGGTGGAGGTCATCCACCAGAACGAGCTTGAGTCCAAGCTCGCCCGCTCCCTCAAGGAGAAACGGCCGCTGCGGGTGAAAGCCGGCTTCGACCCCACCGCGCCCGATCTGCACCTCGGCCACACCGTCCTGATCCACAAGCTGAAGCACTTCCAGGACCTCGGCCACAAGGTGATCTTTCTGATCGGCGATTTCACGGGCATGATCGGAGACCCCAGCGGTGTCACCGAAACCCGCGTCCCGCTCACGAAGGCCCAAGTGCAGAAGAACGCCAAAACCTACAAACAGCAGATCTTTAAAATTCTGGACCGCAAGAAGACCACCGTGGCGTTCAACAGCAAGTGGATGAATCCCATGGGGGCTCAACAGGTGATTGAACTCTGCGCGCACTACAACGTCGCGCGGATGCTGGAACGGGAGGACTTTCACAAGCGCTACCGCGAGCAGAAGCCGATCAGCATCCATGAGTTCCTGTATCCCTTGATCCAGGGCTACGACTCGGTCGCGCTGAAGGCCGACGTGGAGCTGGGGGGCACCGACCAGAAGTTCAACCTCCTCGTCGGCCGCGACCTGCAGCGCGACTTCGGCCAGGAACCCCAGGTCGTGCTCACGACGCCCTTATTGGAAGGTACGGACGGCGTCCGGAAGATGAGCAAGAGCGTCGGGAACTACATCGCCCTCGAGGACCGTCCGGCGGACATCTTCGGCAAACTGATGTCGATCAGCGACGCGGTCATGCTCCGGTATTACGAACTACTCACGACGCAAGATCTCGGTCACGTCAAAGCCGTGCATCCGATGGAAGCCAAGCTGGCGCTCGCCGAGCAGATCGTCGCGCGGTATCACGGAACCGGCGCCGCGCGCTCGGCGAAAGAGGAGTTTCAGCAGAAGTTCCGCCAGCGCGAATTTCCGGCTGAACCCGACGCGCGCGTGACGCTCACGCAGGCTGACGTGTCGAACCCGGCGGTTCCAGCCATGACGTTGGTCGAGTTGGTCGCGCACACGAAGTTAGTACCGAGTAAAAGCGAGGCGCGACGCTTGATCGTCCAGGGTGGGGTGGAAGTGGACGAGGAAAAGCGGACCGATCCGAATGCGAGCCTCACACTGGAACCCGGTCACCAGTACCGGCTCAGAATCGGTCGCAGAAAATTCGCGATCGTCGAGTTTAGGGTGTGACAGGGCTCGACGCTCCCGCGCCTCCCGGAGTGGCCCTTCCGGCCTCTGCC
>JAHFEU010000104.1 GCA_023248295.1 Nitrospirota bacterium | reverse complement strand
CTCGACCACCGGTTGCAGCGCCGTCAGGGCCAGGGCCTTGTCGGCCACCGCCACTGCCGCCACCGTCCCGGCCGAGACCTTCAGAAATTGTCTCCGTGACAGAAACATCGTCAACACCTCCTAGTTGAGAAACCCAAACTGCCTACCGAAAGGCAACGTGCCACGTGTCTGCCCATCACCTCCTCTCTTCTGACTCATCTGAATCCGGACCATGATCCACACCCTCTATCCCCGCTAGGCCCCATTAGGCCTAGTTCAACGGTAGGAAGTGCTACAAGCCCCATGCCATCGCAGGCAGTTGAGCCCAACTGATCGCGGTTTAATAATCTTTTACATTTCAATGGCATGCAGGTCAGTCTGATGACGCAGCGCGACCCATATCACTCATAGGTCACTGCGCTGTGTAGAGATGGGAGAGGGGAAGCTCAGGGAGGAGGGAAGAGAAAAATAAAACGCGTAACGAAGTCAAAAGCTTAGATGTGAAATACAAGCTATTACCGAATCGTAACATCGACCGGGTCCGGTGTTACCCTTCGAGAGGCTCGAATCTCATTCCGGCGCTTCCGGAAATCGTGTGGGTCATGTTGAGTCCGTCAGGGCGAGGCATTCCGCTCCGTGCAGGCTCGCCGCGCTGCTGTAACGATCGGCGGCCCGGCTCCGGCTCCCCCCATCCCCCACATGGTGGGGGTTCTCCGATCCGTCCATGCCTGATGCGGCAGGCCTGGGCGGTCGGGCCTCGCTCGGGCCACTCCTGCGCACACCAGTGGGGCTCCCCCGCAAGGTCGCGTCTTCCTCGCCCTGACGGCCTCGTGCGTGCATCCCGGCTGAGGCCGAGGCTGGAAGGGCTGGGCGCGGAGGGTCGTCGCCCTCGCGGGACTCATGACCGGGGTGGCCTGGCTGATCCCCTACTGCGCGCGTCCAGCGAGCACCTTCTTAGGTGCGCGATGCGCGAGCACGGGGGATGAGCCTGGCCGCCCCGCCTCTCCGCCCTTCGTCAGCCGAGGCGCCTTCCCGAAGTCTTTACCCACACGGAAGCCTGAAGGGCCCTCATTCCAAAGACCTCAAGAAGGGGAGACTTCCGGAATCGTCTGAGTGACGGGGCTGGCCGGATGAAGCTTTCGGAGATCAATCACCGTCTCATCTTTTGCGCGGCCCAGCATGTGATCCAGGATCCCGCTCTCCCGCTCGACGACGGCCTCAGCCGGTCCGAACAATAGGTCGAACCCCTTCGCCGCCGTCGGCATCATCGGATAGCGGCGATCGTACACCATCCCATAGGCCGGGATGCCGTAGATGATCCGACGATTGCCCAGAATAAAATGCAAATAGTGTTCTTGTATGTATAAGCCGCCGGACGTAATCTCCCGCTTGATCGAGGTC
This sequence comes from Nitrospirota bacterium, assembly GCA_023248295.1. Taxonomy (GTDB): domain Bacteria; phylum Nitrospirota; class Nitrospiria; order Nitrospirales; family Nitrospiraceae; genus 40CM-3-62-11. Next base: position 8,009 of record JAHFEU010000104.1, on the reverse strand, counting down.
TGCGGGCGGCTCAAATAGTAGGCGACCCGCTCATCCGGCTTTGCTTGCGCGAGGGCATCGGACAGACGCGGGGCCAGGAGTGCGATCTCGTCTTGACTGAACGCCGGCTCCCACGGAGCCTCACCCGCAATCATGACCTGAACTCCCGTGCGATGTTCCCGGACCAAGAAACCCTTCAAGATGCCTGCAACCTCCTCGGGGCTGATGGCCAGCGGATGGTTGTGGGCGCTCGGCGGCCATTCAGGCAGCACGGTCGGATCTGACTCCAGCCGCACGAAATTAATCGGGTCTTCATACACCACGCGTGCGGGAACTTGGGGCAACGCGCAGCCGGCCAGCAGTAGGGTGAGTAGCAGAAGCCGTAAGGCGTGAGGCGTCAGGCGTAAGGGGTGTAAAGGCGAACGGAAACCGTCCTCATATTCTAGGGGACCTGGCATCTCCCGCACCTCGCCTCACGCCTCACGTTACTCGGTCACGGTGACAGTCATCTCCACCCGTTCGAGCGGATTATCCCGCCCGTCACGCTTGGCGTTCACGATGGTGTCCGCCACGTCCATCCCGCTCACGACCTCACCGAACGCGGTGTACTGCCAATCCAAGAAATGAGAATCGGCGACACAGATGAAAAACTGTGAGCCTGCGCTGTCCGGATCGTTGGACCGAGCCATGGACAAGACGCCTCGTTTGTGCGGCTTGCTGTTGAACTCCGCCTTGACGCGATGGCCCGGCCCGCCCATGCCGTGGGAAGAGCGGTCTGGGCTCTTACTGTTGGGATCGCCTCCCTGGATCATGAACCCCGGAATAACCCGGTGAAAGGTCGTCCCGTCGTAGAACTTCGACTGCGCCAGTTTGATGAAGTTCCTGGCGTGATTCGGCGCCACATCCGGGTAGAACCTGAGCACAATCTCTCCCCAGGGCTTGCCTTTCGAGGTCACGGCAATCGTCGCACGGGTCTTCTCGTCTGGTTCTGACATAGGAGCTCCTTTTGGCCAGGGGGCTACGGTGCTCCTGACACCCCGGCCTCGGCAAGTCCGGCACTGACTCCAACCCAGTGTTCGCCATCATCATCACTCCTGAACACCCCCGAACTGGTGCCCGCATAGAGGGATCCGTCATCCGAGGCGATCAGCACTTGGACGGAGAGCTCCGTCAAGCCGTTGTTGAGCGGAGTCCAGTGACGCCCCTGGTTCAGGCTCTTGAAGATGCCCCGGCCGGTGGCCACGAAGAGCCCCCGCTCATTCGTCACGATCCCTCGGATCGAATCGTTCGGCAAAGCTCGGCTAATCGGCCGCCAGGTCTGTCCACCGTCACCACTGCGAAAGACTCCTCCGTCGAACGTCCCGGCGTAGAGAGCTTGATCCTTATCCAACGCCAGGACGCGGATAAAATTCTCCACCAGCCCCTCGTGGTCCACCAGACCATGGGTCAATCTCGTCCACTCCGAGGCCGTCGGCTTGTAGCGAAACACTCCTCGTCCTGAGGTCCCTGCGAACAGGGTGCGCTCCGGCGCCATCACGAGACTATGGACGAGGGTCTCATCCAGACCTTTGGTGACGACCCTCCAGCGGTTGTCTCCCTCCGCCACGCGATAGACGCCATCGCCGGTCCCCGCATAGATGACCCCACCCTCGATCAGCAAGACTTTGATCTCGAGGCGCTTGAGACCGGCATTCATGGGCTCCCAGCTCTTGCCGCCATCCCGGCTCCGGAACACGCCGGCCCTGAAGGTTCCGGCATAGACCGTCCCATCCCGGGCCGCCGCCAGGCAGAGGATGAACGGATCGGGCAACTCGGCGCTGGCGGCCACCCACGATTCACCGCGGTCCTTGCTCCGAAAGACGCCCATGCCAAAAGAGCCGGCATAAACGGACTGGTCCCTGGCCACGACGAGGGCCTGGATGCTGGGGGCCGGTCGGACCGTGGGTTCCCGGAGAGGGGCTCCATGCGATTGCGGAGCCCTCTCAGCCGCGGGCGACTGCACCGCGCCAGGCGTTCGCTCGGGCGTGTCGGCCCACGCAACGGCGAGGCAGGCGCCGACGCTTCCCAGGAGACCCGCCGCAAGGACCGCCGCGACCCGACAAAGGTTTGTGGATCCCCGCATCTAACGCACCCGGTGGCCGGCCGTACCGGCCGGCGCACCTCCATCGATCTTCATGCCCTGGCCGCCGGATGGCTTCCGCCGACCGAACAGCCGGGCGCCCAGGATCCCCACCTCATAGAGAATGATGAGCGGGATCGCCATCAGCAGCATCGTAAACAGCGTCGCGTCGGGGGTGACGATCGCAGAAATGATCAGGGCGGCCAGGATTGCATGCTTGCGATAGCGACTCAGGAGCTCCGGGGAGACGACCCCGATCCTGGATAAGAGCGAGAGCACCATCGGCAGTTCGAACGCAAACCCGAAGATGAGGAGGAACTTCACGTTGAAATCGATGTACGTGCCGACCGCCAGTTGCGGCATCAACTCCCTGTCCATCCCAAAGCCGACGAAAAACCGGATGACCAACGGCAGGATCACCAGGTTGCAAAACACCAGCCCCAGCGCAAACAATCCAGCAGCCAGACCGAACAGCGGAATCGCCCAGCGCTGCTCACGAGGCAGCAGCGCCGGCTCGATGAACTTCCAGAATTGATACAGGATGACCGGGAGACTCAACACGACCCCGGCCAGGAGTGAGACCTTGATTGACGCGAAGAGTGCCTCGGTCGGACCATAAAATATCAGGTCGTCCGCCAATGGACGCCTAAACCAGTCGATGAGTTCCGTGGCGTAGGCGAACGTCAACACGAACCAAGCCGACACAGTGACTGCGATCGTCAGCAGACGTCGCTTGATCGCGGCGATATGGTCGACGAGAGGGGGGAGAACGACCGTCATGGATCTGATACCGGAGTCGCGTGGTCAGCGAGCCGCGGCCCCCGCGCGGTGTTCGCGATAGAGCCTCATCAATTCCGCCATCTTGTCCTTCTTGGCCAGCTTCTCCTTCTGGATCTGCTTCTTCTGAAGTTCTTCTTGAGGCGTCAGGACGTGCCGCTTCTGTAGCTCTGCCAACTCGGCGTCAAGCCGGTGATGGGATTCCTCCAGTTGCCGGAATTCCGAGTTGGACTGACGCAACAGATCCACAATCACATCTTCCGTCAGCATGCTTCACCTCCTGTCTGACTATCAGGTCAAGGCTAAGGTTCAGGTTGAGGTTGAGTTCGGAATCGCTTGGAATCCTCCATCTCAGCCTCAGCCTTTCTGACCATGAGGTCCATTCCCATCAGGATGGCATCTTCGATCGGATTCGTATAGTACTTCGCCCGCGCGGCAAGTTGGTGAAACCCTGCTTGCTCGTACAGGCATCGAGCCGCCTCGTTCGAAGCACGGACCTCGAGAACCGCCCGCGCCGCCCCTCGGTCCCGTCCGAGGGCCAACGCATGCCGCACCAACTCCTGGGCAATCCCCCGGCGGCGGGCCGACCGGTCAACCGCGAGATTCATGAACCGCAGTTCTTCGAACACGACCCAGAAACAGATATAGCCGACGACCTCCCCCCGCTCGATTCCCGCACAACTTTCATGGACGGAACGGGCGACGTACAGATGACTGAACGGATTGCCGTCCAGCTCGGCGTCGAACATTTTTCGAGTCCACGGAGCTGAGAAGGATTCCTGTTCGATACGCAGGATCTGCTCACGGGCTTGGTGGGTCGCCGGCTCGATGTGAACCCGGCTGGACTGCTGATTCTTGATCACGTCTGGCATCAATCCGAAAACTCGAGTGGGTTCGTGGGTGCGACGCGATCGCCAACCGCCAGAGAGGCGATGGTGTGGCGATACCGTTTGAGCTCCGCCTCCGCCCGCTGGACGTATCGCGGAGAGAGCCCCTGGCCCGCGATGTCCCCCCGCGCCAGCCGTTCCAGCCCGGCCAGGCCGACGCTGACCGCCGATGCCGCCATGGCCCCCCCTGGAGCCTCACGCACCTCGCCCTCTCTGGCCCCGAGCAGGCGACGCAACTCGTTGCGATTGGCGGCCCATCCTTCCCCAAGCACCACCGTAGGCCCCACGAACGACTGGACCACCAATTCCAGAGGGCCGACTCGCTCGGCCTCGAGTACTTGCAGGGTTCCGACGCCGGTCCACCGGTACAGCCCCCAATACACTTCTCCGGTCCTGGCTTTCAGGATGGGGCACAGGGGCACGTCAGCTCGCGGCACGTTCCAGACCATCGCCTCCAGTGTCGGCACCGCCGCCAATGGCAGCCCCGTCGCGGCACGAAGGCCCATCATCGTCGCGAGTCCGACCCGCAGTCCGGTAAAGGAGCCGGGACCGATCGACACCGCCAGTCCCTCCAGACTCGACAGTGTCAACCCGCTCGCTTTCAGCAGCCGATCGATCGTCGGGATCAGCAGCCTGGCATGCGAGCCCGCAGCCTCTTCATCCGAGCGAGCCACCACCCGTGCGCCGTCCAGAATCGCGACGCTTTGACAGGACGTCGCCGTTTCAACCGCGAGGATCTTCATGCGAGAAGTAATTAAGTAACTCAGTAAGCAAGTAATTCACCGTCAGATCTCCATTTACCCAATTACTCACTTACTCAGTTACTCCACCTCTTAGGATCGAAGGGGCTCCAGCTCCTCAGGCTTCAGGGAGGGGTTCGGCACGATCTCGTGGAAGGTCAGCCACAGAGCTCCCTGCCCCTGTCCGTCGCGCATCGAAATCTTAAAGGGCTTCACCATGGGATCCGCCATCACACTGCTCAGAGACGATGGAGGATGACCCTTCGGAGAGAAGTCAACCGGGCGGAAATCCTCAAGCTGCATCGTCGCCTCCACCTCTCCCCCCGGCGTCAATCGGTCTTCCCGGACGACCTGAAACGATTGTCGCTCGAACCAAATCCGCCGGGTAAGCCGTCCGGCATGCACCCCTTCCGGCTCACCAGGCTTGAGCACATCCATGCGGTACCGATCACCATCTTCCGAGAGCAGGACCTTTTCCTGATCCGACACCGGGGCGATGCCGACCGCCCCGCTCACCGCCCACACGCTCAGTTGGAATGGCCGGCCCATCTGCCCGATCCGGTCCAGCTCTGTCACGCGTCCCGTCAAGACCTGCCCCGTCGTGGGCAGGCGCAAGCGGTAGAGATCCTCCCCCAGAACAATCTCGAACAGCTCGCCGCCCAGCCGATTGAACCCCTGGAGCCGAAGCGCATCAGGACGACGATAGAACACGGCCCCTTCCACCTGTTGGGCAATCAGAAGCCCGGGCGCCTTGATCTGAGCCCTGAACAAGCCTTTCAAGGTGTGGATGGCAGCCTCTCGTTCTCGCAGCAATTCGATCAACTGCTCGGCCGTCGCCGCCCTCAAGGGGGGTTGTGCGCGCCAGGTCGCGCAGCCGGCGATGGCCGCCGCCAATGCGACATTAAAAATGAAAAATGCACAATGCCGAGAGATGCTCCGGCTTCTTCCTAGATTCGTCATTTGCATTTTGAATCTTCCATTGCGCGCTCACGCCAGGGCCAAGTCCAGCGCCTCCCCGACGTCACGAATTCCCACCAGCTCCATGTCTTCCACCGGCTCCAATTTCGCGAGATTGCGGCCCGGGAGGAGGCAGCGTCGGAACCCCATTTTTGCCGCCTCACGGATCCGGAGCTCCGCCTGGTTGATCGCCCGCACCTCGCCGCCTAACCCCAACTCCCCTAAGACGACGGTGCCCGAATCAACCGGACGCTCCCGCAGGCTCGACGTAATCGCCGTCACGATGCCCACATCGATGGCCGGTTCGTCGATCCGCATCCCGCCGACGACGTTGACATACACGTCCTGCCCAGACAGGTGAAGCCCCAGTCGTTTTTCCATCACCGCCAGCAGCACCGAAACCCGGTTGATCTCCACACCGGTGGCCATGCGTTTCGGCATGGCATACGCGGTCGGCGACACCAGCGCCTGCAGTTCGACCAGAATGGGCCTGGACCCTTCCAGGCTGGAGACGATCACCGAGCCGGTGCTCTTCTCGGGACGCTCGGCCAGGAACAGCTCCGACGGATTCCCCACCTCTTCCAGCCCCGTGTCCTTCATCTCGAAGACGCCGATTTCATTCGTCGAGCCGAAACGGTTCTTCACCGCACGGAGAATGCGATAGGTGTGCCCCTTCTCCCCTTCAAAGTACAGCACGGTATCCACGATATGCTCGAGGAGCCGGGGTCCGGCAATCGCACCCTCCTTCGTCACATGGCCGATGATAAACACGGGAATTCCGCTCCGCTTCGCGAACCACATGAGTTGCCCAGCCACTTCCTGCACTTGGCTGATGCTTCCGGGCGCCGACGTGAGCTGGTCTGTATAGACGGTTTGGATCGAGTCAACCACGACCGCGGCCGGTTGCAGCGCTTGGACAGCTTTCAGGATCTCTTCCAGGGAGGTTTCGGCCAGTACATAGAGGAGAGGGCTGCGGACCCCCAGCCGTTCCCCTCGCATCTTGATCTGCCCGGGAGACTCCTCCCCCGACACATACAGGACCCTCTGTCCCTCCGAGGCCAGCCGGGGTAGAGCTTGTAACAGGAGGGTGGTCTTCCCGATGCCGGGATCGCCGCCGATCAGGACCACCGAACCGGGGATCACCCCCCCGCCCAGAACCCGATCGAACTCACCGCACCCGGTCTGAAGCCGGTGTTCCCCCACCATCTCGATCGCGTCGATCGAGGTGGCCTTGGCACTCACTCCCGGGAGAACTGAGGGACGCCCTTTCCCGGCCACGGCAAGACGCTCTTCCTTCATGCTATTCCAGCGTCCGCAATCCGGGCAGCGCCCCAGCCATCGGGCGGATTCATGCCCGCATGCTTGGCAGAGGAAACTGGTCTTGGCCCGCATCGACCGGAGCCTCTTGGTGACAACAGGTCAGGAGGGACGTCCGGTTCGCATCTTAAAGGAACTGGACTAAAAATACAAAGGGTCTGCCCCCACTACCTGGAGAGTTTCGCTCGTACTTCCTTCCAGTTTTTGGCAACCAGTGCTCTCTTGGGCAACTCCCCCCGGTCCGGCTCAGGTACGATCACCACCTCCATCCGCTGCTCGACGAGGACCTCGGCAAACTCACGAGTCCGACCGACACCGGCTTTCAGATTGTCCCAGCCGTCCGCCCGTAATTCTTCAATAGTGGGCGCAAGTTGCGTGTGCCCAGGTTTCAGCGTCAGCGAGTAACCGACCGGAAACCTGTGTTCCTGAAGCCATGTTCGAACCTCTCCGAGCTCACCGATCTCACCATCACCCTCCCCGATCAGATAGATCACGTTGAAGTAGAACTGTGTCAGCCGTTTCAGCTCATCAGCCGCATCGGAAGCCGGGCCTGGACGGCCCCGGCGGCCGAGTTCCGAAGGCAAGGACGGCAGCGGGACCAGCGGCGCCTTCGTCTCTTCAGTCAACGCCGCGAACTCCACGAGCAGAATGGGACGACGGCGTTCCCAACAGGCCATGGTCGCGGAGGCTTCGGAGCTTTCGACTCGTTGGCTCTGAGGCAATCTGACTTTCATCACATAGTTGCCGCGCCTCCGGGGGGTATACTCAAGAAAGGCCCGGCCGTCTCCCCCCGTCATCGCCGTCCCTGCCTTTTTTCCCTCCACGGTAAATTCGAGCTGCTCACCGCCCAATCCAGTCTGCCCCAGGAAGCCCGCTCGAACCAGCCTGGCTTCTATCATCACCGGTCGGCCCGGCGCCGTGAGTGCATCCCGCAGGGACAGCGTTCCCGCAGCCTTCCCGGCCGCAACGGCCTCCTGGAAAACAGGCGACAGTTGCGCCAGGAGCAGCAGCGCCACCGGTACTGACAGGCGGCCGTGCATCCGTCATCCTCGCTCGATTTCGGTCAGCACTCCGTCCAGAATATCCAGGGCCACATCCGCTTCCTGTTTCGTGATGAGCAGCGGGGGCACGATCCTGACGACGTTCTGGCCGCATCCGAGCAGCAGCAACCCTTTCCGGAAGCAGCGTTGAACGATCTCGTTCCGTTCCTGGATCGCCCTCTCCTTCGTCTCT
>JAHFEU010000103.1:3282-9439 GCA_023248295.1 Nitrospirota bacterium | reverse complement strand
GCGGCGCCATGATCTTGGTGGACTGGATGACCTTATAGAGCCCCTCGGCGGCCTGCCCGTGGATGTCTCGGGGACGCGCGCGGGGCGAGACTCCCGCGGCCTTGCAAATGTCCTCGGCAAGGCGAGGAGACACGCGGCTGAAATCGCTGGCCAGGAACCCCGAGAGCCAGTGGCTCTTCGTGTCCTGAAGCATCTTCAGCATCATCCCGAGCTCGATGCCGTAGGGGTGTGGCTTGATTTCGCGTGGCGACGGAGGGAGCTCGTGGTACGTCCGGGGATACTCCTCCGTCTCTCCCTCCGGGGTGAGGTACGTGAGCTTGACGTGCGGGTTGGCGATGATGGTCTGCTCGATGTACTCGTCCACCGAGGCGCGTCCCTTCTGGTAGCGGGCATCGACCTCGATGCTCACCTGGACCCCACGGTGGTTTTCCCAGGCGATCTGCTTCTTCTCGAGAATTCGCGGCTCGTTTTTCTTGGTATCAATCTGGACCTCAAAGTAATGGGCAGGCGTCTTCGCACCGGTGCGGGAGATGATCTGGACGGGTTTGCCGGTGGTGAGCTGGCCGTACATGCCGGCGGCCGAGATGCCGATTCCCTGCTGACCGCGGCTCATGCGCAGCCGATGGAACTTGGACCCATAGAGGAGCTTCGCGAAGATCCGAGGAATCTGTTGGCGGACGATGCCCGGGCCGTTGTCGGTGACCGTAATCCGGAAGCGGGTCGCCTGGCTCGGAGGGGGCGGCGAGTCCCCGTTCGCGACGGCCTCCAGCTTGACGGCCACTTCGGGGAGGATCCCGGCTTCTTCGCAGGCGTCCAGCGCGTTATCGACGGCCTCCTTGACGCAGGTGAGCAGCGCCTTGCGCGGATTGTCGAACCCCAGGAGATGCCGGTTCTTGGTGAAGAACTCGGAAACGGAGATCTCCCGCTGGCGGGCGCCCATCTCGACGGCGGACACCGCCGGCTTGGGCTGCGTGGGGGGAGGGCTGGTCTTCGGAGGGTTCAGTTTCCGGCCGCGCGTTGCCAACGGCATTCCGGTCAGAAATTCACGCGGAGGTTGATGGAGCCGACGTAGAAGGTCGTATTGTAGTTGCCGTTCACGGTCGAATTGACGTTTCCGGCGACGGTCCGCGGCTCATACAGCAGAACCTGGAAGGCGGTATCCAGGGCGATCGCTTTTGGCCTCAGGATGCCGCCCCCAGACTTGCCGCATTCGATGAGGCCGAGAAACTGCCCGCGTCCCTTGCACAGGAACCCCAGTCCGACCGAAATGGATTGGTTGTCGGAATCCGGGATCTCCGGGTTGAAGTTGTTGTCGGGGATCGGTGTCTGCGAGTTCCAGTAGCCCGCCCGCAGCGCAAGTTCCCACTCGGGCAACATCTGCGGCTTTAGCCACTTGTATTCGGTTCCGATCATCACGGTGTAGGTGTTGCGCCAGTTTTGCGGTTGCGGCAGGGTGGTTCCGGGGGGATTTGACAGGCGGAGGTCCAGGTTGCGGACGGATTTCCAGCCGGTGTAGTCCACATCCAGCTCCAGCTTCCATTCGTGGTCTTGGTCTCGAACAGGCCAGAGGGCGATCGCGCCTGTATAGATCTGCGGCAACACAAGCGTCTGGGAGGTATCAGCCTGGACCGCGCCGTTGACCAGGAACTGGCCCTTCAGGTGCATGGTGGCCTGACTGCGGTAGACGAAACCGATATTGGCGAGCGGCTTGCTCTCCGCGTTGCGAAACGGGGTGTACATCAGGCTGACGTTAAAGCCGGCTGTCGTATCCCTGCCGTTGACCTCCACCTGCGCACCGGGCCCCGCCAGAGGGAAGGTAGGGGGACCAGCCGAAATAAATTGTCTTTCGAGTTGCCCTTCGCCCCAGAAGTTGAAAAAGGTATAGATGTCCGCTCCCAGGCCCACCGAGAGCTGGTCATTCAGCTTATAGGCAAGGGTCGGTTTGATGTCGAACAGCTCCAGGGCCGCGAAGGTCCTGGCGGTGTTGAAAGGGCCGTTCTCCGGCCAGCGGATGAGGGTCCCGAACGGGGCGAGCACGGCCAGGCCCGCCGTCAGATCGCCGAGCTGGGTAATGCCCAGGTCCTTGAGATTGGCGGTGATATAGAGATTCATCGGTGGGGGATAAGCCACGCTGCCGTCAAAGCTGCTCTTGGCGGTTTGGCCGGCGGAGTTCCGGAACGAACTTGAGCCCCCGATCAGGAGTACGCCCAGGGAAGTCTGCACACCCCCCAGTTGCGTCATGCCGGCAGGGTTGTAGTACACTGCCGAGGCGTCGTCGGCCTGAGCAGTGAAGGCCGCACTTTGCCCTGCCGCCGACGCCCCCTGAGACAGGATTCGATTTGCTCCGGCCTGGGCGATCGAGGGGCAAACCAGCACAGTAACAGCGGTGGCGACCACGGCGATTCGTTTTAGTGTACCCATGTGAGCCTCCGGGGTAGAACAAAGGGCTCGTGGACGCTTGAGACCCTCGGAGCCCTCGCTTCGATGTGACCGAACGGCGATTCGGAAGACGGAGTCGCTGGCTGCTTGACCAGCGCCCCAATGAACTACGTAATACTGGATTGGAGACTACTATTCCAGGGACCCATCACCCTTGTCAAGGAATTCTATCAATGACACCGATTAGTCTTCCCTTGACAGAGGCTGACCGACGGCCTAGCTTTCGGGGGTCATTGGCCACGTGCGTCGGATCGGTCAGAGGCTGACCCGCGCCGGCGAGCTCGTTGTGGGGCGTTTCGGGTGAAAACCGTGGAGCAGGAGCTGAGCAGAAGCCTTGGGTCGGGAGGTGGGGGACAAACGTCCTCGGAGACATCCGGCTCGGAGAGCTATGAAGATTGGCGTCGTCGCTTTGCGGCGGAACGGCTTCGGGTCTTGTACTACCTCGGCCTCGTCGCCAACCCCGTGTTCATCGCGGCTGACCTTCTCCTGTATCGAGAGCATCTGCGCTCCTTGCTCGCCATCCGCTCGGTGCTTGAGCTCGGGCTCGGGATTTGTTTTTTGGGTCTGATCCGGCGAATCCCTGTGCTTTCGCCACAGGCGTTGTTGGTGCTGTGGGTCCTGATCGGCAACCTGTGCATCGTGGCGATGACCGTCGTGCTCGGTGGATTCACCTCTCAGTATTACAACGGGTTGAACCTGGTCTTCTTGGCCGCCTCGGTCATCGTTCCGATCTCGTGGCAAAGCCATCTCGTCGCCCAGCTCGGAACGCTCCTGGCCTACTATGGGGCGAATGCTCTGCTCCCGTCCACCCCGGCCGACCTCAATGCCGCCATCCAGAACTCCTTCTTCCTGGTCTGGACCTGCATCGCCCTGCTGTTTTCCGTCACCCTGTACGAGCGTCTGCAACGGGCGGAGTTTCAGGCCAGGCTGTCGGAGCGCAACGCGCGTCAAGAACTGGAGACCTCCCACAAGAAACTCCTGGAACTGGATCGGTTGAAGAGCGAGTTCTTCGCCAACATCAGTCATGAGATCCGCACCCCGCTGACGCTCAGCCTGGGCGCGTACAAGACTCTCCTCAAACTGTCGCCGTCCTCGGAATGCCAGGAGCTGATCCGGTCGGGCTTGCGGAATACGGCCAGGCTCCTGTTTCTCATCAACGAATTGCTGGACCTGGCCAAGTTTGAGAGCGGGCGCGCGGAACTGAAGAAACGATGCATCGACCTCGCCTCCCTTGTCCGGGGCGTCGCGGCCAACTTTGAGTCCGGTGCACGGCGCCGTATCCATTTCCGAGGCATGGAGCAGCCGGTCGCGATCGAAGCCGACCCGCTCCAGATGAAGAAGGTCCTCTATAACTTGCTCTCCAACGCCTTCAAGTTCAGTGATCCGGAGAAGGGCCAGGTGTGGATGCGTTTGCGCGCGACTGAAGACGCGATCGAGCTCGAGATCGAAGACAACGGGATCGGCATCCCCCCCGATCAACTGGAACGGATCTTTGACCGCTTTACTCAGGTGGAAGGAAGCGCGACGCGCCGCTACGAGGGGACCGGCATCGGCCTGGCCTTGGTCAAAGAGATTGTGGGGCTCCACGAGGGAAAGATCGCAGTGGAGAGCAAGCTGGGCCAGGGTTCGACCTTCACGATCACTCTGCCTCGTGGGGGGGCCAGCATGGCCGACCTGGTGACGGTCGAGGATGACGAAATGCCGACGTTCCCTCTCGTCCATGAGAGCCGTGAACAACGGGACCGAGCGGTGGTCCCCTCACCGGCCTCGACCGGACGACTCCCCTTGGTGCTCGTGACCGAGGATAACGCGGACATGCGCGCGTATGTGGAGGGGGTGCTGAACGGCCAGTACCGTATCGCATCGGCCAAGGATGGGGTCGAGGGACTGGAGCAGGCCAAAACCCTGCGTCCGGACCTCATCCTCACGGATGCCATGATGCCTCGGATGAGCGGATATGATCTGCTGAAAGCGGTGCGCAGTGATGAGACGTTGCGCTCTATTCCGGTGATCTTCTTAACCGCCCGGGCCGGGACGGAGGCGCGCATCGAGAGCCTGGAGGCGGGCGCGGATGATTACCTCGCCAAACCGTTCGACGAGAATGAATTGCTGGCGCGCGTCGGCAATCTGATTCGGGCCCGTGCTCAGGAAAGAGAGCTGACGGCGCTTCAGAAGGAGAAACTGACACGATTCCTGCCTCAACCGCTCGGCGAGATGATCATGTCGGGAACGGCGGATCGCTTCCTGAAAAGTCACCGAACAGACATAACGGTGCTCTTTCTGGACCTGCGAGGGTTTACCGCCTTCGCCGAAACCGCTGATCCCGAAGATCTGATGACGGTGCTGCGTGAATACCAGGCCGAGATGGGACGGATCATCGCTGACTATCAGGGGACACTCGAGAGGTTTTCCGGGGACGCCATGATGATATTTTTGAATGATCCCATCCCTGTTCAGAACCATGCTGAGCAGGGGGTGCGGATAGCGATCGCGATGCGGAATCGGATTGACGAGTTGCGAATCCAATGGAGCAAACGAGGGTACGAGCTCGGCGCTGGAATCGGCATCGCTACGGGCTACGCCACGTTGGGGCTGATCGGATTCGAACGACGCACGGACTACGCAGCCATCGGAACGGTCACCAATCTGGCTGCTCGGCTTTGTGGGGAGGCCAAGCACGGCCAGATCCTCGTCTCGGGGCGGGTGTTGCACCTCGTGGAGAGCCTGGTCTCCGTCGAACCGGTCGGGGAGCTGGCGCTGAAAGGGTTTAGCCGCCCGGTGGCAGCCTACAACATCACCGGACTGAGAAGCCTCGCACCGAAGACCTGATCGTGGGTCTCAAGAAAGTCAGGTGGATCAGGGATCTATCACGTGGTGAGATCGGGGGACACCGTGGGCAGGCCTCGCTTCATTTTCCCGAGGGCTTAGCGGCAGCCGACTCCTGCTCCATGCGGTTCAGCATCCACACGACTTGGATCACCAGCGCCAGCCGCTTGAGATCAATCGGCTTGCCGATGGAATCGACCGCCCCCAGCTTGACCATCTCCTTCAGCAGTGGCGTGTCTTTGTTGGCGCTCAACGCGATCACCGCGCCCATGTAATTCTGGTGTTGGAGCTCGCGCAACACCTCAACCCCGTTCATCCTCGGCATATGCAGGTCCAGAATCACAACACGGGGTGGCTCCTGCTTGACCTGGGCCAACGCCTCGACCCCGTCCTGGGCCGTCCGAACCCGGTAGCCACGATCAGTCAAGAACTGCCACAACAGATCGCGGATGGCAGGCTCGTCATCCACCACCAGGATTGAGTCACCGGGCAGAGTCTCTCCTGACGGTCCCTTGGCAGGTGTCGTTGGAGCAGGCTGGCTTGGCTGTGCGAGCACTCGGTCCAGGGCTCCGATCAGGCTTTTCAGTGAAAGCCCCTTTCTCAGGAAATCGGTCACACCTAATTCCCGTGCCCGATCCTCCAACTCGTCCGTGCCTCCTCCTGTCAGCATGATGACCGAAGCCTGCGGGTCAACCGCACGGATCTGCTTGAGCACCTCGATCCCGTTGATGCCCGGCATGATCAGATCCAAGAGCGTCATATGCGGCCGGTGGCGTTTGAATTGCTCGAGGGCATCCGCACTGCTCATCACCGTGATCACCTCGTGGCCATGGCGGCCGAGCACGGCTCGCAGCAGGTCGCAGAACATCTGTTCATCGTCCACCGCGAGGAT
>JAHFEU010000103.1:0-3182 GCA_023248295.1 Nitrospirota bacterium | reverse complement strand
GGTCCAGGCACTACGCGAGTGGGCATGAAGAAGCGATGTTGAAGCGGACCGGAAACTCACGCGAGGGCTTTGCGGAGTTCGGCAGCGGTCTTGGCGTCTACGCCCGCGTCGCGCAACTGGTCATCCGTGGCCTCGGCGATCTTCTCCAGACTGCCGAATCGCCGGAGCAGGCTCTTGCGTCTGACCTCGCCGATGCCGGGGATCGCATCCAAGCGCGACGCGACCATGGTCCTGCCTCTTAGCTTCCGGTGGTAGGTAATCGCGAACCGGTGCGCCTCATCGCGAATCCGCTGGACGAGGTGGGTCGCGGGTGAGGAGGGATGGAGGATGATGGGGTTTTTCCGGCCTGCCAGGAAGATTCGTTCCTCTTTCCCACCGCGCGCCTTGGCCAGGCCGATCACGGGGAGATCCGCGTGTCCGACCTTCCGGAGTCCGTCCAGGGCGGCGGCGAGCTGGCCCAATCCCCCGTCGATCAGGACAAGGTCCGGCAAAGGGAGATCCTCTGTCTCTCCGTAGCGCCGAGTGACCACCTCCTGAATGCTGGCGACGTCGTTGGCCCCTTCGACGGTCTTGATGCGGAACTTGCGGTAGTCCGATTTCTTGGCTTGTCCGTCCTCCCAGACCACCATGGAGGCGACGGACTGGGTGCCCATCGTGTTGGAGATGTCAAACCCTTCGATCCGCCGCGGAGCCCGGTCCAGTCGGAGCAGCCGCTTCAGCTCTTCCGATGCCTGACGATCGGTCTCCTCGTTCCGGAGGTGATCGGCCACCGCCGCCGCGGCGTTCTCCTCCGCCAGCAACAGCAGTTGGTGTTTCGCCCCGCGCTCCGGCGCGATGATCCGGACCGTCTCGCCCTTCTTCTCCGACAGCCAGGCTTCGAGCAAGCCCGCCTCACTCAGTGGGGTCGGGACCAGTAACTCTTTCGGCGGGAGGACCTCCTTGTTGTAGAACTGCTCGATGGCGGACCGGACCAGTTCCTCATCCGAGGCGTCGGCCGCCTTCGGCCAGAAGAAGTCCTTGCGCCCGATCAGCAGACCCCCTCGGACAAACAGCATCTGGAGGTCAACGGCAGTGCCCTGCGCAGCGCCTTGCGCTGTGTCCTGCCTGGCCAGACCGATCACGTCCTGCTCGGTGGAGGTGGTCTGGGCCACCCGCTGTTTCTCGAGGGTACGCTCGATCTTGAAGATCCGGTCGCGGAGCCGCGCCGCTTCCTCGAACTCCTGACGGTCCGCCGCGGCCTGCATCTCGGCACGTAGGCCTTCGAGGAGCTCGCTGTCCCGTCCTTCCAGGAACTGCCGCACCTGCTTGACGATCTGATGGTATTGGTCGCGCGTCTGGTTGCCGACGCAGGGCGCCATGCAGCGCTTGAGCTCGAACTCAATGCAGGGCCGTTCAGCCGTGCCGTCAATCTCGATCTCGCAGGTAGCCAGCGGAAACACCTTGCGAATCACCTTGAGCGTTTCCCGCAAGGCCCCGGCCGGCGTATAGGGGCCGTAATACAAGGCGCCGTCTTTCTGGACCCGCCGCACGATCGAGAGGCGCGGGAAGTTCTCTTTGATGGGCAGGCGGAGATAGGGGTACTGCTTGTCGTCGCGCAGGACCACGTTGAAGCGCGGGCGGTGCCGTTTGACCAGGTTGCTTTCCAGGATGAGCGCTTCTAATTCTGACCGCGTGACGATGGTCTCGAGATCGGCCATCTGGCTGAGCATCAGGGCGGTCTTGGGGGTGTGGTCGCCGCCCTTCTGAAAATAGGACCGCACGCGGTCCGTCAGCACCCTGGCCTTGCCGATATACAGAATCTCGCCCCCCGCGCTCTTCATCAGATAGACGCCGGGCTGCTCGGGGAGATGATCCAGCTTGGACTGGAGCTCGGGCGAAAGGCTCATGGCTGATGGTTAATGGTCAATGAATTGAGGAGGAATGCGACGAAGAGTCTGGCTTCGCTTTCCCTTTTCCCCGCTGACTAATCTTGCGCTCAATGCTGCCGATCAGGTTTGCCAATTGCTTCAGCGCTTCACCGTAACGTCCAACAATTGCAACACCTAAGCTCTCTGGGAGTTGCTTGACACTCATGGCATATCGCAAATGTGTCAATGTCTCCTGAGCTTCGCGGCGGGAGCGGTACAAAGCTTGAAGGTACTCGGTGCTGTACTGAGAATAAAACCCCTCGGCCATATTTGCACAGACCGACTCTGACGCTCTCAGGGTCTGGCCTCTAAGCCAACGGAAGTCCGGCTTGCAGTCACGGGTCAGCTTTTCAACTTCGACCACCAAATCGAAGAACGCCCTGTACACGGGCATATCTTCTACCTCGTCTATTTTATTACCTTTCAGCATCTCCGCGACATTACCTAATCTTGCTCCTTCGTCTGACTCTCCGATGCGTTTCCCATCGACCATCATCCATCAACCATCGACCATTCTTCAAACAAGTGCCGTGCCCGGCGGGCGTTCGATCAGCTCGATCTCGTAGCCGTCCGGGGCGTCAATGAAAATAAAGCGGCTGCCGGAGGAGGATCTGGTGGGACCGTCGGTGATTTTGATCTGCTTGGCGTTCATTGTCCGGATGGTCTCGTCCAGGTTGTCCACTTCGAACGCGAGGTGGACCAGGTCTTCCTGGACCTTCACGGGTCCGCTGGGGGGAAAACTGCATAGTTCGATCAGCTCCTCGCTGTTCGGAACCTTGAGAAACGCGAGGTGCGACCCGCGCGGAGAGGTCTTCCGTTCGAGCACCTCGAGCCCCAGCACGTCGGTGTAGAACTTGATCGTCTGGTTCATGTCGCTCACACGCATCCGGGTATGCAGCAGTTTTTTGACTCGCATGGCTCGTCTCCAGCTAAGAGCGTATAGCCGATAGCGTATAGCTTATGGCCGGAAAGAGATACGCCCTGCTTGGTCGTTGCCTCGGGCCATACGCCATTCGCTATAAGCCATCAGCTCTTCCTTACCGGCCCGACAGTTTTGCGCATCAGGATCTCGGCGGATCCGGGGATCAACAAATTAGGGATGGGCCCGATCTTCTGGTACCCGTGCCTCCGGTAAAACCGGCGCGCCTCCTGGTTAAAGTCGGAGACGCACACAAACAGGTTCTTCGCGCGAGCGAACACCAGCCCCTCCAAATAGTTCAGCAGGGTGCCGCCTAATCCCTTCCCGCGGGCGGCCGGCGCGATGGCCAGTAGTTC
>JAHFEU010000102.1 GCA_023248295.1 Nitrospirota bacterium | reverse complement strand
TAGGACAAAAACAGCCCAAGCAGGCGTTTTTCAAGCCGGAAGAACAAGCCCACACGGGCGAGCGTGCTCCGGAAGAGATCGGTCCTCTGCTGGCTGCTCGGGGTGTCGGGGCTGGCCGTCGTCATGCCGATTCTCCGCGCCAGGTCTGAGCCGAAGACCTACCGGTCGGAACCAACACGTCAGTTCCCTTCCGTCTCACCGCGGGCCGACGGGTGCTCTCTTGAGGGCAGCTGGTCAATCGCATAAGCTATCAGAGGGCACGCGAAAATGCCACAGGCCCGCGTCACTCACGGGGTCGGGCGGTACGAGACAGGGACCGCTGACGCCGGGCTTTTTCCCCAGGCCCCAATGGCCCACTGATAGAGCGCCAGCTCCTTCTGGTAGTCCGCCTTCGCCCTGATCCACTGGTACTCCGAATCCACGGCGTTTCGCTCGCGGAGGTTGACGAACAGCACGCTGGTCGCGCCCAGGCTGAACCGGAACCGCTCCCCTTCCTCCAGCGTTCTGGCCAGTTGGAGCGATTGGAACGATGCCGCGATCCTTTGCTTGGCTCGTTCGATGGCCGACAGCGCGTTGTCCACGTCCACGATGACTTGTTGTTCACGGAACTTCTGGACCAGGACGAACCGGTCGGCTTTCCCCTGCGCTTCGAGCACCTCGCCCCGCGCTCGGCGCTGGAGAAACGGGATCCGCATCTCGACGCCGAACCGATATCCCAGACCCAGAACGAACTCCCCCGGTTTCCGGGAGGGCTCCGCTTCGGCATTCAGAATGGGCAGCAGGTTGTTCTTCGCCAGCTCCAGATCAATATTGTTCAGCTTGGCTTCGATCGAAACTTCGCGAACTTCCGGCCGCGTCGCTCTGGCGTTCAGCTTGTCCGCCTGCACCGCCTCAGTCGTCGGCAGCTCGACTTGCCTCGGGAACTCGGGGACTCGCTCTGCGTCCGGTACCACCGGCGCGTCTCGGTCCCAGAGAAACATGGACAGCCGGTACTGTTCCTGTTCGAACGCCCGCGTGGCGCCGATCAGAATCTCCCTCCGGCGCTGAACCTCCTGGTTCGCCTCGACCACATCAAGTGGCGCCACGGCGCCGGCCTTCGCTCGCTGCTCGATCTGTTTCAGTCGGTCCTCCGCCACCTTCAACGCCCGCCGCTGCACGTCCGCCAGCTTCCAGGCGGCGACCCATTCCCAGTATTGGCCGGCTCCAGCCAGAAACAGGTCCTGCCGGGTCTGCGCGATCTGGATGTCGGCCCGCGGATCGGCCAGGCCGGACCTCTGCAGTTCGGCGTTTTCCGGATTCACCATCAATCCCCTCAGCAAGGGCATCGAAAATCCCATGATCGGCTGATTCGACCCGTTGATGGCCAAGTCGGCAATTTGGATAGGGCCGATGCCGGCGCGAAAGCCCCCGATGGCCCTGGCTCCTGACGGGTGTCTCACATCCAGGAAACTGTCGTTGAATCCGACGCTGACGGTTTGCCCGGATTTCACGAGCCGCTCCAGTTCCCAATCGTTGACCAGGGCCGGCTCGAAGGCGCCCAAGGCCCTCAGCAGCCTGCCCCTGGCCACAATCTTTTCGGTGCCCGATCCTTTCAGCAAGGGATGAGACCGGTCCACCCGGGCGAGGACTTCCTCGAGTGTCAGAGGAATCGGCGCCAACGCTCTCGTCTTGCCCTCCTCGGCTGCGTCGATGGGAGGAACGACGCCGAAAAAGGCGAAGCAGAAAACCGTCAGCACCAGACGGGTCGTAGCCTTGAGCGTCTGCATCATGGGATGGTCTCCTTTCCTCAACCCCGCTGCTCGCGGAACCGTCGGGGGCGACACTGAGGGTAGCGGCGAAAGGGGCAGCGCGCGGGGCAACTGGCCAGGGCGGTGATCGGGCGAGCGTCTACTTTGCACCTCTGCCGGCTTTGGGTAACAGCGTGTCAAGCAAGGTCGGCGCCCTCTCCTGGTAGTCGGGGGGGAACAGGTTCACTCGGCGCCATAGCTCGTACCACAGGGGCACTCGATTCAGAATCACCCATCCCATGACCTTGGTCCCCTGCCTGACGTGGCTCTGCTCGGGCCAGGGCCGGTCCTCGGGGTCCGGGATGACCCAAAAACGGAAATTGCCTTTTCCGTCGTCCACCTGGTCCACCACTTTGATCACGCCTCCGTAGGTGCCCGCCATCAGCTCAGGCCATGCGGGAAGAGGAATGGCGGGGATCCCATAGAAGAGCAACCGGACCTTGCGGCCCACGTTCAACAAGGGGGAATCTAATCCGTCAGCCCACAGTTCCACCGCCTTGTCCGCGCTCAATGGCGAGATCCGAACCAGCTTGTCGCCGGGTCTGACCGTTTCGCCTGGGCCCACCTCAGCCATGCGTACGACCGTCCCGTCGATCGGGGCGTAGATGCGGCTGGCAATTCGCCGCTGTGTGAGGTTGGACAGGCGAAGCGAGACGTCTGCCAACTGGTCTGTCGCCCTCGCGGCGTCGGCGAACGCGCCGGCCCGGCTGGCCTCGGCATCCAGGAGGCGCTGCAACACATCCGCGCTGATCTGATCGCGGCCGAAGCTCAGGGCCCGCATCCCTTGTTGGGCCGCTTTCAGCGCCGCTTCGGCACCTTGTAGCTCTGCCTTGCTCGCGATCGCGGCCTGAATCGTCAATTCCAGCTCTCGCTGAGAGACGAGGCCCCGTTCAGCCAGTTGTTTGTGTCGGCCGACGTTCAACTCGGCCGTATCCACGGCGATCTTGGCGGCCGCGACGGTTTGCTCGGCTTCCCGTACCTTGTTTTCGGCCTCGACCACCCGGGCTTCGGCGGACGGGACGGCCGCTTTGACCAGGTTTTGCATCTCCTTAATTCGCTTTTCCAACTGTCCGGCGCGGTCAAGGGCCGCCTGACGGTTCTGCTCTAAAGCCGTCTTCCGTTGTTCGAGTAGAGACAGCAGATCGGGCGCCATAAAAAGAGGATCGATATCACTGAGCTCCAGGATCAGATCTCCCTGCTTCACCCGCACGCCCTCGAAGACGTGCCACTTATTAATGCGACCGGTGATCTGAGCTTCGATATCCTGAGGGCGTTCATACGGGGAATACGCCGAGAGCTGACCGGTGGTGGTAATGGTCTGTGTCCAGGGGACGAAGGCGATGATGAGGGCGACGAGCAGCAGGAGCTTAATTGCCAGCCTGGCCGAGAAGCGCAACCGATCCGGGATCTGCACGGCTTCCCAGGATTGCAGCCGGGTGGAGGCGGCTAAGTGGTCAACTTGAATGTCGTCCAACCCCGTCGGCTGGTCGACGAGCGCGAGCATCCTCCCTTTCAGGGTTTCCGGCACAGGAAGCCTCCCCGGGTCACAACCTTTGTTATAACTATAATGGATTCGTTAGCTTCCGGTCAAACGGCTTGCCCGCTCGAGCCATCACGGCTTTTTGACCTTGACCCTTACCGGGGACAAAGGCTAAGGTACCGCGCAACGCACGGCGATCGGCACGCAGCGAGCGTTTCTGAGCCACTGGCAATCCACAGGTCGTTCCTTACAGGGAGGGGTCAATGCCGGGTTCGCGTGAGAGAAAGCCTGGAAACGCGTCACCGCTGGTCGGCATCCTGGGCGGAAGCAAAACCGACCTGCCGGTGCTGGAGAAGACGGTAGAGGTCCTGACGCGCCTCGGGGTGCCGAGCGAGCTGTTGGTGCTGTCAGCCCACCGGACTCCGGACCACCTGTTTCAGTATGCGGAGCAGGCAGCCGACCGCGGCATCGAGGTCATCGTGGCCGGCGCGGGGGGAGCAGCAGCCCTGCCCGGCGTGGTGGCGGCGAAGACGCATTTGCCGGTTATCGGCGTGCCGATCCCAACCGAAAATCTCGGGGGGCTCGATTCTCTACTGTCGATGGTGCAAATGCCGCGCGGCGTGCCGGTCGCCACGGTGGCCATCGGTGGGGCGGAGAATGCCGGGTTGCTGGCCGCCCAAATCCTGGCCGTTCGCGATCCGGCCATCCGTGCCAGGGTCAAACAGTTTCGGGCTGAGCAGACCCGGGCGGCTCTTGAATCGTCGTCTGAATCGAAGAAGCAGGGAGCGAGGCCGGGATAGTCAGGCCAGGCGGGATGAAAGCCGGCGCCAGTCTGCTTACCAGTCTGATTGTCTCCAGGGCCGATGCCGCTGCGGGGCAAAGAAGGGCACCTCGGGGCGCTTAAAGAGGCCGATCAGCCCCATGCCGGCGAGAAACCCTCCCACATGGGCGAAGAAGGCGACTCCTCCCCCTCTACTCCCCAGGCTCATCCCTCCACTCAATACCTGTAAGACGAACCAGAACCCCAGCACGAGACCGGCCGGCACGTACATCATCCTGGTGAACATGCCAAGCGGGACCAGCACCAGCACCTGCGCCCGCGGAAAGAGCAGGAGATAGGCGCCGAGTACCCCAGAGATGGCTCCACTCGCGCCCACCATCGGCACGGTTGAGGAAGGGTCGGTCAGCGCGTGGCTGAAGGCGGCGACGATCCCGCAGACCAGATAGAAGACGGCGAACCTGGCATGTCCCATCACATCCTCGATATTGTTCCCGAAGATCCATAAGTACAGCATGTTGCCGATCAGATGCATCCAGCCCCCGTGGAGGAACATGCTGCTGATGAGGCTCGCGAATGCGGGGAGCGCTGCGACCTCAGGCGGCAAGGCGGCCGTCTGTCCAAAGACCGCCGCTGGAACGGCCCCGAAGCGCAGGATGAACAGTTGTCCCGGCTCCTCGGGGAGCGAGACCTGGTAGAGAAAGACCAGCACGCACGCCGCGATGAAGGCAATGGTCAGGACCGGGGTGAGCTGAGTCGGGTTGTCGTCATGGAGGGGGATCACGGGAGTCGGTTACCTCGGCCAGGGCCTCATGCGTGTTCCCCGCCGCCTCTGCCCGTGGCCGCCGGCCTGTTCATCGAGCCTTCGCCTTGACCGGCGTGATCGGAGGCAGGGGGAAAGGCTCGCCCGAGCCTAGGGGGACGGAGAAGCCGGCGGCATGCGTGTGGCCGCCGCCTCCGTACGCAGTGGCGATGGCCGCGACATCGGCCCCATCCGCGCGCGACCGGAGGCTGTAGTAGCAGCGGCCGTCCCGTTCGTGCCAGATGATGCAGAAGGGGTGGGAGCGGGACAGCCGTTCGCCGATTTCGCTGGTGAGCACGGCGCTGTGGACAGCGGGAACCGTCTCCCCGTGGAAGGAGACCAGCACCGCTTCCGCCGCGATCTTCGCGACCAGCTCGTTCTCGTAGCGCAGGATCGCCCGCCCTTCGGCCTCCAGCGTCTCCTGGCGAAACCCTTCCCAGACGGTAAAGTCGAATGGATACGAGGCCAGCGCGGCGTTGATCTCCCGGCTGGCCGGGAGATCCCAGTGCCACAGGTCTTTGTCCTGGACGTACTCCAGCAGCCAGGGAACTGGAGTCGCGTGCGCCCACTCCCAGGCCATGACCGCCCCGCACTTCTTTTCCTCAAAGCGGGCGAACGGCAGATCGGTCAGCGCCTGTTGGGCGGTGATGTGATGGTCCAGCACCAGCAAGCTGGCGGCCTCACCTGCCATCGCTTCCAGCGTCGCTCTCCCATAGCTGAAGTCAACGATCACCACGTGCCGGCCGGCGAGATCGGGAGGTGGAGGGAACCCGTGCTTGACCGGGACATATCGGGCTGAGGGAAATCGCTTCCAGATGGCCCACGCGGCGCCGAAGCCGTCCAGACACTCCGCGTGGTACAGGACGACGTCGGGAGCCGGGGTAGGGTTGTGCTTGGAGTGAAGACGGCTCATAGTCTGCGAGGCAAGCATATCACGAGCCGAGGCTTGATTGAACCCCTGTCCGGCAAAAAACTCTGGCGGGCCGTCGGTCAGGCTGCTGTGGGCTGGGTGGACGAGGGAATGGGGGTCGGCGCCGAGAAGGCGTTGATCCGATCAATCAGCTGCCGCAGGCGGGCGGCGCTCCGACGGTTAAAGAGGAAGACCAGGCGCGGGAGGTCTTTCACGGCCGGTTCGTCGAGTTCCTCCCGAAGCGGCCCCCGTTGCTCGAAAGAGCCCTCCTCCAGCAGGTCGGCGAACTCCCGGCTCAGGTTCGCGAGCTGCTCGTTCGACAGGGGATGTTTGATTCGCATGACGAGATGCTGGTCCACGAACCGGATCGAATGATAATTCCGGTAGAAGGTCTCAATCTCCTCCACCGCGGCTTCCTCAGAGTCGAAGATCTTGAACAGGCCCAGGTCCTCCTCGTTGATGAGCCGACGGGACAAGAGCTGATCGCTGATAAACGCGTGCCAGTGGTCCCAGTAATCGCAGCCCGGGGCCTGCAGGCAGACAATCGGTCGGGGATCATTCTTGCCGGTCTGTGCGAGCGTCAGCACCTCGAAGCCTTCGTCGTGCGTGCCGAAGCCGCCGGGAAACAGCGCGATGGCGTCGGATTCCTTCACGAACAACAGCTTTCTCGTGAAGAAATATTTGAAGGTGACCAGCTTGGGATCATCCGCGATGATCGCATTCGGGCCCTGTTCGAACGGCAACATGATGTTGACGCCGAAGCTGCTCTCCCTCCCGGCCCCCTCCTGGCCGGCCCGCATGATCCCGTCGGCCCCGCCGGTGATCACCATGTACCCTCGCTGGGCCAGGCGGCGAGCGAATCGGTACGCCATTTGATAGTTGGGATCGTCGGACTGCGTCCTGGCCGAACCGAACAGGCTGACCTTGGGCCGGTGGCGGTATGGGTGGAAGACTTTGAAGGCGTAGCGAAGTTCTTTCAGCGTCCGATTCAGGATCTTGATGTCGAGCGTATCCAGCTGGGCGTGATGCAGCTTGAGGATTCCCATCAGCATCTCCTTCAGGAACGCCTTTTGCGGATCGTCATCGGATCCGCCCAGCATGGCTTGGATCTGCTTGATGAGTTCCTGGTTCGTCAGCGACGGTCGGCTGGCCACGCTCCGCTCTCCTGGCTTCGGGTCCCGCGTTCGACGTCTTTCAAATCTTATCAGGTGGATGACGGACGGTCAAAAACAGCATGAACGCGACGTGGAGTGTCGCATCAGGGCGCTCCTGACTATTTGTAGAGCGAGCGGATCACCCAGGCTGTGATCTGAGACTGGTCGGAGCCTGCCAGCCGCGTGAACTCAACCTCCATGCCCGCCGGTCGGGTTTCCTGTGCTCCCCTAGACGTTCTCGTCCGGCCACGACTCTTCAGAACGGTCGCATGAGCCTGGATCTGACGGCCGGACCCGGGAAGGTAAAAATTGAGACTCACATTGGTGCCGGGAGGAAGAGGGGTCGGCGTCTCGACAAACGCGCCGAGGTGACTCAATTGCGAGATGGCCGCGACCTGCGTGGTCACCGGCGGTTTCTCACCATGGACTTTCAGAGAGACCGCGATGCGGGACCCGCACCGTGCGGGCGAGCACACCATGTCTCGGGCCGTCAGGGTTCCGATGGGCTGGGTCTGCCTCGTGACGAGGAGCAGAGGGACACCGTGGGTCGCCATCGTGGTCGAGGCGCTCTCGACGGTTTGGTTGAATTCAATGGCATGCACCGGGCTGGACATAATCGTGCGCGCTTCCACCTTGTCGGGATCGAGGCCCTGCGCGACCACCTTGTGAACGATGTCCGTATGGGTCATGATACCGATCTTGTCATCCGAGTCTTTGATGATCACACAGGGAGCATGCTCTCTCTGCATGATCACGGCGGCGTCACGAACCGAGACGTCTCCAGGAATCTGGACGACGCCATGGCTCATCACGTGAGCCACCAAAGAAGAAGGATGCTCGCCTCGCCCATCGCGAGGCTTGTCGCTGGACCAAGTCATGATGGAAGACCGTCTCCGTGTGCTGAGGGTTCGGTTGTGCTGAGCTCAGGAGAGGTGACGTAGCCCGAGTATACCAGATCAATGCAGGGAGGGGTCCAGACAAATCGTCGCCGGAATGAGGGCAAAGCGGCGTCGTCCGCCAGCCCGCGGCCGAGGCGGTGATCCCAGGGCATGCGATTGAAAAGGCCCGGCGTTTTGCTTACAATGGCGCCCGATTGGCCGAGTCCGCTTGCTCATGGCAGGGTGGCCGGCTGCCGCGCACGGGGGTGCTGCGGCGATCGAAGGAGGACACGTATGCGTTCGGCATTCATGGCGGTAGATCGGCCGATCGAAGGTGGTGCCGCACTTGGGGCGCTCGTCATGGCCTGGTCGGTTGCGGCATGGATGGGATCAGCAGAGGTGGCCTATGCCATCGATATCAAACTCACGATGGAGGAGGCCAAGAAGGCACTTGAAGCCGGACGCGTCCCGATGGAGAAGGCGGCGGAATCGGCCAAGCCGGATGAAGAAATCAAGAAGTTAATGAAGCAGGTCTCGCTCACGACACGCGTCGGCGCCGATCCGGAGAAAGATCCCTGCGGCGCCGGCGCCATTTTACGGACCAAACGGTATCGGTTGGAGGCCTTTGGCCGGCAGGAAGCGACCGAATCGAAGAAACAGAAAAAAGAAGTCCGCATGCCCGACGGGTTCATCCAAAGGGTCGTCGACATGCCGAACATGGAGATCGAGGTCCAGCTCTGCGGAGACGATGAATATTTCGCCGACGGCGTCAAAGTCGCGTTCCAGCAGGGCTCCAAGACGATCCACCCGGTTGATATGGGGCCGGCGGAACGGGGACGCAAGAACGAGGGCCAGGGCCCGGCCTATCGTTCCCGCTTTACGGCGCGGTTTGCGTATGACGGCTTCGATCCGAGCGCCAAGACCAAGGTGGTCATCTTTTTTCCCGACGGGAAGACAGAGGGATTTGAGGCTGATTTTTCGAAAGTCAAATGACCAGCCATCAGCTATCGGCTATCAGCTCTTCCAGCCTGAGCGTATACAGGTAATGGTAGAGTCCCTTTCGTTCCATCAGCGACGCGTGGTTTCCCTCCTCCACGATGCGTCCCTTGTTCAGGACGAGGATGCGATCGGCTCGTTGCACGGTGGTCAGCCGGTGGGCGATCACGAAGGTGGTCCGGCCTGACATCAGCCGGTCGAGTGCGTCCTGAACCAGCATCTCGGATTCGGAATCCAAGGCGGACGTCGCCTCGTCCAACATCAGGATTCTGGGGTTCTTCAGGACCGCCCGGGCGATAGCCAGCCGCTGGCGCTGGCCGCCCGACAGATTCACGCCTTTTTCGCCCACGAGAGTCCGGTATCCGTCCGGCGTCGCGATGATGAAGTCGTGCGCGTTGGCGGCGCGGCTGGCGGCGATCACCTCCTCCTCCGTCGCCTCCTGGCGGCCGTACCGGATATTGTCCATGATGGTGCCCCCGAACAGCATGGTTTCCTGGGGTACCAGGGCAATCTGGCGATACAGACTGTCGAGACGAACCGTGCGGAGGTCGTGGCCGTCGATGGTCACGGAGCCTTCGGTCGGATCATAAAAGCGGTGCAGGAGGTTCACCAAGGTGGTCTTACCGGCACCGGTGGGACCGACGAACGCCACCATCTCTCCAGGCCTGACCTCGAACGACA
>JAHFEU010000101.1 GCA_023248295.1 Nitrospirota bacterium | reverse complement strand
AAGATCGTGGAGATCCTCGGGCGAGAGCCGAATCTGACCGAGCTGGGGATGTTCTCGGTGATGTGGAGTGAGCATTGCTCCTACAAGAGCTCGCGTGTGCATTTGAAACGGTTGCCGACGACTGGCGAGCGAGTAGTCCAGGGGCCGGGGGAGAACGCCGGCGCGTTGGAAATCGGGGACGGCCTGGTCGCGGTCTTCAAGATGGAGTCGCACAACCATCCCTCGTTCATCGAGCCGTATCAGGGCGCGGCCACCGGCGTGGGCGGCATCCTGCGCGACATCTTCACGATGGGCGCCCGGCCCATCGCGCTGTTGGATTCCCTCCGCTTCGGGCTGCTGGATCAGCCGAAGAACCGGCACCTGTTCAAAGGCGTAGTGGCGGGAATTTCCTGGTACGGGAACTGTTGCGGCATCCCCACGGTCGGCGGCGAGGTGGTCTTCAACGAGATATACGGACTGAACCCGCTCGTGAATGTCTTTTGCCTGGGGATTGCGAAAAAGGATCGGCTGTTCAAGGGGCAGGCGATCGGGGTGGGCAATCCGGTCATCTACATCGGTTCCAAGACAGGACGAGACGGGATCCACGGCGCCACGATGGCCTCTGACGCCTTCGACGATGGCTCCGAATCCAAACGGCCGACCGTGCAGGTGGGCGACCCCTTTACCGAGAAGCTGCTCCTGGAGGCCTGCCTTGAGTTGATGGACAAGGACCTGCTGGTCGGCATTCAGGATATGGGCGCGGCGGGTCTGACCAGCTCGTCCTGTGAAATGGCCTCTCGGGCCGGAACCGGCATCGAGTTGGATTTGACCCGGGTCCCGCGGCGTGAGCCGGGCATGACGCCGTACGAGGTGATGCTCTCGGAGTCCCAGGAGCGGATGCTTCTCATCGCCAAAGATGGGCGGGAAGAAGAGGTCTTGAAGGTCTGCCGGAAGTGGGATCTCGCGGGGGCGGTCGTGGGCCGGGTGACGGGAGATGGGATGCTGCGCGTGCGCGACATCGGGCCAGGCAACACCGCTATGGTCGTCGCCGAGATTCCCGCCAAGGCGCTGGCGGAGGATGCCCCGCGCTACGAGCGTCCCGATGCGCCGCCGGCGTTTCAGGAACATCTCCAGTCCCTCAACATCCAGATCCTGCCGGACGTCAAGGATGCCACGGCGGTCCTCTGCTCCCTGCTCGAGTCGCCAACGATCGCCAGTAAGGCCTGGGTGTACCAGCAGTACGACCACATGGTCAGGACGAACACCCTCGTGCGGCCTGGGTCGGACGCGGCGGTGATCCGGATCAAGGGCACCAACAAGGCCCTCGCGATGACCACGGATGGGAACGGGCGGTACTGCCTGCTGAATCCCTACGTGGGCGGGGGGATCGCGGTCGCGGAAGCGGCGCGGAATTTGATCTGTTCAGGGGCCGAACCCATCGGTCTCACGGACTGCCTGAACTTCGGGAATCCCGAGCGGCCTGAAGTCATGTGGCAGTTTATTCTCTCGATCGAGGGGATGAAGGATGTGTGCGAGGGGCTGCACATTCCGGTGGTCAGCGGCAACGTGAGTTTCTATAACGAGACGAATGGGTTGTCCATCTACCCGACCCCGATTATCGGCATGGTGGGGCTCATCGAGCCGGCGGACCGGGCCGCCACCCAGTGGTTCAAGCAGCCCGGGGATGCGATAATCCTGATAGGGGAAACGAAAGAGGAGTTGGGGGGCACTGAATACCTACGCGTCGTTCACGCCAGGGAGCAGGGATCCCCTCCGCAGCTCAATCTGGAAGCAGAGAAAGCGGTGCAGGTCTGTGTCCTAAAACTCATTCGGGATGGCGTGGTAGACTCCGCGCATGATTGTTCGGACGGCGGACTGGCCGTGGCGCTGGCCGAAAGCTGTATCTCCAATCCTGTGAAACCTCTCGGCGCTGTGGTACGATTGAAGCCCAACGGTCTCCGCCGGGACGCGCTGCTGTTCGGGGAGAGTCAATCACGGGTGGTTCTCTCCGTGAGCCCAGACCGGACCGACGCCGTGCTCCGGATGGCCCGAGAGGCGGGTGTCGTCGCGGAGGTGATCGGAACGGTGGGCAGCGAGCGACTGGTGGTTGAGGTCGAAGCCGACCGCTGGGGGCCGGGCTGCCGGGTTGATGTGGATGTGGCGACGCTCGCGGACCGGTGGGCGAATGGCCTGGAAGGGTCGTTTCATAAACCGTGAGGCGTAAGGGGTAAGGGGAATGAGCAACAAACGAAAGAATCTTCCTCTCGCCTCTCGCCTCGCGCCTGACGCCTTACGTCTGCCTCTGATTACCCCCGACAAATTCCACGACGAGTGCGCGGTGTTCGGGATCTACGGCCACAAGGAGGCGGCCAACCTGACCTACCTGGGCCTCTACGCCTTGCAGCACCGTGGCCAGGAAGGCTCCGGGATCGTGTCCTCGGACGGGGAACATTTCCACCTGGAAAAAGCCATGGGGCTCGTGGCGGACATCTACACGAAGCCGGTCCTGAAACGCCTGCCCGGACACATGGCCATCGGGCACAATCGGTACTCGACCGCCGGAGACACGAATCTGAAGAATGTTCAGCCGCTGACCGTCAATTTTTCGTTCGGAAATCTGGCGCTGGCGCACAACGGCAATCTCATCAATGCGACGATGCTGCGGAATGAACTCGAGGCCTACGGGGCGATCTTCCAGTCTTCGACCGACAGCGAGGTGATCATCCACCTGATCGCGCACTCCCGGGCGGACACCCTCCTGGCGCGGGTCATCGACGCGCTGAACCAGGTGCGTGGCGCGTTCTCGGTCGTGCTGCTGACCGACAAGGGCATGATTGCCGCCAGGGACCCGTACGGATTCCGCCCGCTCTGCCTGGGGCGCATGAAGGACAGTTGGCTGGTGGCCTCCGAGACCTGCGCCTTCGATCTGATCGGGGCCGAGTGTGTGCGAGAGATCGAACCTGGGGAATTGGTCGTGCTGAATCAGGAGGGCGTCAGCAGCTACCGCCCCTTCCCGAAGACCAAGCCCGCGATGTGCGTGTTCGAATACGTGTACTTTTCCAGGCCTGACAGCAAGATCTTCGGGTCGAACGCGGTCTACTTGACCCGCAAGGCCCTGGGCCGGCAGTTGGCCAAGGAGGCGTGGGTCAACGCGGATATCGTGATCCCGGTCCCGGACTCCGGCGTCCCAGCGGCGCTTGGTTACGCGGAAGGCTCCGGGATCCCGTTCGAGTACGGGCTGATCCGCAACCATTATGTCGGTCGAACCTTCATTGAGCCTGAGCAATCAATCCGCCATTTCGGAGTCAAGATTAAACTTAATGCGGTCCCAGAGGTATTAACCGGTAAGCGCGTGGTAGTCGTGGATGATTCGATCGTGCGTGGGACCACCAGCAGAAAGATCGTGAAGATGCTCCGCCAGGCGGGCGCGCGGGAAGTCCACATGCGGATCAGCTCACCGCCGATCATCTCGCCCTGCTTCTACGGCATTGACACGCCGACCAAGAAAGAGCTGATCGGTTCGAGCCATACCATCCAGGAGATCAGGAAGTACATTACGGCCGACAGTCTGGCCTACCTCAGTTTGGAGGGCATGCTCAAAGCCGCCCCCGGGAGCCCTGACCAATACTGCAATGCCTGCTTCACTGAGCACTATCCCATCCCGTTTACGAAGGCGGAGGAATTGCAGTTGGGCCTCTTCGAGCCCTCCCTCTGACACGGTTGCCCCTGAAATTTTGCGCGTGCTAGGATAGCCTACCTTGAAGGTTGAGGTTGAGGTTAAGGTTCAGGGCGAGAAAATGAGTGCCCGAGTCCGCCCTCGACCTTAACCTGAACCTTATCCTTCCTTAAACAGGAGGCCACCATGAGACGGACCATCATGACGCTGCTGACGTTGATCGCGTGCGTCGTGCTCGCGACGGCGGTGTCGGCCAAGAGCTTTTTCAAGGTCGGAGAGAAAGCCCCCACCTTCACCTTGACCTCGATCGAGGGCGAGGCGGTGTCGTTGGAGAGCTTGAAGGGGAAAGTGATCGTGCTGGGGTTGTTCCATATCTGTGAGCCCTGTCTGATGCAGGGCACGAATCTTCAAAAGGTCTACGAGGCGACTCGGGGCAAGGATGTGGCCGTTGTGGGGGTGAACTCCGCGGGAAATTCCAAGCAGGCGGTGATGGAGTTTTTGGCGCAGTTTCCGGTGAAGGTGACCTATCCGTACCTGGTTGATCCGAAGAAGATTACCGACAAGCTGTACGGCGGCGGCCGATTCATCCCGAATGTGTACATCATCGACCGGGACGGGATCATTCGCTGGCAGCGGGTCGGCAACATGGATCTGGCCGGTCCGGAGGTGATTCTGCAGGAAGTGGAGAAGCTGCTGGCGAGTTCGAGCAGAACAATGTAATCGCTGTCGTCGGGCAAGCTATCTCCCTGCTCGCAGACCCCCCACCTCAGAAGGTGGTCGGTCGATGCGCGCATTCGGAGATAGCCCGCCCGCCGCCATCACGTAGATAGCTCTCACTCGGCAGGAAAAGGGGTCGGAAAAGGGAAAATTTATGAGTGAGATGGATGAGGGGAAACAGAAGTTTCTGGATCTAGTTCGGGAGATCGATTCGGCGGTGCAGGTGGTGATCCCCGTCACGCCGTCGAACAGCATGTTTTTGATCTCGCTGACCAAAGGCGGGAACCGGAAGTTCATCACGATTCCCGAGGACGATATCATCGACCTTCCCAATGAAGCGGACATTCGCGCCAAAGTCACCAAAGTCGTGCGGAGCGCCGTCGGGACGCTGTAAGAAGACGCGAGGCGTAAGGGGCACCCGTTGCTCCGGGGAATGCAACGGGTCCCCGGCGTGAGGCGAGTGAGAACCCGAAGGACGAAGATCCATCAGCCCCTATGAAGCAGTTATTGCCCGGCATCTGGCAGTGGTCGTGGTTCTCGGAAGAGAAGAAGCTCGACTTCAACGGACTGTTCTTGACCGTGGGCGAGCACCGCGTGCTGGTGGACCCGCCTCCGATGACGGCGGAGGATATGAACCGGGTCCGAACAGGCGGGCAGGTGGATTATATCCTCATCACGAACCGCGACCACGTGCGCGAGACCGTGACGTATCAGAAAGAGCTTCGCTGTCAGCTGCTGGTCCCCGACGTGGATGCGCGCGAGATGGACATCAAGGCCGACAGGACCTTTAAAGACGGGGAACTGCTCCCCGGCGGTATTTGGATCGTTCATCTGAAGGACCAGAAGTCGCCCGGCGAATCCGCCCTGTTTCTCCAGCAGGGCAAGGGTATCATGATCGTCGGGGATGCGTTGATCGGAAGGCCTCCCGGAAGTGTCACGATGCTCCCCGGCGAAAAATATGCGGATGCCGCGAAGGCCCGTGAAGGATTGCGCCGTCTTTTGAAGTACAACTTCGACACGCTCCTGGTGGGCGACGGAGCCTCGATCTTGACGGGCGCCAAACAAGCGGTTGAGCAAGCGCTCCAGTCCTGACCCTGCGCCACCATGCTGGGGACCCAATCCGAACAGTTGAATCGCCAAGGCAACGAGCATTTCTCACGTGGCCACTATACCGAGGCGTATGTGTGCTACGCGCAGGCACTCGAATGTGACCGGTTGAGCGGGGACCGGCGGGCGCTGGTCGCCACGCTCGGCAATCTGGGCAACATCTGCGCCGTCAGCGGCCGGCGAGAGCAGGCGCAGACCCACTACCAAGAGGTGCTCGAGCTGCAGAAAATTCTCGGCGATGAACGAGGAATCGGCACCACCCTGGCCAATCTGGGCAATCTCCGCGCAGACGCGGCCGAATGGGACCGCGCGCGGGCGTACTATCTCGAGGCGCTCGACATCATGAGACGGACCGGTGACGATCCGGGCCTGGCGGTGCTGTATTCGGATCTGGGGCTGGTGGCTCGCGAGACCGGCCAGTATGATGATGCCGCGCGGTGCTATGAACAATCCCTGGCCCTGATGCGTCGCACCGGCAACGAAGGAGGAATGGCCGATGCCTGGCGCATGATGGGACGCACCTACGTGATGCAGAAACGATACGAAGAGGCCTTGGCTTGTTGCAGGACGAGCCTGGCCATCGCTGAGCGCGGAGGCGACGAGTTGCGGGCTGGAGGCGCGCGGTATGTCATGGCCCAGTGCTATGAAGAGATCGGCCGACACAAGGAGGCTGCCGATCTGCTCGAATGGGTCGTCCGGATGGACCAGAAATACCGGTTGCCCAAACTGGAGGAGAACAGCCGGCGCCTGGAGGCCTTGCGCGCCCGCCTTGCCGCCGAAGAGGGCAGCCGTGCCTGCCACAAGGAGACTCGGGCATGAGCGACCAGCCGACGATGACGCCGGGATGGGAAGATACTCGCTCCCGCCTCTGCCAGAGTGAACCAGAATTTTATGAGCTGGAGCCCGGCGGTGCGCTCGCGTTGCCACTGGCGACCGAGGGGTGGATGCTCGAGATTACCCCTGATGGTCGCATGATCTGCCAGACCGGCGTGGACATGGATGATATCAAGAGCCTGCTGTCGGACGGAACGCCGGAGGACCTGGGCACCGATGAGCTCGCGAAGCAGGCCAAGTATTACTTGCAGCCTACCGTGGCGAAGTTCAGAGCCGCGCTCTTGAGAGCAGGATTCGAAGAGACCACCGAGATGACAGAGGAATACGTGGCGGTGACGTTCCACCGGACCTTGGATTTCCAGAAGCTGAATGAGGTCAGGCAGGCGGTCCGCTGGTGCCAGCAGCAGTTCAAGGGGACGTGAAGGGTGAATCGTGAAGCGTATCTCGTCTGGTAGTTCACGAGATACGAACGACGAGATACGAGATACGAACTATGGCGATCGAAGGCTACGCGACCGTCGAAGGGACCGGGCGCTACCGCGAGCGGATGGTGGCCGCAGGCGTCACCCATCCGGAGCATTTCAGGCAAGGCCTCGGAGGGCTTGCGCTGTCCTCCGTCGGGCTCGGCACCTATTTGGGAGGGCATGATGCCGATACGGACGCGCAATACTTGGAAGCGGTCAAACAAGCGGTCGCGTCCGGATGCAATGTGTTCGATTCCGCGATCAACTATCGCTGCCAGCGCAGCGAACGGGTGATCGGACAGGCATTGAGCGAGCTGGTCAGGACCGGAGCCGTCCGGCGAGACGAGCTGCTGTTCGCGACGAAGGGCGGATTCATCCCCTTCGATGGCGCCCCTCCGCGTGACAGCTATGCCTACCTGCTTCAGACCTTCGTGAATCCCGGCATCATTACATCCAGCGATGTGGTGGCGGACTGCCACTGCATGACCCCCGCCTACCTCCG
This sequence comes from Nitrospirota bacterium, assembly GCA_023248295.1. Taxonomy (GTDB): domain Bacteria; phylum Nitrospirota; class Nitrospiria; order Nitrospirales; family Nitrospiraceae; genus 40CM-3-62-11. Next base: position 2,250 of record JAHFEU010000101.1, on the reverse strand, counting down.
GCACCAATTGAAGGCGAGTCTGGCCAATCTGGGCCTCTCCTGCCTCGACGTCTACTACCTGCACAACCCGGAGACGCAGCTTGGCGCGGTGTCGCGGGAGGAGTTCATGGCGCGCATGCGCCGCGCGTTCGAAGCGCTCGAGGAGGCCGTGTCGCAGGGGCAGCTCCGCCTGTATGGCACGGCCACCTGGAACGGGTATCGGACCGAACCGGGTTCGCGCGGCCACCTGTCGCTGGAAGCGTTGGTGCGGATGGCGGAAGAGGTCGGCGGCGAGCATCACCATTTCAAGGTGCTCCAGTTGCCGTACAACCTGGGGATGCCGGAAGCGCTGGCTCAGCAGACTCAAACGCTGAAGGGTGTGACGGTGAGCTTGCTGGAAGCGGCCAAGGCGCTCGATGTGTACGTGATGTCCAGCGCCTCCATCCTGCAGGGCCAGCTCAGCCGAGGCTTGCCGAAGGGTGCGCGCGAGGTGCTCGGTGAACGCACAGACGCCCAGCGTGCGATCCAGTTCGTCCGTTCCACTCCCGGGCTGGGAACCGCCCTGGTCGGCATGAAACAGGTCGAGCACGTCCGGGACAATCTCACCGTCGCGCGTCACGCCCCGCTCCATCCCGACCAGTTCACCAAGCTGTTCCAATGAGCCGGCCCCGGAGTCTCGACAGCTTCGACGACTTCCGCGACGCCGCGGTCGCCTATCGGCTGCCCCGCATTCTGTTCACCGCGCTCGATCTGAATCTCTTTACGGTCATGGGGGCGCGGACATGGACGATCCCGGGGCTGGCGAAACGGCTTCGAGTCAGCCCGCGGGGCCTGGCTATCCTCTGCCGCAATCTCGCCTGCGCCGGCGTGCTCAAGAAGCGGGGCCCGCTCTATCGGACTGGAGTCCTGGCCAACACCGCGCTCAACGCACGGAGCCCGGCGTATCGGGGAGCCTACCTGGATCTCCTGCGCGGCCAATGGGACGATTGGTCGAAACTGACCGAATCCGTCCGGCGGGGGCGTCCGGTGGAACACGATGATCCGGACGATCCGAAGTACCGGCGGGCCTTCACCTGGGCCATGCACCACCGATCGAGCGACGTTGCGCCGCAGGTGGCGGCCCAGGTCAACTTGAAGGGGGTGAGAACGCTTTTGGATCTGGGAGGAGGGCCTGGCACCTATGCGCTCGCCTTCTTGGCCAGGAATCCTGCGCTCCGAGCCACCGTGTGCGATCGCCCTGCGGCCTTGAACGTCGCGCGAGAGATCGCGGCGCCGCTGAGGCACGGCCGGCGGCTCGACTATCTGCCCCTCGACTTCATGAGTCGTCCCCTCCCGGCTCGGTACGATGTCATCTGGTACTCCAACGTGCTGCACATCTACTCCTCCGCCCAGAACAGGGCCCTCTTCCGGCGGTTGCCGTCCGCGTTGACCCCGGGCGGGCGACTGCTCATCCAGGACGCCTTCGTGCTGGATCGAAATGGGCTGTATCCGCAAGAGGCCAATCTGTTCGCGGTCACGATGCTGTTGTTCACGGAGGAAGGCAACACGTACAGCGTGGCTGAAACGACGGAATGGCTCTGTGAGGCTGGCTTCGGAAGGGTCAGGCTCCTCAAACTGCGGGACGGGACGGGGGATTGGGAGGGCGGTCTCCTTGAGGCGTCCCGATTGAGCCGACGTCGAGCAACCCACGCCCGCCGATCAGGATGAGCAGGCAGTTGAGCAGACCGGTGATACTGCTCGCCCAGAGGATCCGGAGGACTTCCCGCTGAGCCTCCGGACGGGTCAGGTCTTGGACGACGGTCGCAATATCCAGGGCAAGCCCGATCGTCCCGTACATGACTCCCGCCATGAAGGCCCACCGTGCCCCGGCTGCAAGGAAGCCGGCAAGAATCAGCGGAATGCCGAACAAGAACCCGTCCCAGAGCAGATGGCCCTTCGCTGACGCCTGCATGTCCAAGCCCCGGTCTACCCGGGGGGACAGGACCGCCACGATCACCAGCCCGATGAGCAGCAGGACCATCATCAGCCGATTGGACATGGCGGCGACTATACCGGATGGCCCTTCCTCGGACAACTCTCTGTTGCCTTTGGCCGGTGCGGGTGTTAGCGTGGGGGTGCCTGCCTGACTCGTCAATCGTACAGGTGCTATGCCGAGAGAGATTCCCAAGAGCGAACCCGAACGGATCCTGATCTACGATGGGCAGTGTCGCCTCTGCGTGACGGCCAAGGAGGGGATCGAGCGTGCCGGCCGGCCGCAAGGAGTGCGGTTTG
>JAHFEU010000008.1:19526-33102 GCA_023248295.1 Nitrospirota bacterium | reverse complement strand
GGGACGTTGCGACGGTGGGGACCGACGAGGTCCGGGCGCCGGCCTCATGGGGGGAGGGACAGGGGTGAGGCTGCTGGACGCCGTGGCCTGGGCGCAGGGACCGTCGGGAGGGAGTGGGTCGGGGGGCACGTGGCTGTCCCTGCTGCCGTTCGTCCTGATCTTCGTAATCTTCTATTTCCTGCTGATCCTTCCTCAGCAGAAGCGCCAGAAGAAGCTCAAAGTCATGTTGGAAGCCTTGAAGAAGGGGGACAAGGTCGTCACCTCTTCCGGCCTCTGGGGGACCGTCACCAACTTGGGCAAGGAGACCGTGACGCTTCAGATCGCTGACAACGCGAAGGTCAAGATTCAGCGCGACCACATCGCACGGCTCCGAGCCGACGAGGAAGAGTAGCGGGGTGGCCGGCCCACCCTCCCTGCTCGCGCGTCGCGCACTTCTTCCAGCGTCACTCGTAACTCGTCGCTCGTATCTCGTATGTTAGGATTGGTTGCGAGATACGCTTCACGAGGTACACTTCACGAGGCTTCCTGCGGACGCGCGCAATTGAGGGCAGGCCGGCCACCCCTGAAGGGATGTTAGAAATGTTGGAGGAAATGTTGGAAGAAAGGTTGATGTACGCATGAAGAAGGTGGGTGGACGGTTCATGCTGCTTGGCGTAGTGGTGATTCTCTCGATCGCGTTCTTTCTTCCGTCGTACCCCCGCCTGTTCCACGCGTTTCCGGACTGGCTCAAAAAGGTGCTCCCGAGCAAGGGGATCACCCTCGGTCTTGACCTCCAAGGCGGCATCCACCTCGTCCTGGAGGTGGAAGAGGACCGGGCCGTCGAGATCGCGGTGGACCGCTCGGTGAATTCGATCCAAGATTTTCTGGTCGACAAAAAGATCCCGGTGGAATCCGTCAAGCGCACGGGCCAAACCCAGGTGACGATCGAATTCCAGAAGGCGGAGTTGAAAGCGGAGATTCAGAAGGTCCTGGACGAGTTTCCCTCCTTCTACGAAGTGGAACAATCCGGTACGGCCAACCGCCTGGTCTATGAACTTCGCGAAGGGGAGATCAAGCGAATCAAGGACTCCGCCATCAACCAGGCCCTGGAAACGATCCGGAACCGGATCGATCAGTTCGGAGTGGCCGAGCCGCTCATCCAGCGGCAGGGATTGAAGCAGATCGTCGTGCAATTGCCGGGCATCAAGGACCCGAAACGCGCGAAAGATCTGATCAAGGAAACGGCGCTGCTGGAATTCAAAATGCTCGATGAAGAGAGCAAGCTGGCTGAGGAGCTTCCGCAGCGGGTTCCGAAGGGAAAGGAAGAAGAGATCCTGAAGCAGTTCCGGGACCGCATACCGGAAGGCGACCAAATCCTGTTCGAAAAACAGGTGGAGAAAGACACCGGTCGCGAGTTCCGCACTCCCTACCTGGTTAAAAAGCGTGTGATGCTGGCCGGCGACGTCCTGAGCGACGCCCGAGTCTCAATCGGACAGTTCAACGAGCCGTACGTCTCGGTGACGTTCGATGCCAAGGGGGCCCATGAGTTCGACCGGATCACGGCTGAGAATGTGAAGAAGCGCATGGCCATCGTGCTGGACAACACCATCTATTCCGCCCCCGTCATCCAAGAGCGAATCAGCGGGGGGCGGGCGCAGATTTCCGGCACGTTCAGCATGCAGGAGGCCAACGATCTTGCGATCGTGCTCCGGGCCGGCGCCTTGCCCGCGCCCCTGAAGATTATCCAGGATCTGACGGTCGGCCCCTCGTTAGGCCGGGACTCCATCGAAAAAGGCATCCGCTCCACGCTGATCGCCGGGGCCATGGTGGTCTTGTTTATGATGATCTATTACCGGCTGTCGGGCGTGGTGGCTGACTTTGCGCTGGCCCTGAATCTAATCTGCCTGATCGGAGCGCTGGCCGGCCTGAACGCGACCCTGACCCTCCCCGGCATCGCCGGCATCATCCTCACGATCGGCATGGGGGTGGACTCCAACGTCCTGATCTTCGAGCGCATCCGTGAAGAACTCCGGCAGGGCAAACCGGTGCGCCTGGCGGTTGATGGGGGGTACGACAAGGCGCTGCTGACGATCATCGACTCGCACGTCACCACCTTGATCACCGGTCTCGCGCTGTTCTTGTTCGGCACAGGACCGATCAAGGGTTTTGCGGTCACGCTGTGCCTCGGCATCGCGATCAACCTGTTCACCGCGCTGGTCGGCACCAAGGTGGTCTTTGATGTGATCAACCAGCGCCAAAGGGTCGAGCATTTAAGCATCTGAGGGATGGGCCTCATCTTCCCTCGACCGCGGCCTCAACCTTCTGTGAGGACGACATGCTTGAGATTCTGGGCAAAACCAATATCGACTTCATGGGGAAACGGAACATCGCATTTGTCTTTTCCGGCGTGCTCTCGCTGCTGGGGCTGGTAGCCGTCATCCAGATCAGCCGGGGGGCGGCGAACCTGGGCATTGATTTCGCGGGCGGAACCGCTGTGCAGTTGAAGTTTGAGCAACCGATCAGAATCGACGAAGCGCGGAGAGCGCTGGAGTCAAACGGCCTGACCAACGCCGAGCTGCAGGAGTTCGTGGAGGAGAACAAGATTCTCATCCGAGTCAAAGCCACCACCACCATCGAGGAGAAGACCGCCGACAGGGTGGTGGCAGTCTTCAGCAAGGAGTTTCCGACCAATCGATTCGTCGTCGACGCGTCCACCGAAATCGGACCGACCATCGGGGAAAAGCTGCAGCATGATGCGCTGATTGCGGTCCTCATCTCGTTCGCCGGGATCATCCTGTACATCGCGGCTCGGTTCGAGTTCCGGTTCGGCGTGGCGGCCGCGGTCGCCACGTTCCACGACGTGTTGGCGGTGCTCGGCGCATTTTATGTCCTGGACAAGGAGATCACGCTGCTCGTCGTGACGGCCCTGTTGACGCTGGCGGGGTATTCGCTGACGGACACCGTGGTCGTGTTCGACCGCATTCGGGAAAATCTACGACTTCGGCGCCGAGACGGAATCGTGACCGTGATCAACAGCGGCATCAATCAGGTTCTGAGCCGCACGATCGTGACCAGCCTGACGGTCGTCCTGGTCCTCATCCCGTTGACGCTGGCCGGGGGCGAGGTCCTCCACGATTTTTCGCTGGCCCTGCTGTGGGGGGTGATCGTCGGAACGTACTCCTCGGTGTTTGTCGCCAGCCCCGTTCTCGTCATTTGGCCGGGGGGAGAGGGCCGGCTGCTCAAACGCGGCTGACAGGACAACCCCAGGGGGCGTTACCTCTACTTGACATTCTGAGGACGCTGAATGAAAATGGACACTTAGCAGAACCGACGATGTTACCGAAATGAAACTCTGGAGTCGGTCACACAGCCTCCAGCGCAAGATCATCACAGCGATTGTGATGGTCGGCCTTCTGCCCCTCACGCTCTCCCTCATCCTTACCTACATCGAGGAACGCCGCGCTCTCCGCGAGACCGTCGGAGCCAACTTCAAGGAAATTGCGGTCGAAGCGGCCCGCGGGATTGAAATCCAGGTCACCCGGGGGATCAACGAAGCGCAGCAGCTCGCCACCACCCCGTTCGTCCTGACGGCTGTGACGGAGGCGAACCGCAGCTACGCCGGAAAGGAAGAAAAGAAGATCGAGTCCATGATCGGGGACTGGCAGCGACGCTGGCGCGACCGGGAGCGCCGCGATGAATTTCCCCTGTTCATCAATCGCATCGTGACCAATTACCTGATCCGGTGGCATGACATCCGGAAATCCGACTACGTCGCGATCCTGGTGACGGACAACCGCGGGGCGCTGGTCGTCAGTTCAATCCCACAAGTCGAGTATTACTACGGGAAGAGCGCCTGGTGGCAGGCTGTCTTCAACGGGGGAGCGGGGCGGGTCTACGTCAGCGAAGCGTATTTTGATCCGTCTTTCGGGACTCATGTGCTGAACGTCTCGGTGCCGATCCTCAATGATGAGCCACGCGCCGCGGTCGGGGCCGTCAGTGTGCTGTTGAGGCGCGATTCGTTATTTCGATCGATCTCGGATGTCACGATTGGCGCGACCGGACACGCCATGTTGATGAGTTCAGACGGGACTCCCTTGATCTGCCCCGTCCTGGCTCCCGAGGAGCACTCGGTCAGCCCGGGCCTTGTGAGCGTGGTCACCCGTCCCCATGCGGGATGGGATGTGGCCTCCGACGATTCTCACGGCGGGCGCAACTCGATCGTCGGATTTGCACCCGTACGCCTGGGGGACAATCTTTCGCCGGGCAGCCTGGGCGGCAAACGGTGGTCGACCTTCGTCCGTCAGAATCCTGCCGAGACCTTCGCCTCCCTCGACCAACTGCTCCTCGAGGTGGCCGCCTACGGAGCCCTGGTCTTTGCGGTGCTGTGGGGGACCGGCGTCGTGGTGGCCAGACGGATCGCCCGGCCGATCCGGATTCTGCATGAAGGCGCGCAACACATCGGGGCCGGCAATCTTGCTCACCAACTGGTCGTGAAAACCGGTGATGAGATCGAACACCTGGCCGAGGCCTTCAATAGCATGGCCGCCAATCTGAGGCAATCGTTCGGTCAGCTTGAGCAGCGCATGCGCGATATTCGCAGGCTGGAGGAGAAATATCGGGATCTGATCGAGAACTCGCCGGAAATGATCCACCAGCTGAACAAGGCCGGGCAGTTTGTGCATGTCAACAAAACAGAGCTGGAAAAGCTGGGATATTCGCATGAGGAGATGCAGGGGATGCACCTGTGGGACATCGTTCCCAAGGGACGGGAGCCCGAGATCCTGGCTTATCTGGAACGCCTGGGGTCCCAGGGCCGCAGCACGATCGAGACGGTCTTTCTCACCCGGGAGGGCACGCCCATTGATGTGGAGATTCACTCGACCGCTCTCCTGGACCCCGAAGGAGGGGGGCTGCTGCATTCCCGCGCGTTCGTGCGAGACATCACGCAGCGCAAGCTGCTGGAGCAACAAGTTCAGCGCTATACGACTCAACTGGAGCAGGAGGTTGCCGCACAAACGCAGCAACTTTCAGTGTCGCAGAAACGGTATAAGGCGCTGTTCGATCTGGCGGCCGATTCCGTGTTCATGGTCGATCCGGATGGCCGCATCACCGCGGTGAATAAGCGCGAGGAGCAGGCGCTTGGCTACGCCGAAGCGCAGGCGATCGGCAGGACATTCCTCGAATTCGTGCTCCCCAGACATCATGACGTGACCAAGGGCCTGATCGGCAAGATTGTGCTGGGGGAGAGCCAGGTGCCCACCCAGGAAATCGAGGTGGTGCACCGGGACGGCAGGCCTATGCCGGCCGAGATGGACCTGATTCGAATCGAAGACGGCGCCACGGTGTCCGTGATGGTGCAGCTTCGCGACATCACGGAACGCAAGCGATTGGAACAGCAGCTTCAGGAGTACAGCGAGGAGCTGGAGGCCAAGGTCCGGGAGCGGACACGCGAGATCGAGGAGACGAAGCAGTATCTCGAAAATCTGCTGGAGAACGCCAATGACGTGATCTACACCCTGGATCCCGAACAACGCTTTACCTACGTGAACAGCAAGGTGGAAGCGTGGGGATATCGGAAGGAGGATCTCATCGGCCGGCCGTACTTGTCCTTGCTGTCGAAACGGCACCGCGGACGTCGGTTGAAGAGCACGCTGGATATCGGCGCGAAGCAGGTCTACGAAGTGGAAGTGATGAGTCCGACGGGAGAAGCCAGGGCAGTGATGGTCAGCGTCTCTCCGCTCCACGATCCAGAGGGACGCATTCAGGGCGTGCTGGGGATCGCCCGGGACATTACGGACACGAAGAAACTGGAGCAGCAGATCCGAAACTCCGAGAAGCTGGCTTCGATCGGGAAGCTGGCGGCGGGCGTCGCGCACGAGATCAACAACCCGTTGGGCGGGATCCTGAATTGTCTCTACAATCTTCGCAAACGCACGCTGACCCCGACCAGACAGGAGGAATATATCGCGTCCATGGAGGACGGTCTGCGCCGGGTCCAGAAGATCGTCCGCCAGTTGTTGGACTTCTCCCAGCAGCACGACCTCCAACTGTCGCCGACCGATATCAACGCGGTTGTCGAGCAGGTGTTGGTCCTGACGAACCATGCCTTCGTCGAGAACCAGATCAAACTGGACAAGCAGCTCCATCCGGACCTGCCGCCGCTGCTCGTGGATCGCCATATGATCGAGCAAGTGCTGATGAACCTGATCCTGAATGCCGTGCAGGCGATCAAAGGCGGCGGGCTGATCACGATTCGCACCCGGGTCGCCGGGGGAGTCTGCGCCGTTGACGTTGAAGACACCGGATGCGGCATTCCGGCCCATGTCTTGCCGCGTATCTTCGACCCCTTCTTCACCACGAAGGGTACTGGCGAGGGGACAGGGCTGGGGTTGTCCGTGAGCCTCGGGATTGTCGAACGGCATGGCGGCCAGATCCTCGTGGAGAGCGAGGTGGGCAGAAGGACGGTCTTCACCGTCTGTCTGCCGCTCACCCGGGATCGGCAGATGGTCGGGAGGGTGCCGTGAAGCCTCCGTCGGTCTTGCTCATCGATGACGAGCCGCTGATGCGGCTCTCGATGCTGGATGCCCTCAAAGCCGTCGGCTACGACGTTCAGGCGGCCGCTACGGGGCAACAAGGCCTGGAGAAACTCGACAAGGATGCGTTTGAGATCGTCATCACCGATCTCCGTTTGCCCGGGTCGGACGGCCTTGCCCTCTTGCAGGCGTGCAAGCAGCGCTCGCCACGGACCGAAGTCATCGTCATCACCGCCTACGGGTCGGTCGAGACGGCGGTGGAAGCGATGAAGGGGGGCGCCTATGACTACCTCACGAAGCCGTTCTCGATGGAAGAGCTGCTGTTGATCGTGGAGCGGGTCACCAAGGTGCTGGCGCTCCGGCAAGAAAATCTGCAACTGCGACAAGAACTGGAGGGGAAGTTCAGTTTTGAAGGGATTCTCGGCAAGAATGACCGCATGCGCGAGGTGCTGGAGAAAATCAAGTTGGTCGCAGCTACGGATTCAACCGTGTTGATCGTCGGAGAGAGCGGGACCGGCAAGGAACTGGTGGCCAATGCCATTCACCGCAACAGCCCTCGCCGGGACCATGCGCTGGTCAAGGTCAGCTGTGCGGCCCTCCCGGAAACGCTGCTGGAAGCCGAACTCTTCGGCCATGAAAAGGGAGCCTTCACCGGGGCGCTCCGGCAGCGGCGGGGCCGCTTTGAATTGGCTCACCGAGGCACGTTGTTCTTGGACGAGATCGGAGAGATCTCTCCGGTCGTCCAGGTCAAGCTGCTCCGGGTCCTGCAAGAACGGCGGTTCGAACGGGTCGGCGGGACCGAAACCATCGAGGTGGATGTCCGCCTGGTCTGCGCGACACAGAAGGATCTGAAAAAAGAGCTGCAACAAGGGCGGTTCCGTGAGGACTTGTACTATCGGCTGAACGTGGTGCCGGTGGGGCTGCCATCGCTGCGGGAGCGGAAGGAAGATGTGCTCGTGATCGCCGAGCACGTGCTTCGGACTCGGTGCGCTCGGACGAACAAGGTGGTAAAAGGGTTCTCACAAGAGGCTCAGGAGCTCCTGCTTCGGTACTCGTTCCCCGGCAACGTGAGAGAACTTGAGAACATGATTGAACGGGCGGTCGCGTTGGGGCGGCCGAACGAAGAGGTGAAGGCCTGGGATCTATGCGGATTCTCTTCGTGTCCGTACCTGGGCGGCGCGCCGCAGGAGACCTGCGGCTTTTGCAGCGAAGGCCTCACGGTCAGGAAGGAGGGGGGCAGGACAGTCGATTCGCTCGCGCTGGCGCGGGCGCAGTTCGAACGACAGTATATTCTGTCCGTGCTCGGTCGGGTTCAGGGAAGCCGGACTGAAGCCTCCAAGATTCTCGGGTTGTCCAGAAAAGCCTTGTGGGAGAAGTGCAAGCGATACGGGATTTCGCCCGGCAAGAACGGGCAGCCGGAGGAGTAGGCTCACTCCGGGGGTTCTGCGCCTCCCTCCCACAGCTTGACGGTTCGATCCCATGATGCGCTGGCGAGTCGCAGGCCGTCCGGAGAGAACACCGCGCAGCGCACCGCGCCGGTGTGTCCCTTGAGGGTTCTGAAGAGGCGCCCTGTGGCAAGGTCCCACAGCTTGATCGTCTGATCATCGCTGGCGCTCACCAGCACCTTCCCGTCCGGCGAGACGGCTAATGACCGCACCCACCCCGAGTGTCCTCTCAAGGTCTGTATCTCATTGACCTGCGGCATCTCGAACACCTTGATCGTGGTATCCCGGCTGCCCGTGATGAGGCTCTTGCCGTCGGGTGTGAACGTCATGGCGCCGATCCAGTACTCCATCGGCTTCTGGAAGCCCCCTTCATCCTCGACGTAAAATCCTCGGAATTCGGTCGTGTCATCGTCGAGGACCTCCCGCCAATGCGCATCGTGCAGCACTTTCTCCTCGCCACTGGGCAGGACTTCCCAGATTTTGATCTTTCCGATGTCGCTGCCACTGGCCAAATGAATTCCATCCGGTGAGAACGCCACACAGGGCGTCCAGTGGTGATCGTATTGATCTTTTCCGAGCAACGTCATCAGTTCAGTTCCGGTCGTGACTTCCCAAATCTTAATGTCTTTGTTGTGGCTCCCGCGGGCCAACATGAGTCCATCAGGGGAGAGCGAGAGACTGCAGACGTTGTGGTCATACCGAGTGAAGAGCAGCTTGGTCGGTTCGCCCGTTCTCGGATTCCACATCCGAATGGTGCGGTCCTCGCTTCCGGTGGCGAGAGTCTGGCCGTCTGGCGTGAACACGATCGCCCGGATGTCGTGGGTGTGACCGCGTAGCGATTTGAGCATGCGGCCCGTTTCTATGTCCCAGAGGCGGCCGAATCGATCCACGCCCCCGCTCGCGAGCGTGAGCCCGTCCGGTGCGAAGGCGACGGCCCACACCCCGTGCGAATGGCCTCGGAAGGTCTTGATTTCTCTGGTGCCGGCCTTCCAATAGTCGAGAAAGTCAACTCTGGCCGGATGGGTTCCGTCCTCAGGCGCGAGGCCGGATGGGATACCTGCGGCTGACTGGGAAGGGAACGGCTGGTCCATGACTCGGGATTCGCCTCACTGCTTCTGAGTTGAGGCGGGATCTGCCCCGGGGCGATTGAAAATCCACCTGTCGGTGACTATAATGACCCTCGCGACCTCTTGGGATCATAAGAGAAGCCAAGGAAGCAAGTCAAGCCGCGGGAGGCCACGATCATCCCTGGATTGTCCTCGATGAAAAGTATTTTCAGGACATGCCGGTCGCTTCCTTTACGAGACAGGAGAGAGTCCTAATGGAAATCAGATTTCAGCCCGCCCTGCTTCAGGAAGTGATTGATTCGTTCGCGGAGAAGACTGAACGGGAAGGCGACCCTACCTACTATAAAGAATTCCACGAATTGGCCGACCCGATCTATGAGAAGTTTTCCTTGGACGATCGCGAGTCGGAGTTCAAGAAATTGTATCAGTATCTCTTTGGCATCTGGGGATTTTCGGACATCATCCGGGATGCGTTCGACGAGTTTCCGACGCTCAAAGAGAATATCGGTATCGTGTTGATCAAGGGCGTCCTCAAGGAGGATCAGGAAGGCGTCGACATCCTTCGAAAGTGGGGGTCCGTGGAGCAGGAACTGGCCAGGCAATTCGAGGAACAAGGGCTGAAAGGAGTCGGGATCAAGCTGATTCCACGGCGGTTCTATGACCCGGCTCTGACACGGTACTGCCGCCATGAACTGACCCACATCGCGGATATTCTGGATCCGAACTTTAATTATGATCCGGACACCAAGGTCGGGCAGAATCCCGGTGAGGAGACCCTGATTTTGCATCGCTATCGGATCATGTGGTGCTTGAACATCGATAGTCGTCTGACGAGGGCCGGAAAGGAATCGATGCTGAGTCGGGAGGACCGGTTCAAGGAATTTCGGTCGTGGTACCGAAAGATTCCTCCCGCTCAACTCAAGTCGGTCTTCGAGGGGTTATGGCAGGCGGAGTTCCTGACGCACGCTGAACTGGTGGAGATGGCCACGGATACCCTGCGAGTCTTGGAACGGGCGGTGGAGGTCGAAGGCGGGGAGGTTCCGGAAATCCAGAACCAGATCATGTTGATGCCCGGGTTCCCCTGTCCACTCTGCCGTTTTCCGACCTACACCTGGGTCGAAGATCTCGAGAAGGTCGAGAAACACGTGCTCGACTTTATCCGGGAGAATCATCCGGGGTGGGATACCGAGTTCGGCGCCTGCGACCGGTGCGTCGAGGTCTACAAACTCCGTGCCGACGGCGTGATCTAACCGGGCAAGACCATGGCAACGGACCCTCTCTACGGCCGCCGACGTTTCCTGAAGGACTCCGTGCTGTCACTGGGCAAGACCGCGCAGGAGTTCGTGAAACACCGTGACGCGCCGACCGAGAAAGCCCCAGCGCCAGCCAGACGCGATTGGCTGCGGCCACCGGGCGCGGTTCCTGAGTCCCTCTTCCTCGCTCGATGCACGCGCTGTGGGGATTGCGTGAAGGTGTGCCCCTACGGGAGCATCAAGCTTGACCAGCGAGATGGCTCTCCGGTGATTTTTCCGGACGACATTCCCTGTTACCTGTGCGAAGATTTTCCGTGCATTGCCGCCTGCGGGACCGAAGCATTGCTTCCTGTCGATGGCCGGGAACAGGTGAGGATGGGTACCGCGGTGGTGTCGCATCGGGATTGCACGGCGGGGCAGGGCTGCAATGCCTGCGTGTCCCGGTGTCCGACGGACGCGCTGGCGATGGATTTTGATGCGTTCCGACTGGTGGTCTCAGAAAACCGCTGCGTGGGATGTGGCCTCTGTGAGCAGACGTGCAAGACGGTCAACGACACGATCGCGATCAAGGTGTCCCCGGCTTGGCTATTGGCTGCGGGGGCAGAGACCCGGCGTTCATAGCCTTGGCCCGCATTATTCATGAACGCTTCTGCTGTTCACCCGTTGCATTCGCGCAGAGCAACGGGTACCCGGGCTTCGCTGCTGCGACCTGCCCGCATGCGGCTTCCGCGGCATGCAGGCGGGCGGGCTCGCCGCTCAGTCGGTCAACGTACTGCCGGGAGTATGCCTCCCTCCTTCGCGGCTCCTCCCTGACCCATTGCAACGGGAAGAGCAACGGGTCCCCCTCGCGACGCGACTACCGGGTACCCACTGCTCTTCAGACTGCAATGGGTGCGCGCCACGAACCGTCATGAATAATGCGGGTTAGGCGGATGAACACAGCCGCCCCGTGGGGAGGTGAACGCTGAAGCGTTCATCCAGGAAAATCAGCCACTTGGGATGGGTCAGATCGGGCTTGACTTCCCCCAACGCATTGCCTATGATACGGCGACTTGCGCCGAAAGTTCGAAGCTTGGAAGCCAGCAGCGGAGCATGCACTCTGTGCGTTCGCGCTTTCAAGCGGCGAGCTGATGAGAGCGAGGGAATGAGCACCAAAGAGAGCGAAAGGAGAAGGGTGGACCCTGTCACCGTGACTCCTGGTGCGGGGGCTCTCAAGGATTCGCCGGCGGTTGAGCGGGCATTAGGGCGAAGCAAGCTCTACCTCCTGGTCTCATGGAGCATGTTGTATCCGGAGGATGATGAATTTCTGGACTATCTGCAGTGCGGGGAGTTCGTGGAAGATGGGCGCTCTGCCCTTGCGAGCCTCACCGCCTCCCTCGATAGCATCGGAGGAGAACCAGCCAGGTCAAAACTGTCCTCGCTGTCGCACTACCTGGATCAGATCGAAGGGTGGGTCGCCACAGAGTGTGCGAACTGGCAATTGACCGACCTCCAATCCGAGCACCGACGAGTCTTCAGTAACGTCATTACGTTGGATTGTCCCCCTTACGAAACCCTCTTCGGCAATGATCACGTCTTCGGCCAAGCCCACGTCATGGGTGATATCGCCGGGTTCTACAAAGCGTTTGGCGTGGAGCTGTCACAAGACATCCACGAGCGGATGGACCATCTGAGCGTGGAGCTGGAGTTCATGCATTTTCTCGCCTACAAGGAGTCGTATGCGCGCTGCCACGACGGGCCCGAGAAAACCCAGATCGTGGTGGATGCTCAGAAAAAATTCATCAAGGAACACATCGGACGGTGGGTGCCTCTCTTCTCGAAGATGTTGGTGAAAAAAGCGGACTCCGGCTTTTTCCGCTACCTGGCGGACTTCACGTCGGACTGGATTGATTTCGACGCGGCCTATTTGGGGGTCAACCCGCAGCCCTATTCGGAGGCCGAGTACCGGCCGGCGACGTTCAATGCTCCGGAGGGGCAGACCTACGAATGTGGCGCGCAGGATAAGGGGAACGAATTGAACATGCTGCTGAACGAAGTGGGCGCGCAATCCTTCATGGATCAGAAGGACAAGGACACAGAGAAAGAGGAGTCGGGACCTGTGGGGACCGCGTAATGATGGTCCATCCGCATCTTTATCGGCAAGACGGTCATACGATCTCGGAAGTGATGCTGCAGTCTTTAATCCTTTAATCGAGAGGAGGGCATATTCATATGAGTGTGGTACAGACACGCGATAGACGACTGGTGTTCGGCATTCTTCTCTCTGCTCTGGTGGTCGGCTTTCTGTTGACGCTCGGGCAGGTGCCTCTTGCAGTGAGCCAGCCGGTGACCATTCCAGTGAAGGCGATCAAGGGGCCGATCCCGATGGACGGCGCCAACCCCATCTGGGAAGGTGTGCCGGGTGTCGTGGTGCCGCTCAGCGGACAAACGATCACCACGCCGATGCATCCGAACATTTCCGTGAAGTCCGTTTTTGTCAAGGCGGTGACGAATGGAAAAGAGCTCGGCTTCCGGCTGGACTGGATGGATCAGACTTTGAACAATACCACCATCGGGCCGCAGGACTTCCGCGATCAGGCTGCCCTCCAGTTCCCGGTCAACACGTCGGGCGCGCCTCCGTTCCAGTGCATGGGCCAGTCCGGCGGGACGGTCAACATCTGGCGCTGGAATGCGGAATGGCAGAAGGACCTCGGCAAGGACAGTGCCGGGATTTGGGACGTCGATGACCAGTACCCCGGCATTTTCTGGGATTACTACTTTGAGGAGCCGGCCGGTGGGGTGACCTATCCAGACCGAATCGGCCGGAGCCTGGGTCCCTTCAATCCGGGTATTTGGTCAGGGAACATCCTGTCTGACCCAACCCTCCGGGTGAGTTCGGTGGAAGACCTGAACGCAAACGGGTTCAGCACGCTGACCACCCAGGCCCACCAAGACGTGATCGGAAACGGCCTGTGGGAGCCGGCCGGGTCCATCAAGGGTGGGTGCTGTACCGGTCCCACCTGGAGGATCGTGGTGAAGCGGGGGTTGACCACCAGTGATCCCAACGATGTCCAATTCAAAGCCGGCGCCTCGGTCCCTGTGGCGTTTGCGGTGTGGGACGGGGCCAACGTCGAGCGGAATGGCATGAAGGGCATCTCGACCTGGTTTACGCTGAAATTACCCTGAGTCACTCTTGCCCTAGTTAGGGCAGGGTCGTTGACCGGAGAGGGGTTCCTTTCCGGGAGACGGGAGCCTGACGAAAAGCCCCGAGTCATCCGTCGGTAGAGGCGGAGAGGTGATTCGGGGCTTTTTGCTGTCAG
>JAHFEU010000008.1:15029-19426 GCA_023248295.1 Nitrospirota bacterium | reverse complement strand
CTGCGAGGGGAGGATTTCTACGAGATCGAGCGCTATCGCGAGTCTCTCTTTTTGATCGACAAGTGGCTGGAGCTCGTCTCGACGCTCTACTTTCCGACACGCATGACGGTCGTCGACAACCAGTTCAGCAGCTATTCCATCTATTCGTCGAAAGATATCGCGAAAGCGATCCGGGACGAAGAGCAGAATCCATACATTGACTTGTTCAGGGACCGCCTCCTGCCCTCGATTCTTGCGGACCAGCCTGATCTGGTCGGCGTATCCATCACGGCGACCTCCCAGATCATTCCCGGTCTGACGCTCTGCCGGCTCATCAAGGAGACGAACCCCCGCGTCCATCTGACCATCGGCGGAAGTATTTTTACCAGACTGGTGGATAACCTGCGTCGGTGCGCCTCATTGTTTGACCTGACCGATGACTTCATCGTCTTTGAGGGAGAGACCGCCCTGCTCGAATTGATCAATCAGCTGGATGGCAAACGAGATTTCACCAAGGTCCCGAACCTCATCTACCGACAGAACGGGAAAATTGCAGTCAATCAGCCGTTTTACTCGGAGGATATCAACGAACTGCCCGCGCCGAACTATGACGGGTTTCCTCTCGGGCGGTACCTGGCGCCGGAGACGGTCTTGCCCGTTCAGTTTTCCAGGGGGTGCTATTACAAGGATTGCGCGTTTTGCGCACTCACCCTCGATCACCAGAATTTTAGACAGAAGGACCCGGGCAAGACGGCCGACGACCTCCAGATGCTCGCGGAGAAGTATCACACCCCCTATTTTTTCTTCACCGACGAATGCCTGGCATTATCCCCGACGAAGCGGTTGTGCCAGCAGATCGTCGGCAGGAAACTGCCTATTCGATGGACCGCTGAGATGCGGTTTGAAAAGAACCTGTCTCGGGACCTGTTGACGCAGATGCGCGATGCCGGCTGCCTGAAGATCGTGTTCGGTCTCGAGTCGTTCAATCAGCGGGTGATGGACTTCATGAAGAAAGGCATCACGCAGGCCAGCGTCCGGCGTGTGACCGAGGACTGTCTGGATCTCGGCCTGGCGATTCATTGTTACATCATCGTCGGATTTCCCACGGAGAGAGAGGAAGAAGCCCTCGAGACGATGGACTTCATCGTCAACAACACCCGCCTGCATGGCTCCTACGGGTTCTCCTGCCAGCCATGCCTGTTCGATCTGGAGAAAGAGGCTCCCATCATGAGCGATCCGGGCAGTTACGGAATCCGGCGCATCATGAGGCCCGCTTCAGAGGATCTGAGCTTGGGGTTCTTCTATGAAGTCCAGGAAGGGATGACCCCGGAACAGGCGGAGAGGGTGTACCAGCATGTCTATGAAAAAGTGAGTGAAGTTGTGTGTGAGCTGCCGTTCAATTATTCGATGGCGGACGGGCTCTTGTATATCGCCCGGGCAAAGGCACAGGCCCAGAGGGTTCCGCAGCCCACTGGCTCCTGAGTCGGGTTGGCATTCCAGAGGGAGATACGTACTCGTCGCGCCGCAGACGAGGCCGTGAGCCGGTTGACGGGGTTGGATTCTTCTGGATATAATCCGCCACTCACACGTGCGGAACATGGGGAAAGGGGCTGTGCGGAATCATGGCAGGTTCGGAGGCGTTGGAGAAGGGGGGTGGAAGGGTTGAAGAGCAGGGTCTGCTCTTCGAATACACGGTTAAGCTCCTCCTGTTAGCGGGGTTCTTCGAACTCGTCCTCTATCGTCTCCTCTCCCGACTCGGCATGCACATGAGCAAGGTGGCGGAGAAGCACGAGTCGGTCCGCCTGACGTTCAAGGCCTTGTCTTCCATCGGGTTCACGCTGCTCAATTTCGTGGCGCTTCTTCTCTTTCTCGCCTTCTTTCTCCTGCTGTTCAACAAGCTCCGGGCTGTGGGAAGCGGACGGTACGACTGGCTGCTCATTCCGTCCGTCTCACTCCTCTTGCTCCTGACCGTGACGTTTCTGGTCTTTCCGCCCGCGATGCTCGGGTCGGTGGTGTATAACGGCGTGTCCCTGGCCGTGCTGGCGATTCTTGTGTTCGAGTATCTCATGACGCACCCGTCCAGGGTCCAACGCGCGATGGTGTTGTGCTACTTCCTGGGGGTCACGGGATGGCTCTATTATCAGATGCTGTCCACCACCTATGGCCTTCTCGGTCTCGCGGCGGTCCCGCCGCTCGTGCATGAGATCAATCGAGCCGGAGAAGCCATGATGGTGGGAGCCAGCATTTTGGTCTTCTGGGCCTATGGGGGAACTCCCTTGTGGACCAAGAACAGACGCCAGCAGCGCAGGGCAGCGGCGTTTGCGTTGGTCGGAGGGGGAGCCTTCGTCGCACTCCTCTTTCTGGATTATTTCCTGGGCCTCTATGACCGGGCGTTGGCCGAGAGTATCCGAAAAGCCGGAGAAGGGATCGGCTGGATCTTTCAAATGGGGATGGGGTACACGTTCTATTTGCCCTTTGCGTTTTATGTCACCGGCCTGCTCTGTTGGGGTTACACCGTGGTGAAGTTGGTCACTCTCGGCCGGATGGCGGGCTTCGGCTTGGGATTGATGTTTCTGGCTGGCTATGCGCTCCAGCTTTCGCATCTGTCTCTCATGGTCGTGCTGGGACTGATGCTCCTCAACCTGGACCGACGACGGGCGGTGGCCGTGGTGAGCGAGCCGGGACAAGAAAGTCGGCTCGCCACGACAGGTCCGCCCATCCTCGGTGAACAGACGTAAGGCACGACAGTAGGCACAGGCGATGGGTGAACAGGACGTCACGAAGCCGACTGAACAGGGCGGCGCGGCTGTTGAGCAGCCGGAGCAGCCGTTGACGCCCGACGAGGAGATCGCCGAGCTGGAAAAGCTGCTGGGGACGGAGCCGGACGATTTTCAGGCTCGCTGCCGCCTCGGTGAACTGTACTTCAGCAAAGGGCGGCTGGACGATGCGTTGACCGAAGTCAAAAAGTCGATCGAGATGGCAGAGGGGCTACGGGCTGAAATGAACCGTTCGCTGGCCATGTACTATTCCAACCTCGGGACCATCTATGCGACCAAGAACATGGTCGAAGAAGCGGAAGCGCAGTTCAAGAGAGCGCTCGAGCTCAATTCCGGCGACGTCTTAGCCCTCTTCAACCTCGGGCGGGTCCACTCTGAAAAGCGGCAATTCTTGGAGTCCAAGACCTATTACGAGCGACTGGTCGAGGCCACTCCCGAAGATCCCATCGCCTGGTATAACCTCGCAGGGGTGTACGTCGAGCTGGATAATCCGGCTGTCTCGGATTACAACACGATCGACATGGCGATGCAGTGCTACCTGCGCACCCTCGAGCTGGACCCCAAGCATTTGGAGGCCAGCTTCAAGTTGATGGACATCGCGCTCAACCACAAGAAGATAGACCTCGCCATCAAAGTGATGGAAGACGCGGTCGAGCACAATCCGGATGAGCCGCTGGTCCATTACAACTTGATCAACGCGTATGAGAAGTGCAAAATGTTCGAGCAGGCCGAACAGGCCAGGAAAAGGCTGAAGGACCGGTTCGCCAAGCGAGCGAAGGAACCAGGCAAGACCTAAGCCCTCTGTCACGAAGGGGAGCGACCGACCATGTTTGGGAGTATCGGGTTTACCGAGCTGATTCTCATTCTGTTCATCGTGTTGATTATTTTCGGGGCGGGGAAACTTCCCCAGCTTGGAGAGGGACTCGGGAAGGCCATCAAGGGATTCAAGAAGTCTGTTCACGAGGCGGACGCCATTGAGGCGGAAGCGCAGGCCCAAGCTCAGGCGCAAGTGGCTGGCGTCCCCCAGGGGCAGGAAACGCAGATCCCCGCACAGGCCGGAGCGGCTGCACCGCCGGCGGAGGCGTCACCGGCGGAACAGCCGGCGGCCTCGATGCCACCTCCCTCGAAAGGGTAAGAGACCGGGGCAGCCTTCACCAGCGCCTCTGTCTGAGTTGTCCGACCCAGTGATGGTGCTCAGCCATCGCACAGCAGGCCGGAAGGAGTCGAGATGGGAACCGGGGTCGAATTAGGCGTCGGGTATATTGAAACGTTTGCGGGGAACGGGAAGGCCCGGAGCACCGGGGACGGCAAACCGGCCGTCAAGGCAGGCATTCCTCTTCCGGTCCATGTCGCGGTGGACAAGGATGAACGCTACCTGTACTTTGCGGAGTCCGGGTCGGATCGTGTGCGGCGGGTGGACCTGAAAGACGGCACGCTCCACAATTTCGCGGGCATCGGGGAGACCTGCTACAGCGGGGATGGCGGGCCGTGCGGCGAGGCGGGGTTGTATCTTCCCCTCGGCGTGGCATTTGACTCTCACAATGATCTCTACATCTGTGACTCGGGCAGCAATCGGATTCGGAAGGTCGACCACGAGCGCGGCGTCATTACCACCGTGGTCGGAACGGGGCAGTGGGGATT
>JAHFEU010000008.1:10545-14929 GCA_023248295.1 Nitrospirota bacterium | reverse complement strand
AGAAAAGTTGACGCCAAGACCGGCATCATCACCACGGTGGCCGGCAACGGAGACAGCGGGTACGAAGACAAGAATATGGGTGGGTGTGGCATGGCCAGGTTCGTGGCCAAGGAAGCGGCCGGTATGATCAAGCATGGTGACGGCAGTCCAGCGATGGACGCGGTGGTGAATTCGCCGGCAGGGCTGGCCTTTGACTCTCAAGGATGCCTGTACATCTGCGAGCGCGGCGAGAACAAGATCCGCCGAGTCAAGTTATGGTAAGCCTCGGCGGCAGAGTCGTTCATGCGAGCGATGACAACGAGTGGCACGACGTTCACACGATAAGGGGCTGACCAGGATCCTATGGGGATTCGGTATGACACGAGTGGAGCCGTTGGGCGTCCGGTCTCATTCCATCATCTCTCTCTTAGCAGGCTTGCTGATCAGCGCTCTCCTTCTTGGGTGGTTGGGCATTCCGGTCGTCAGTTCTGAGGGAATGTTCATCCGATCCCTTCTGATGACGGGCGAGGTCCCCTCCGCGCCGGAAGATCCGGCGTGGGAAAAGGTCCCGCCCATGACGCTGCCCCTCAGCGGTCAGGTGATCACGCGGCCCTCGTGGCCGGAGCCGTCTGCGCGGGCCTTGGTGGTCCGCTCGGTTCACAACGGCACCGAGATCGCGTTCCTCCTCGAGTGGCAAGACAACACCAAGAACGACCGGTTGTCGCCCGGCACGTTCCGGGATGGGTTGGCCATCGGTCTCCCGCTGGGGGATGCGCCGGCCTTCTTCTGCATGGGGCAACTGGACCACTACATCAACATCTGGCATTGGAAAGCAGACTGGCAGAGCGATATCGACCGGCGGGCTGCCAGATCCACGGAAGGGAAACGAGAGGGCGGGGAGGTCCGCCGGTTTGAGGTCATCCCGAGGCGCGCCTCATCCGTGGAGGATTTGGTCGGCGGAGGCTTCAGCACGCTCACCACCAAGGTGGCCCAGGGCCGCGTCCAGGGGAAGGCCACGTGGAAGGACGGCGTGTGGCGTGTGGTGATGAAAAGGCCGCTGGCCAGCACCGATCTTGAAAATGAAGCCAGGTTGGAGCCGGGCCGTCTGCAGGCCATCGCGTTCGCAGTCTGGAATGGAGAAAACAAGGAACGCAACGGTCAGAAGGCAGTGGCTCCGTGGTACCAACTTTCGATCGATCCGGTTGCGAAGCTGTGATGAGCGGTGCGCGGGCATACGGCGGCGGCGCCCCCCTGGCCCCGCGCTGGGTCGGTGTTCAGGCGTAAATGGGAGGTGGGTGGGTCTCACACATGCGGGCGCATCGAAAAGCCCTCCCGGCGGGTAGGGCTTTTTTTATGTATCTCATTCTGGCGGGAGGCGTGGTCTGTCTTGTGAGTCCGCTCTTCGCGGGCACGGACAACGAGATGAACGAGGCCGAGGCGAAGCGTCTCGGCGAACAATTCGGCATCGTCGTTGATACGGTCGACGAGGACATTCGGAAAGAGCTGAAGATGCAGAAGGCGGAGGGGGTCGTCGTCTTCGAAGTCATCGGGGGAACTCCTGCCGATTCGGCCGGAATCAAAGTCAGGGCGGTGATCAAAGAGATTGACAAGGTCGAAGTGAGAAGCTTGAAGGACTTCGGCCTAGCATTGAAGCGCGTTCTTTCGACCTGTAATTATACCGTGGGGACGTACGAGCCTGCGGATCCGGACACCCAAGGGGTGGCGGGCATCCTGAATTTCCATTTCGTTCCGTGCGTGAAGGACTAATCTGAGAGACCGGACGCGCCTTCGAGGAGCAGCATGGGAAGGCTGACGATTCTGGCGAGCGGGGTTCTTCTCGTGCTCTTCGCCGGCCTGACTACCGTGTATCATGGCCGAGCGGTCGCTCAGAAGGCGGATAGCCAGGCATCGGGCGAATGGGTTGCTGAGATCGAAAAGATCTTCATCCGCTCGGAGGATTGTAAACAGTGTCATGATCGGCACTACGAGGAATGGAAGGGGATGCGAGAGCAGACCCCTGACCTCAAAACCTTCGGCCGGGTTGATGCCGCCCTCCTCCACGGGACTTCCTTAGACTCGCCTGTCTTCCAAACGGTCTTCGGTATCTGGCTCCAGACCAACCCGACCCCCGCGCAGCGAACGCAGTGCTTGTCGTGCCATGCGCCGGTCGTCACGGTCTTTCCTCAATATGCGGACAAGATTAGCGGCCAAGTCCTGTCCGGGAAGGTCGAGGTCGAGGGCATTGGATGTGCCTCCTGCCATCTGATCAACGCGGTGTCGGAAACCGCCGCCCCTCCGCCTACTTTCAAGCTCAAGCCGGGCAAAGTGCTGTACGGGCCTTACGCCGAGCCGGAGGAGAACTTGGTCCACCCCTCTAGCCAGTCCGATCTGTATCGAGGCGCCAACTACTGCACCGCCTGTCACTTCGACAAGGTCAAGGATGTCACGCGTCGCGACCTGCCCGGTGAGATCCTGCAAGGGACCATCTGTCAGGATTGCCACATGGAACCCTCGACCGGGAGCTCGACCTCCAAGCGTGGAGCCCTGACCCGCTCGATCGGGCGCCACTGGTTTCGAGGGGTCGTGATTCCGGGTCTCTTGATTAAAAATCGCAACCTGCAGGCCGAATGGATGCCCCGGCTGGATCTCGAGCTCAAGAAATCCCCGGCAGCGGTCGAGGGCACGGTCCTCGTCCGAACCGGCAGCCTGCCGCACAGTTTTCCCGATGGAGACCCGGTCCTGAAGCAGTTTTTCCTCACGATCGTGCTCAAGAATGCCCAGGGTCAGATTCTCGCCACGGAACAGAAACGGTTCGGGTTGCCCTATGACCAGATTCTCCGCGGGCCTATTCCCGACCCTCTGATAAAGGGGGGGATCACCACACGTGTTCCGTTCGCCCTGTCATTGCCCGCCGAGTCCACGCCGGCCTCTGTAGAAGCGTTGCTGACCTATGCCCTCATCCCTGAGCCTGACCCCACGCTCAAGGAAAAATATCTGGCTGCGCTCAAGACCGACAAGGAAAGGGCGGAAGCGATCAAGGTGATCCAGGAATACGCCCAGCCACGCCTCCTGACGTTCAGGACGAAGACCTTATAACCATTCATACCTTGATCTCAGTGCTGAGGCTCGCTGTCAGGGAGCCAGGAGGGACGTTGGAGCCGTGATACGACTGAAAAAGACTGGGACGGCTGTCGCCGTGGTCCTCGTCGCGCTGTCCGTGATGACCTTTGGGAGCGTCTCACACCTCAGCCGGGCCCAGAATTCGTCGCAACCGAAGGAGCCCCTGGAAAAGGTGTTTCCCCATTCGAACAAGTGCAAGCGCTGCCACGAACGGGTGTTCGAGGAATGGGAAGCCTCGCCGTTGTCCCGCTCGATCCACTCTCCGGCATTCCGCGCGTCGCTGGAGGCGTACTTGGCCTTTTCCGGTCGCAAGGATCCGGCCATGTGTTTGCGGTGCCACGCACCTCATGTCAACGTCTACGAGGATCAGACGCCGGCCTTTATTGAACAGGTGCGGTCAGGGGATCCGGCCATTGACGGGGTGGCGTGTTCCCAATGTCATCTGATTGAACAGGTAGACCGGACCAAAGAGCTGCCGAAGCTCAAGTATGCCCTGGGGAAAACGCTCTTTGGTCCGTATAAAGACTTTGTGCCCAATAAGGCGCACGAGTCTATGGAGCTTGCCCTCTTCCGGAAATCGAATCTCTGTCTGAACTGCCATTTTGCGGTGCCGGCTGCGGCCGATCTGGGCAAAAGCAACGACCTGTTGGGACCGTGGGAGAGCAGTCAGGCCACCAAATCCGGCAAAGAGTGCCAGACCTGCCACATGCCTGAACAGGTCGGGGAATCCGCCAACGGGGAAAACAAACGAAAAGTGGCCAATCACACCTTTCCCGGACGAATCGGCAAGCTCAGGCAGGAGGCGGCCAAGCTTGAAGTCGAGACCGAGGTGAAAGGCGATCAGTCAAAGGTGACCGTGACGGTCCAGAGCCTGGTTCCCCATAACCTTCCCACGACGCATCCGGCCTGGGCCCGCATGGTGCTGGATCTGACCATTCGGGGGAAGAATCTGAACAAGGTCTTTGGCGAGCAGCGGGTCTATGGACGGGTCTTCGCCAATGCCAAGGGACAGAAGTCCTCTTTCGATTTTGAGGCGACCAGGGTTCTCGAAGACACGGTCCTCAAGCCGGAAGAGACCAGGGTGGAAACCTTCTCGTTCCCGACACCCAAGGATACACGCTCCTTCGACGTCGAGGCATCGTTGAGCTATGCGCCGGTGGCGGGGCCGCCGGCTTTTCTCCAACGAATTGAAGCGGAGTCCTCAAAAGGAGCCCAAGATCCGGTCTTCCAGCCCATCCCGATCGTGAAGCGGACCGTGAATGTGCCGTTGAATTGATGCCGGAGA
>JAHFEU010000008.1:0-10445 GCA_023248295.1 Nitrospirota bacterium | reverse complement strand
ATTGATGCCGGAGAGGGAAGGGGGCGGGAGAAGAGCTATTCGCTGGCGATGGTCGAGCCCGGTGATTTCACCTTAAAGATCTGAATGGCCGAGTAGATATTCTTTGCCGGCTGGTTCAGGATCAGCTCCGAGTTCGTGATGTGCGTGTCGATCAACTCGAACGGGCCTCCGCTGTAATAAATCTGGCACCGGTCCATCGTGCAATTCTTGAAGACGTGATTGTCCAACGCGAGCTGCTCCTTGATGAACGTCTTCCCTTCCACCAAAATGTACTCGGGACTGATGCCCATGGCGTCCTTCCTTGGCGAGCCACTATATCAGATTTCTTCCCGATCCCGCAAACCGGCCCGCGTTCCCCTCTTTTGAGCTAGGACCTGCCGCGAACTGTCTTCCTGATGGTGCTCTGGGGTTTCGTCTTGATCATTCCCACCTGGCTGGATAGAATGGCCCGATTTTTCGGTGCCCCACGACCGCGACGAGCCCACCGTGTGTGGACCGGTTGTGGCATCGGATGGTCGCGATCGGCGGACGCGAGGTCGGCCATCGGGGCCGCGCGATGCGGTACTTCTGGAAAGAGGAGGACAGTCTGTGGACGTCTCGACGAGAGTCATTGTCTTCGCCATCGCCGCCGCGACAGCGGGAATCGGCTATGGGATCTACCTCACCTACTGGGTAGTGAAGCTGGATGCGGGCACTGCAGAGATGCAGCGGATCGCTCAGGCGATCCAGGAAGGAGCGGCCGCCTATTTAAACCGCCAATACCGCGCCGTGGGGACGGTCGCGGCCGTGTTGTTTGCTCTTCTCTGGCTGGCCGGGCAGTGGTCCGATTACTTCGGGCTGCTGACCGCGATCGGATTCCTGGTCGGCGCGGGGGCCTCGGCCACGGCCGGCTATGTCGGCATGCATATCGCCGTTCGAGCCAATGTCCGGACCGCGCAGGCGGCTCACGACGGACTCAACGCGGCGTTGACCGTCGCGTTCAGGGGCGGGGCCGTGACCGGGCTTCTGGTGATCGGGTTAGGCTTGTTGGCGCTGACCCTGTTCTATGCCGTAGCCGCTGCTCTCGCGGGCCAGGAAAAGGCGATTCATGCCCTGCTGAGCCTTGGCTTCGGCGGAAGCCTCATCTCGGTCTTTGCGCGCGTGGGCGGCGGCATTTACACGAAGGCTGCGGATGTCGGGGCCGACCTGGTGGGCAAGGTCGAAGCGGGCATTCCGGAAGACGATCCCCGCAACCCGGCGGTGATCGCCGACAATGTCGGCGACAATGTCGGCGACTGCGCCGGTATGGCGGCCGACCTGTTTGAGACCTATGCGGTGACGATGGTGGCTGCGATGGTTCTGGCGTCCACCCTGTTCAAGGGACAAGCGGAACCGGTCCTCTACCCGCTGGCGCTGGGAGGCCTGACCATTCTCGCGACCATTATCGGCATCCTGTTTGTCAAGGTCGGTCCGGGCGGTGGGATCATGACGGCCCTCTACAAGGGGCTCTTCGTGGCCGGCGGGATCGCGGCCGTGGCCTTTTATCCGGTCACGATCCGGCTGATTCATGGGGTCGGCGGTGTCAGTGGAGCCAGGTATTACGTGGCCTCGTTGGTGGGGCTCGCGGTCACGTTAGCGCTGGTCTTCATCACCGATTACTACACCTCCAAGAGCTATGGTCCCGTCCGCGGGATCGCCAAGGCCAGCGAGACCGGTCATGCGACGAACATCATCGCGGGCTTGGCGGTGGGGATGCAGGCGACGGCCTGGCCAGTCGTCGTGATTGCGGCCGCCATCCTGGCGAGCTTCTGGGTCTGTGGGGGCTCCGGGGGCGGCGGCTTATACGGTGTGGCGGTGGCGGCCGTTTCCATGTTGTCGATGGCCGGCATCGTGGTGGCGATCGATGCGTTTGGACCGATCACCGACAACGCCGGCGGGATCGCGGAAATGGCGCATCTGGGGAAGGATGTCCGCAGCATCACCGATCCATTGGATGCGGTGGGGAACACCACCAAGGCGGTCACCAAGGGCTACGCCATCGGGTCGGCCGGATTGGCCGCGATCGTGTTGTTCGCGGAATATGCGCGGGCGGTGTCGGGTGAGAACAAGACGAGCGGGTTCGAGCTCTCGAACCCGGACGTGCTGGTCGGTTTGTTTCTGGGCGGTATGCTCCCGTTCCTGTTCGGCTCGCTGTGTATGAAAGCGGTCGGGGAGACTGCCGGCCTAGTCGTCGAGGAAGTCAGACGACAGTTCCGCAGCATCAAGGGGATCATGGAAGGCACGGGGAAGCCGGAATACGGGACATGCGTGGATATCGTCACCCAGGCTGCAATCAAAAAGATGATGATTCCCGGACTCATCCCGGTTGTCTCTCCCATCCTGGTCGGGGTGATCTTGGGACCCCAAGCACTGGGCGGCGTGCTCGTGGGGAGCATCGTGACGGGCCTGTTCGTGGCCATCTCGATGACGAGCGGGGGCGGCGCCTGGGATAACGCCAAGAAATTCATCGAGGAGCAGGGCATGAAAGGCAGTGAGACCCACAAGGCGGCGGTCACCGGCGATACCGTCGGTGATCCATGCAAGGATACCGCGGGTCCGGCGATCAACCCGATGATCAAGGTCATCAATATCGTGGCGCTGCTCATGGTTCCCCTGCTGGTGCGCTAGTGAGGCGTGTGGAAAACACGCTCGATTATTTATGCGAGCCTTGGCAGGCTTGACGGCGTCAAGGACGTGAGGTATCCTGGCTACAGAACCCGGCGCTGAGTCCGTGACCTGAGAAGCTGATGGGCCGAGGTTTGGAGGTGCTCGCATGGAAAAGCAGGAGAGAAGACCCGAGTCGAAGAAGGATTCGCAAGCCAAAGAGGAGGCGAAGCCGAATCCGAAAGTTGTCGAAACCGGCAAGAAGCTCAAAGAGGATATCGATAAGCTGGTGGATGAAATTGACGATGTGTTGGAGAAAAATGCGGAAGAGTTCGTGAAGAACTATGTCCAAAAGGGTGGACAATAAGTGCGTCCGTCGAATCTAAGCAGGCAGCAACCTCACGGCTTGGCTGCGCTCCTCCGTGATCAGGCGATCCTCGGTGGGAACACGTCCTCGCTCTTGCACCGGCCACACTCGTAGTTCTTTCCTCTTCACTTCCCGTCGGTGACCTCAGCTCGGTCCGCCTGACCAGACAGGCAGGTCTCACGCACCTTCGGTGCCGCAGTGCCCTCGCCCATGGCGCGCCTCTTTCGCCCGGTTGCTGTTCAGGCCGCTTCGATAACGCTGGCTTGCTGCCCGTGCTGAGCCAACAGGAAGCCGGCGCCAGCCTGGTTTGACAAAGCTTTCTCGAAGGACTAATATTTCTCCTTGAATCTCAGCAGGTTGTGCGGGTTTCCGACTCCGTCGTTGGCTAAGGAAACCAGATGATCAAGAAACGGTGGGTTTTCCGAGAGGTGGACCGGGAGCAGCAGGCGGCGCTCGCCCATGCCCTCTCCATTTCTCCGGTGACGGCGTCGGTTCTGCTCGCCCGCGGGGTCGGCACGCCGGAGCAGGCCCGCGCCTGGCTGTCACCGCATCACACCGCGCTCCACGATCCTTTTCTGCTTCCGGACATGGAGAAGGCGATCGAACGACTCCATCGGGCGGTGACCGGGAGAGAGCGCATCTGTTTTTACGGCGATTATGACGTGGATGGAATCGCAGCCACCAGTCTCTACCTCTCGTTTTTCGGAAACCTCGGGGCCGACGCGACCGTGTACATCCCGGATCGTGTCCGCGAGGGGTATGGACTGCATGAGCGCGCGCTTCGCGAACTGTCACAGGGAGGCGTGAAGCTGCTGGTGACATCGGATTGCGGAACCACGTCGCACCAGGAAATCGAAGTGGCGAACGGATTGGCGCTCGATGTCATCGTGACAGATCACCACCAGGTCGAAACCCGCTTGCCCCCGGCGCTGGCTGTGGTGAACCCGCATCGTGCCGATTCGGGATATCCGTTTCACGATCTCTGCTCAGCGGGGCTCGCCTACAAGGTTGCGCAGGCCTATGAGCATTGTTATGGCGGCGGAGAGCTGGCCCGGGAATCGCTGCTGGACTTGGTGGCACTGGCCACCGTTGCCGATGTCGTCCCGTTGCAGGACGAAAACCGATCGTTCGTCCGCGAAGGCTTAGCGCTGATTTCGCGGGGGGCCCGCTGCGGTATCAGGGCGCTGAAGCAGGTGGCGGGTGTGAACCGGGGTTGCACGACCGGCACGGTGGCGTTCAGGTTGGCTCCTCGGATTAATGCCGCTGGACGATTAGCCGATGCAGGGGCTGGCGTGCGGCTGCTCACGACGGAGTCCGATCGAGAAGCCAGGGATCTCGCCGAACGGCTCGAGCAGTTGAACCGAGACCGCCAGCGGATCGAAGAAGGGGTGATGGCAGACGCGCTGGCGGTCGTCGGAAGCTCGGAGGTCCCCGCGGCACTCGTGTTGGCCGCACGCGACTGGCATCTCGGTGTGGTCGGCATTGTGGCCGCCAGGCTGGCGGATCGGTATCACCGGCCCGCTGTGGTGATCGCCGTGGACCAAAACGGAGTCGGGAAGGGTTCGGCGCGAAGCGTTCCCGGCTTTGATCTGCATCGCGCCCTCACACGGTGCCGCGATGTGCTGGAGAAGTTCGGCGGGCATCCCGCCGCTGCCGGCCTCACGATCCGGGAATCCCGTCTGCCGGAATTCCGGGACAGATTCGCCGCGATTGTGTCAGAGTGGAGCGGCGATCAGCCGCGTGTTCCGACCCTTCGCGTGGACGCGGAGGTCAGCCTGAAAGAAGTGGACCAACAGCTTGTCCGCGAGTTGGACGGGCTGCATCCGTTCGGGGCCGGGAATCCGGAGCCCACGCTCGCGGTCCGGAATCTGGCCATTGTAGCCAACCGGGTGGTCGGGGATCGTCACCTGAAGTTGACGGTTCGGCACGGGAATTCGCCTCCGTTTGACGGCATCGGGTTTGGAATGGGCTCCTTGGCCGACCTCGGGCTTTCGGCAGAACGGGCCGTGGATTTGGCCTTCGTGCCTGAGTTCAACCGCTGGAACGGTCTGGATCGGATCCAGCTGCGAATCCGGGACTTGCAGGCGACCCAAACTGTGTAATTTGTCTCATGCCGTACGGCACCATTACAGAGCTCGACCAGTTGATTAATCGGGTCCTGAGCTACAACCCGGACGCCGATGTGGATCTGGTGCGTCGGGCCTATGCGTTTTCGGCGAAAGCCCACGAAGGCCAGACGAGGCGTTCGGGCGAGCCCTACCTCCAGCACCCATTGGCGGTGGCCGGCATCTTAACGTCGCTCAGATCAGACGTGACCGCGATCGTGGCCGCATTACTGCACGACACGGTCGAGGACACCCTGGCCACGCCGGATGAATTAGAGCACGAGTTCGGTAAAGACATTGCGCGTTTAGTGGACGGGGTGACCAAAATCGGGAAGATCCCGTTCAGGAACTATGAGGAGAAACAGGCCGAAAACTTCCGAAAGATGGTGCTCTCCATGGCGGATGACATCCGCGTGGTTCTCATCAAACTGGCCGACCGCCTCCACAACATGCGGACGCTGGAGCACCTCAGCGAAGTCAAGCGGCAGCAGATTGGCCAGGAAACGCTCGACATCTACGCTCCGCTGGCGAACCGACTGGGCATCGGATGGATGAAAAACGAGCTCGAAGACTTGTGCCTCAAGTATCTGAAGGCCGATGTATTCGCCGGTCTGAAACTACGGGTGGCGAAACGGGACGAAGAACGGCAGCAATACATCGAGGAGGTCATTCGGCTCGTCAAGCGGGCGTTGGCGGAGGCGGGGCTTGTGGGCGAGGTCAAGGGGCGACCCAAGCATCTCTACGGCATTTATCAGAAGATGGAACGTCAAGCCATCTCGTTCGAAGAGGTGTACGATCTCGCGGCGATCCGCATCATCACGGACACCAAGATGAACTGCTATGCGATCTTGGGCCTCATTCATTCCCTCTGGCGCCCGGTTCCGGGGCGATTCAAAGACTACATCGCGATTCCGAAGTCAAACCTCTACCAGTCCCTCCACACGACGGTGGTGGGGCTCAAGGGCGAGCATGTGGAGTGTCAAATCCGTACCGAGGAGATGCATCGGGTCGCGGAACAGGGGATCGCCGCCCATTGGAAGTACAAGGAGCACGGACAGATCGATGAGAAGGACAGAAAAGCGTTCAGTTGGCTGCGACAGTTTGTGGAGTGGAACCAGGACCTGACCGATAATCGCCAGTTTATGGACTCGGTCAAGCTGGATCTCTTCCACGATGTGGTCTACGTGTTCACTCCCAAGGGCCTGGTCAAAGAAATGCCGCTGGGGTCGACTCCCGTGGACTTTGCCTACTCGATTCACACCGAGATCGGCGATCATTGTGTGGGGGCCAAGGTCGACGGCAAAATCGTTCCCCTGAGGCACCAGCTGGCCAGCGGCGATACGGTGGAGATCCTGACCGCGCCGACGCAGGTCCCCCACAAGGACTGGCTCAAGTTCGTCCGGACCTCGCGGGCCAAGACAAAAATCAAGCATTGGCTCAAAGTTGAGGAGCAGAAGCGCAGCGTCGAAATCGGCCGCCGTCTCTTAGAGCGGGAATTCCGCCGTCACGACATGCCGCCGGCTCAAATGTTCAAGTCGGACCGGCTCCTCCAGGTGGCGCGCGAGTCCGGATTTGACACGACGGATGACATGGCCGCCGCGGTCGGCTATGGGCGTCTATCCACGCTGCAGGTGATTAACCGATTGAAGCCTCCCAGCCATGCGGGGGAGGCGCCTGTTCCCCAAGAGTCTCCCGTCAGGCGGCCTCCTGTCGGGAAGCTCGAAGAGAAAGGGGTCAAGGTCAAAGGGGGGCATGATCTCCTGATGCAGCTCTCCAGGTGCTGCAGTCCGGTCCCCGGCGATCGGATCATGGGCTATATCACTCGCGGACGCGGCCTCACCATCCATTCGGTGGGGTGCCCGAATCTTGAGGCGTTGGATTATGACAAGGAGCGGTTGGTGGAAGTCGAGTGGGATACCACCGCTCCCAGCACACACCCTGTCAAAGTGTCGGTCCTGGCGGTGGACAGGACGGGAGTGCTGGCCAATGTGTCCTCGTCCATCTCCGGGTGCGAGGCGAACATCAGCCGGGCCGAGATCGCGACGCGGGAAGACCGGAAGGCGGTGCTCGATTTTGTGATCGAGATCACGGATACGGAGCATCTGGACCGGGTGCTGAAGGCGGTCGAGCGCGTGGACGGCGTCATCACGGCTCGACGGATCCGCGCATGGCAAGAACGATAGCGCCGTCGTCAGGCTGGGCGCTCTAGCCCGGATTATTCACGAGCGCTTCTGCTGCAATCGCGGATCCCTGCTGCGACAAGCCTGCCCGCGGGTGTTGCAGCGGGCAGGCGGGCGGGCTCGCCGCTTAGTCGGTCACCGTATTGCAGTGAATACGCTTCCCTCCCTCGCGACTCCGCGCGCCCGTCTCACGACGCGGCTGCCGGGGACCCATTGCTCTTCAGACTGCAATGGGTGCACGCGACGAACCGTCATGAGTAATCCGGGCTAGTTACGGGGAGGGACGTGATCGCTGGTCAGAAGCTGTGTGGGGTACTTGGAATCGAAGTGTCGCCCCTCGTTGCACCTGCAAAGTGTCCGCCCTGCCTGCGGGCAACTCCAGCACGTAGAGGGCCTTCTCGTTCGGCTGGTATTGGGGACAACCATCGTCGCTCCGGTTGCAGCCCGGTACATTCCGTTCCACGTGCACGATCTTTTTGTCCCGATCCATCCAGATGATGTCCAGGGCGATCCGAGTGTTTTTCATCCAGAAGGTCCAATGCTGCGGTTCCGGAAAGGTGAACAGCATGCCGCGGTCCTCCTGCAGTGAATCCCGGAACATCAGTCCTCTGGCTCGTTTCTCCGTCGTGTCAGCCACTTCCGCGAGGATCGTGACTCCCTGGGGGGTGGTCACGGGCACCAGCCCCTGCTCCGGTGACTGCCCCTCCGATCCTGCTCGGGCCTGAACCGCGGCGGTCAAGACGATGATGGTCGTTGCCAGAGCGGCTCGTGCGAGCGGTCTTGAGGGCAGTGGCAAGCATGTCCAGAACGTGCAGGAGACCATGCGCGAATCCTAGCGACCCTCCCGGGCTCTGTCAAGGCGCTCGCTGAGCGCCCCCCTCCGACTCGGATGCCGCCAGTACGCCGCTCTGTTCGCCGTGTTTGACAATCCCCGGGGGACCGGCTAAGGTGGCGCTAAGCTGAAAGATTCCTGATGGAACGCGTTTGGCTCAAACAGTATGATCCCGGCGTTCCCGGCACGCTGTCCTACCCCGACATCGTCCTGCCCGATCTGTTGACCCATGCCGCCGAGCGGTATCCCGATCGTCCGGCGCTCCGCTTTTACGGACGCGTCATCCGCTACCGCGAGTTGGACGCGCTCGCCACTCGGTTCGCACACGCCTTGATCGCGCAGCAGGTTCGAAAAGGCGGGGTCGTGGGGCTCATGCTCCCGAACCTCCCGCAGACCGTGATCGGCTACTACGGGAGCCTCCGGGCTGGCGCGATGGTCACCCCGGTCAACCCGCTCTTCGTTGAGAGCGAGATCGCGCAGCAGGTCTCGGACTCCGGCTGCGAAACCATTCTTGCACTGGACCAGTTTTACCCTCGGCTTAAACCGCTGCTCGGGCGGACCTGCCTCAAGCGCGTGATCCTGACCGGGGTGGCCGACTACCTGCCCTGGCTGAAACGCCTGCTCTATCCGTTGAAGGGGAGAGGGCAGGGTCGGTGCGGTCCTGTGCCGGTGAGCCCTGCGGTGTCGACGTTGCGGCAGTGCCTGAGTGATCCCGCCGGCGTTCCTCCCGTCCGGACCAGTCCGGACGACGTAGCCCTGCTGCAGTACACGGGAGGCACGACCGGGGTTCCCAAAGGCGTGGTGCTGACCCACCGGAACCTGGTGTGTAACACGTGGCAATGCCGGAGCTGGATGACGGCCCTCCGTGAAGGAGAGGAGGTTTTCCTGGGAGTCCTGCCGTTCTTTCACGTGTACGGGATGAGCGCCTGCCTGAACTTGGCGATCGGGGTTGCGGGCTCGCTGGCGTTGCTCCCGCGGTTTCACGTGACGGAAGTCCTGGAGACGATCACGCGAGAGCAGGTCACGGTCTTTCCAGGCGTTCCGGCGATGTTTTCGGCCATCAACACTCATCAGAACCTGGAACGGTACGACCTGCGGTCTCTTCGGCTCTGCATTAGCGGAGCCGGCCCGCTGCATTCGTCCGTCCAGGAACGGTTTGAGGCACTCACGGGAGCCCGGTTGGTGGAAGGATACGGGTTGACCGAAGCGGGGCCGGTCACTCACGTGAATCCGACTTGTCCCGATTCGGGAGAGCCACGCCGGCGTCGAAGCATCGGGCTCCCCTTGCCGGATACCGACGCAAAGATCATGGACATCGAGACCGGCGAACGCGAACTTCCGGTCGGAGAGATCGGAGAATTAGCGGTGCGGGGTCCCCAGGTGATGCGCGGCTATTGGAAACGGGAGGATGAGACAGGTCACGTGCTGAGGAACGACTGGCTGTTCACGGGGGACCTGGCCAGAATGGATGCCTCGGGCTTCTTCTACATCGAAGACCGCAAGAAGGACATGATCAAGTCCGGGGGTGAGAATGTGTACCCTCGCGAGGTCGAGGAGGTGCTCGTCCGGCATCCGAAGATCAAGGAGGCGGTGGTCGCCGGTATCCCTCAGGGCCTGCGCGGAGAGTTGATCAAGGCGTACGTGGTGTTAAAGGATGGTGAGACCGCCACCGCCGCCGACATCTTGGACCACTGCCGACATGATCTGGCGAAGTTCAAGGTTCCCAAGAAGGTTGAGTTCAGGCCCGAGCTCCCCAAGACACTGGTGGGCAAGGTGCTCCGTCGGGTGCTGGTAGAGGAAGAACTCAAGAAAGAGGGCGCAGGGCAGGACCGATAAGGATGCACCCCAAGGCTGGACCGGCCCGGGGCGTCTCGGCTTGCAATCGGGCGGCAGCCTGTGCCAATCTTTTCCGGAACCCTGACCGAGAGTTTCCAGGGAGCGAGGAAGACAATGAAGGAAAAACGGTTAGTGCACTATAAAAAGGGAATCTTCGTCTGCCCAAAATGCCGCCAGTCGTACGTCCAGGAAAAATGGATCGAGGAATGGCGGATTCGCTGCCACAAGTGTGATTATCGAGGGACGTTGACGGAGGTCTCGGTGGAGGAGCATATGGATGAGGAGACCCTGCGGCATTGAGACCGGCCGTGGCCGAGCGGTGTCCGGCACGCCACCACTCCACGGGCGTGTCCGTCACGCGCCTTTCCCGCTTCGCACTTCGCCAGGATTCTAGCCCTGATCCGAAAATAATCGATGATGGCTGGGTAAGCTCCAGCGGGTCCTGTCGTGGCGCTCACCCCGGGTACCCGTTGCTCCGGAGTTGCAACGGGTGAAACCTCGCT
>JAHFEU010000179.1 GCA_023248295.1 Nitrospirota bacterium | reverse complement strand
CCGGATTGACGTCGCCAACCCAGCCCAGGTCTACGACCTGGGTGCTGGCGCCGGCAATGTGACCCGGCTGCTCAAGGAGCGGTGGCCGAACGCGCGCATCACCGGTGTGGACGAGTCTCAGGAGATGCTGGCGAAGGCGGCAGCCCGGGCCCCGGAGATCGTGTGGCAGCGAGCTGACGTGGCGATGTGGCGGCCGCCGCGACCGGCCGACGTCATCTACTCCAACGCCGCTCTCCACTGGCTTGGCGACCACGACCGGCTGTTCCCCGCTCTGCTTTCCGCGCTGGCGCCGGAAGGCGTGCTCGCGATCCAGATGCCCCGCAATTTTTCGGCCCCGTCCCACACCGCCATCGCCGAAGTGGTCCGGAGCGGACCCTGGCGTAGGAAGCTCGAGCCATTGCTCCGGCCGGCGCCGGTGGCCGAACCGGCCTTCTATTTCGACCTACTGGCCCCGCGAGCGGCGGCGCTCGACATCTGGGAGACGGAGTACCTCCAGGCGCTCGAAGGCGATGACCCGGTCAAGGAGTGGACCAAGGGCACGTGGCTGAGGCCGCTGCTCGACGCTCTCGACGAACCCGAGCGAAGCGGCTTCGAGGCGTGCTACGCCGACCTCGTCGCGCACGCCTATCCCCGGCGCCCGGACGGTCTCACGCTGTTTCCGTTTCGACGTCTCTTCATCCTGGCCAAGGCTCGCGAAGACTGAAGAGCCGTTCCGCCCTCGCCCTTACGGATATCACCGTTCTCCCGAGCTGAGCGGCGATCTCGCTGGCGGGAATCCCGTCGCCCCGGGCCGCCCTGAGGGCTGAGTCCTCAATTGGTGACCACGGCCGCCGAAGACCCTTGTACTCTCGATGAACGACGCAGTAGAACGTGCCCCCCACGGAAGGGCGGGAGCACTTGACGCAAAGCCCAAGCCTCCGGTGGCGTTCCTGGTAGCGGCGGGCAGCGCGCCGGTGAGCCTCGGGGTATTTCTTCGAATTCGCCCTGACATTGAGCATCCCCACCACCCCTTCCCCGCGTTTCTCTCGACCCAAGAGAGGGTTTCACTGGCACGCGCACACGCGTGACCTCCAGGGTCACGCCGGGCATCGCCCGCGCGCACGCCAGGCCCGTAAGGGCTCAGAGGATGGGGGGAGAGCGAAACCGGAACGCCTGGAGGGTGGCTGCAGCGGAGGCCGTGGTGGCTGTAGCCGCACAGCGCCCCACGACGACCAGCAAGGGTTCGAGGCCTTCGGGCCGCGCGCCCTCGAGTACGGTGCCCGGCGAGACGAATGACCAATCGACGTCATCGTCGCCCCCGTAGATGCCTCCGATCCAAATCGGATCGGGCTGGCTCCCATCAGCGAGGGGGACCAGCGCGAGGGCGATGCTCAGGAGGATCAGCAGGACGACGGGCACAACGTGCACCACAAATGCCTCCCGTCGATCAGCACCCTGATCAACGGTGATATGGAATGGGTTTCCCGCGACCCGGTCCCGGGGGATGACTGTCCCCCCGAGGGCCGGACGGTCAAGGCATGAGAAGCAACTCTAATGTTGTCTTCCTGCCGATCACTGCTTCCCTTCGATGCCCGGGAAGACATCATAGACATAATCGTGGGCACCCAAAGCGATCTTGTCCAGGGCGCCTGCTTGAACGCGCTTGACGATTTCTTCGCGGGAGAGGTCGAAGATCGCCTGGAGGATCTGCGCGCGCTCCTTCTCGTTCGCCTGCCCCACGACGAAGAGCACGCGGGCGCTGTGCTGGATGTAGCGGGGCGAGAGCAGCTGGCGCTTCAAAAGCTCCATGATGACGGGCGCTTTGGCGCGGTCAAAGCGGCCCGGATCGCCGCGGCGGTCCAGCTCGGCGAAGAACTCCGACGTCCATTCGTTGTGGCAGTCCCACAACTTCTCGAACAGCTCCTTGGTGAAGCGGGTCCCGGCCTTGACCTCGAAGGCGTTCACCGCCGGCACGACCCCATCCTCGGTGAGTGCCGGCCGCTTGAGGTAGCCGTCCTTGGTGATGGCGGCCTCGTGATGGACGAGGGCCCACACCCACGAGACATCGATCCGGTAGGTGGCGAGGTCATTCATGAAGCGCAGCATAAGCTCGTAGTCGTCGATGGCGGCCGCGAAGTTACCATTGAGGATCTGGAAGCCGTAGTTCGCCGCCATATAGAACGCGTGTTGGATGCGCTCGATGGTGATCTCACCCTTCGGCACGCCGTAGATACTGTCCCAGAGCTCCTGCGCGAAGAGCTTCTCCGGCGTGTTGAACATATCCTTGGTGATGACCCAGGGTGTGATCTTGCCCTGCGGGTTCAACAAGCCGCGGGATTGCAGCAGGAGCCGTTCTGCGTCAACGAGACCACTGGCAACCGTCGGCACCGGTTTGCCTTTCACGTCCACAGTCTCTCGCGGCGCATCGAGGATCGCCTGGAGTTCTGTCACAGGTGCCCGGAGGGGTGCATTGCCAGCGGCGACGTAGGCCGGTTCCGGGCTGGCGACCCAGCTTTGCCGATAGGCATCGTAGAGTCGTCCCTTCACTTGGCCTCGGAGGATCTCTTCCAGCGTGGGCTGTTGACCTGGGGACGGGGGCCCCTCGGCCAGAAACATGAGGCCCAGCACGCGCTCTCGCAGCTTGTCGATGACCATCGCACGCAGGGCCAGCGGGTTATACTTCGAGCGGCCATAGGGATCGGCCGCCTGGTAGATCATCACCGCCGCCATTCCGCCAATGGGCGCCCCCTGACTGAGCTCGCCATTCTTCATGCCGGCCATGAGCATCATCAGCGCGTTATACCGCTGATACGCAATCATGTTCGGGGAGGCCATGCCGATCGACTGCGGATCCGGAAAGACGCCCTGCGGATCGTCCTTCCACATCTCGATGAGGCTGGCCAGGTAGTCCCAGCGGCCGACGTTCGTCCCGAGGAGCCTGCGGCGCAAGACCCAGGCGGTCGCCGGCAAGAACCGGCCCGCATTTCCCTCCTCATAGAGGACTTTGATCTTGAAGGTGCCGGGCTGGACGCCGATTGCGCCTTCCACCCGCGCCAGGAGCTTCTCGATGATGAGGGCTTCCTGAGGGGTCTGAATCTTCGGGATATAGTAGTACACGCCGGTGCCGGCGCGCGTGAGGGCCTCGTAGTTGTTGATGGCCCAGAGGAGGATGATGGGGATCACGCCGGGCACCGGCTGGCCCCCGACCGTGACGTGGTCGTACTGCACGTGGATGCTGGGAGGCCGACAAAACCGGGTCGGCCACTGCGCCGGCGGCGTCTTGATCCTGTACGCGCGCGGTTGGCCTTTTTTCATGACCTCATAGGGGCGGTTGGCCCAGCGGCCGTCGAGAATCTCTTTGGCGTTCTGCATGGCCGCAAAAATCCCCACCGGCTCGTTCCTGGGCGTGCCGTCCGGCTGGAAATGGGGCGGTGAAGCGTCTTCAAAGTCCGGCATGTTCACGGGTGCCGGGCTGTTCAACGCGTTGAAGGCCATGTCCAACGGATGCCACGGCCCGGTGAGCTCCAAGCCGGGATTCGTCAACGGGTGAGCGTCTTTCGGGATGGGCACCTCGTCGTTGAGCCGCCAGCGCCACTGGGTGTCCCGGCCGAGAAAGTTGTCGATCAGGCCCTGGGCGATCTGGCGAAATGTCCAAGACTTCCCCGTGACGGGATCCTCGAACGTGTCATCCCACTTCGGCCAGGCATACTTCTGGCGCACCGGCGCGGGAGACCGCAGGAGCGCCCGGCGCGCGGTGAGGGCCGCCGCGATCTGGGGACCCAGCTCCCGGGTGAGTGTGGCAATCTCCCGTTCGATATTGACTTCTCGGCCGTTCACTTTCCTGGTCGCGAAGATCTCCGGGAACTTCTGGGCGATGTCCTCGCGGATCATAGCCTCGGCGGAACCAACTCCCGCCGCCGAGCGCTCCGTTCCTGTGCTCATGGCTGTCTCCTTATCTGTTCGTCGGGGCGTAGAATTTACCCACGGTCCGTGTTCGGTGTCAATGGGAAAATGGGCCCGCGGCGCGCGCT
>JAHFEU010000100.1:5976-9632 GCA_023248295.1 Nitrospirota bacterium | reverse complement strand
CGGGATTAAACGGAGCCACCGGTCGAAACGGATTGCTTAGTGGGATTCCTATCGGGTTGGTGGGCGGGACATAGCCGGGCGGTTCCGGTCGGGCGGGCAGCCGTGACGTATCGTAAAGATTGCGCTCCCGGAGATCGTACCGAAGCGCCGGCAAATTCCAGAGTCTGAGACTGAGGCGGATAAAAGGCCGGGATGGAAGTTTGTGCCAGGGGATGAAACGATTGATGGGTCGAAAGAACGCAGCTAAGAATCTCATCGTTTCCTCGCTTTCAGGTAAAATCGTAAATGGCTAACGCAACTTAAGCTCCAAATAGAGGCGATCGAATTTGTCTGGCTCACGATTCCGAACGAATCCGAACTGCTCATAGAAACGCAGCCAACCCGCCATTTCCTCGCCATAACCGCGCTTTTCGGGCGAGCTGAGCGGCAATTCGGCGACTACGTGTTTTGCATTCTTTATGTCAGGCTCTGACATGAGAGCATAGAGAAGAGCTGTTCCAATACCTGCCCGGCGATGAGCGCCTCGGGTCCAAACCATGACATACACAACCTCTCTTTCTTCGTCGGTTTCTTTTTTATTGTGTTGGGTACCTACTTTTTCTTTTTCCTTTACGGCTGCTGCCACGCCGAGCACTTCTTTGGGGCCAAGCGGCCTCACAGTCACATCGGTAATTACGCTTTCTGTCGTTACCATCAGAACCATGATCGGCTTGCCTTCA
This sequence comes from Nitrospirota bacterium, assembly GCA_023248295.1. Taxonomy (GTDB): domain Bacteria; phylum Nitrospirota; class Nitrospiria; order Nitrospirales; family Nitrospiraceae; genus 40CM-3-62-11. The sequence goes on along the minus strand of JAHFEU010000100.1, from coordinate 8,913 downwards.
GTGAAACGCCCCCAAATCCTCTTGTGCTCGTCTTTCGGCCATTCCTGTTCAAGCTCGCGCGCAATTGGCTGTGTCGCCTCAACCCATCCCGACAAATCGCCGCCCAAGTGACAGACACAAATCTCCGTCGCAAGATTTAGCTGATATTCGGCAAAATCGACGAACTGCTTGCTGAACGTCGCCCGCAGGCCCGGCCATATCCTGCGAAACGTCTGCTTTGCCGTCCATCGCCGGAAGAGATTGATCCAGCCACGATTGAGCTGGTGCGCATGGTATTCGCCAAGGTTGATTGCATAAAAAACGTTTTCCATGATCTGGACCTGGAGGTTGAAGAGGTGAAGACACGACCGCAGATCAGATGTGGGGAGAGTCTTCTCATCTACGCCAAGGAGGCTGATCAGTTCCGGATAGATCTGAACGTCGTAACGGGCAAGATTGGGATCGGTCCGCAAGATATTTTCGAGCCTCATGAACTTTTGAGTTTGAGCAAGGAAGGATTCCTGAATCCCCGGCGGCGCTGGCGTCCAGTATGATCTAAGGGTGTGAAAGAAGTTATCCGTGCTCACGAGCACACTCCCTCCCAGCTAAAAGCTATAGTGCCAATTGAGCGGGTCGGAACACTTCACGTCCAATGTGCTCACCAAGGGCTCGGTACGCCTCGAACTGGGATTCTGAGAAGAACTGGTCGAGCGTCGTCTCGTGGGGAAATTCAGGATGATGCGCCTTGTACTCGAGTACATCAGCCGGTTCATCTCCAACGAGCGAAGCCTTGATGTAAACCAACATGCCGATCAGCGAATTCTTGTCCGCCATGTCATAGCGTATGGTGCCGATCGCAACGTGCCGGCGACTATACCGTTGTCCCTCTTGCGGCTTGATCATATCGAGATTGATCTCTATATCCACGCCGAAGTCGGCCCGGATCTTGCGGATCGCCATCCCTAGATCATCAAAGCGGTACAGGCTATCCTCGTCAGCGTCACAGCACACGATATACCGACACCGTCTTCGGACAAGCTCGTAGATGCCCAGATTATCGAAATGGCCACCGTCCGACAGATAGACATAATCTCGGTCTCGATTAGCCCGACCGAGCAACTCCGCTAACAAGTAGTAGAGTCCCCAGCGCGGACCTTGCTGGTCGTATTTCTCATGCCTTGGATTGCCGACCCACCCTCCCAACCGCACATTGAACATCGCAAGAAAGAAGGCAAGAGCACGATTGCTGTGATAGCCCATGTTCGGGGTATAGGCCGCTCCTGAGATAGCCAGGGCCGTCCCCAAGCTGATCGTGTCCGCGTATCGTATGGTGTCACGGTAACCAGTGAGGTTACTGCCGCAATACTTGGGAGCCAGGATGAATGCTGCAGCCTTTCGCTCCTGCCATCTCAATATTCGGGGGTCCGTGATATTCAAGGCCGTATTGATCAACAGATAGGGCCCTTGGTACGACGAGGAGGCCAGGCATGCAAGAGGAAAGTCGTCTTTCGGATCGAACCCATGGACCTCGTTCGGCTTTGACGCTCCTGTCTTTCGGATCGCCCTCAAATAGCACCGCACAAGTCGGTTGCGGTAAACGGTGTGCATGGAAAGCTGGTTCACATCAATGGCAGAGCCCATGCCGATCCCAACCAGGAGACAGAGTGCCAACAACCCCAAAAGTTGTTCCAATTCTGGAGCTATCAACGCCCCCCAGTACTTCCAAATCGTGTCGCACCAGGTCGGAGCCTGCTTGCCCTCGTTTGCGCACACAGTGACGCTTACAAGCGTTCCGTCTGTCCAATACTGCAGGATGGCATTGATCCCGATGGCGATCGCAATGAGGAGGCCGATAACGGCGATTGGCGCGAGCGTCTTGGCCGCGTAATCCATCCAGTTCGTGGATCGCAACGCTCCACTTTGGGGACTGCGTCCCGCCAGAATCGCACCGAGCGTCGTCAAGAGCCAACTTCCGATCAACGCGTACTGCGTTTTCGTCCAGTCGTGGAAAAGCTCGAATAGGAGGGGGCTGTAGATCGAGAGCGCAGACACAAGCCACCATCCCGTTGCAAAGGCCAGCAGCCACCCTGTCATGCTCGCCCACCACTCTCGACTCATATCACTCTCGTATTTTCCACGAATGCCAAGCTGAATGTTCAGAGCTATGACGAACAGCAAGAGCGCGATAGGGGGTCCCCAGGTGACCAAATGCCACGGCTGAAGTGCCCAATAGTGGTTGCCGATGCCGACGAAGATTTCCGCGAATAGGTATCCGCCAATCAGACCTCCAACAAGGGCTGCGATAACCCAGGCCGCACGCGCCCATCCAGGGCGACGTCGCGCACCTGGTGATTTCCTAGTCGGACTGTAAATGAGCCAGCCGATCAAGTTAATTGCCGCAAAAGCCGCGGCGCAGAGACCTACGACCGCTAATATCTCGGCCAACTTCCTCGGCTCTCTATGATCCGGCGACCCAGCCAATTGCATCTCGAAAGGGAACCATAGGAGGACGAGAGCCGCAAGGAAGAGCGGAAGGTACAGGAGTACAAAGCGGTTGCGCTTTCGAAATGAGAATGTCTGTCGGCCCGCAGAGTACGACGCGCACCAGACCGCAATCGCCGTCAGGCAGAGGGCTGGAATGGCTACCACCCCGCTCAGGAATTCGAGGTGCTGAGTCAGTTCTGCGGTCAGCCTAGGCAGCAACAGCAAGGCGGCAAGTAACGGAACAATTACAAGCTGGTTGACAAATGCGTTCCGTAGATACGTTGCGATGAGAGCCCAGGTATCGGCCGAGAATATGCCGAGCTTGGGCGTGACGTAGTTGCTATAGTTGCGCAGATGTTGAATCTGCAGAGGTTCCGGTGTCTCGTTGGTCTCACAAATCAACTCCCGTGGCTTGCCTTTCAGTTCTCCTTCGACGTCAGCCGCCCCCTCACTTCGGATCCAGCCTGCCAGCCA
>JAHFEU010000100.1:2466-5876 GCA_023248295.1 Nitrospirota bacterium | reverse complement strand
GTCTTGGCGTCAGAAGAAGTATCGGGCTCTCGATTCACGGTGGATCTAATCTCTGAGGTCAGACTGCCGCCCCGCCAGATTCCAGAGTCTCAGTTCAGCCGAGGATGCACTAGTCGGCACTGCAGCTTGTACCAGGGGACGAATCGATTGATGATCCGGTAGAACCCCGCGAGGAACTTGCTCACAGAATGCCGCTTCTGCATGTCTCCCCCGCTTTGCAGGTTGCTGGACACGCCGCAGGCCGGGTTGGGTCAGCGTCAGTTCGCTGGATTACCATCTTCGCAATCCGAACAACCACCCGCGAAGCACATCCCGGAAGAAGACCCGAGGAGGCCTCATACCTTCCCATTCAGATCGTCCAGCCCGCCATGGGTTTCACCATGGACAGTCGCGACAATCCCGTCCCTTGGAGGCACAAAGGGCTCGCGGAATCAGATCGATCCCGGAGCGTTTATTGGAGCGCGACGGTTGATTCGCTGAAGCAGCCCACAGCGACTCTCCATGTCGGAAGAAGTGGGGCAATCTGGACGGGTGCTGCGGGCCGATTTAGCGCGCAAACGCATAGAATTGTCAAGTCACGTGGTTCCCGGCAGGTCCCTCGCCACGGCGCTTCACCCAGCGTGAGACGGGCGCCCCACCCTTGGTCGGCGACTCTTCTCCAGGCTAGCTCACCCGGCCCGCTGGTAGGCCGTATGTTATAATCTCGCCTCTTATGAGTCGTTCCATCGTCATCCGCGGCGCGCGGGAGCACAATCTCAAGAACCTCGACGTCGAGATTCCACGGGACAGGCTCGTCGTCATCACGGGCCTCAGCGGGTCCGGCAAGTCCTCCCTCGCCTTCGATACCATCTACGCCGAAGGGCAGCGCCGCTACGTGGAGTCGCTCTCCGCCTACGCGCGGCAGTTCCTGGAGCAGATGGGCAAGCCGGACGTGGACTCCATCGAAGGGCTCTCGCCCGCCATCTCCATCGAGCAAAAGAGCACCAGCCATAACCCGCGCTCCACGGTCGGCACGGTGACCGAGATCTATGACTATCTTCGATTGCTCTTCGCTCGCATCGGCCGCCCCTTCTGCTACAACTGCGGCGAGGAGATCACCGCGCAGACGGTTCAGCAGATGGTGGACGCGATCCGGGCGCTGCCGGAGGGCATAAAGTTCCAGGTGCTGGCGCCGATCGTGCGGGGACGGAAGGGCGAGTACCGGAAGGAGCTGCTCGACATGCGGCGGGCCGGGTATGTGCGGGCGAGGATCGACGGCCGGATGGTGGACCTTGGCGAGGACGTGACCCTGGATAAGCAGCGGAAGCACACGATCGAGGTGGTCGTGGACCGGCTGGTCATGAAACCGGGAGACGCGCTGGTCAGACGACTGGCTGACTCGGTGGAGACCTCGCTCAAGCTGGCGGACGGCCTGGTGGGCGTGCTCACGGAGGACGACAAGGCGGTGCTCTACAGCGAGAAACTGGCCTGCGTGCGGTGCGGCGTGAGCTATCCGGAGATTACGCCCCGCGTCTTTTCGTTCAACAGCCCGCACGGCGCCTGCCCGGCCTGCGACGGCATCGGGTACGCGATGACGCCAGACGGCCTGCACGATGATGGAGACGAGGATTTTACGATGCTGGATCTCTGTCCCGTCTGCAAGGGGGCGCGCCTCAGGCCGGAGAGTCTGTCGGTGAAGGTGGGGCGGCGGTCGATCGCGGAGGTCACCCAACTGTCGGTTCGGGCGGCGGCGGACTATTTCGGCTCGCTCGCGCTGGCTGAACGGGAGCGCGTCATTGCCCATCGCATCTTAAAAGAGCTTCGCGAGCGGCTGGGGTTCCTGGTCAATGTCGGGCTGGACTATCTCACGCTGGACCGGCCCGCCGCGACGCTGTCCGGCGGAGAAGGCCAGCGCATCCGGCTCGCCACGCAGATCGGGTCGGGGCTGGTCGGCGTGCTGTACATTCTGGACGAGCCCAGCATCGGACTCCATCAACGGGACAACCGGCGGCTCCTTCAGACGCTGCTCCGGCTGCGCGACATGGGCAACACGGTCGTGGTGGTGGAGCATGACGCCGAGACCATGCGTTCGGCGGACCATATCCTCGATCTGGGTCCGGGAGCCGGCGCGCTGGGGGGGCGTCTGGTGGCGCAGGGCACGCTGGCGGAGATCATGGCCAATCCGGCTTCGCTCACCGGCCGGTACCTGCGCGGCGAAATGGCGGTAGATCTGCCCAAGCGGGACCGCCGGCCGAAACGATTTCTCTCCATCGTCGGGGCCAGAAAGCATAACCTGAAAGGCATCACCGCCCGCATTCCGCTGGGCCTCTTCACCTGCGTGACCGGCGTGTCCGGGTCAGGGAAGAGCACGCTGGTGCTGGAGGTCCTGTTCCATTCGCTGTCGAAGGTGCTTGGACGCGCCCCCTCACCTGCGCCTCTCCCCATCACCCGTGGCAATCGGAGGGGCAACGGCTGCCCGGGGGAGAGGGGAATAGGGAGAGCCCTCGCCCGGGAACCCGTTGCTCTTACTAATGCAACGGGTGATGGGAGAGGGAGGGGTGAGGGGAAGTCTAATCTTGACGGCTGCAAGGCGCTCGAGGGGGTGGAGGCGCTCGATAAGGTCATCGATATTGACCAATCGCCGATCGGCCGGACCCCGCGGTCGAACCCGGCCACCTATACCGGGCTGTTCACGTTCATCCGGGATCTGTTCGCCAAGCTCCCGGAGTCACGCGTCCGTGGGTACAAGCTGGGGCGCTACAGCTTCAACGTGAAAGGGGGCCGGTGTGAAGCCTGCCAGGGGGACGGCCTGATCAAGATCGAGATGCACTTTCTGCCGGACATCTACGTGACGTGCGAGGTGTGCAAAGGCCAGCGGTATAACCGGGAGACGCTCGAGATCCAGCACAAGGGACGCAGCATCGCGGATGTTCTGAACATGACCGTTGAAGAGGCGTTGGAGTTCTTCGAGCACATTCCCCACATTAAAGCCAAGCTCCAGACCTTGCACGACGTCGGGCTGCACTACATCAAGCTGGGCCAATCGGCCACCACACTCTCCGGCGGGGAAGCCCAGCGGGTCAAGCTGTCACGCGAGCTGTCCAAGCGCGCGACCGGTCGGACGCTCTATATCCTGGACGAGCCGACTACGGGGCTGCACTTTGCTGACATTCAGCGGTTGCTGGATGTGCTCAATCGCCTGGTGGAGGCCGGGAATACGGTTGTGGTCATCGAGCATAATCTGGACGTGGTCCGAAACGCCGACTGGATCATTGATCTGGGGCCCGAAGGAGGGGACCGTGGCGGTGAGATCCTGGCGGAAGGAAAGCCGGCCGACTTGGCCCGCGTCGCGCATTCCTACACCGGGCAGGTGTTGAAAGAAGCGGGCGTCGGATTAAGAGGCCTCGGCTGACGAACGGCGCGCGCGTTCG
>JAHFEU010000100.1:0-2456 GCA_023248295.1 Nitrospirota bacterium | reverse complement strand
ACCGTTGGCCGCGTGCTCCTATAAGGCTGCGACCCGCTGGTCGCAATGCCGTCGCACGCGGAACCCGTCTGGCTTTCTAAAGGCAGCTCGCGCTATGTCTTGGCCCTCAGCGCGCATCCGTTCCATCCGAGGCCTGTCCACAGACATTCCCTCGCCCATTGCGGGAGAGGGTGGGGGTGAGGGAGAGAGTGTGGGCGAGAAGGCGCCGCTTGTCTTCTAGCCCACGGAAACAAGGGGGCCTGACCTCCACGCCAACCGGCATTGTTTCAAGGCTTTCAAGGCCTTTCCACTCCGCCCCGCTCGTCCTAGTTTTCCAGCCCAGCAGCCAGGAACCCCCTCATTTCGGAGGGGGCCCCCCCTACTTTTGGATGATTGACATAGGTCGCGGTCTCTGGTACCGAGGAAGCCCCCATTCAGCATAGATGGGGCTGAGGCCGTACCTGATGATTGGCGTCCTGCAGCACAACGGACGTGGTTCCCTCGCTGCCCGAGCGATGTGGACCCTCGTGTCCTGCCTCCTCCACCGTCTGCCAGGCAGTGCTGGCTGGATCCCACTCCTCCTCCTGGTTGCCTGGCCCGCGCCCGGGTGGGCGGCACCGGAGACCCGCGTACTCTTTGGGCCTGAAAGGTTTGTCCGCACGTCTGGTCCCCCTGATCGGTTCGTGCGCACCGTGATGGTTCCACCCCTGGCGCGTCCGCCCTTCACGCTTTACCTGATCAACGGCGCTCCCGATGACGAGGACAGGGACCAGGACGAGCACAAAGACCAGGATCGCGACCGGGACAAGGAGAAGGATCAGGACGACGACCGCGACGTCCCGAGTTGCGGACCTTCCGGAGAGCCGAGATCGCGGAAGGGGGCGGTCTCCAGCGGGCGCGTGCTGCTCGATGGCGTGGAAGTGGTCTCATCGCGCGAGTTCGCCAAGCCTGCTGAGGTCATTCACAGGCCCCTGAGGCTTGTCCCCGGCCTCCATCGTCTCGAGATCCTCATCAGCGGAAGTCCCGGCAGCCACGTGTGCGTCACGATCACGGGCACCCTGCGCCTGGGCACGCTTGCGCAGGCCCGAGCCGGGCACACGGCGACGCTGCTGCCCGACGGGACCGTGCTCCTGACCGGCGGCCGTGGCAAGGACAAGGAGGTGCTCTCCAGTGCCGAGGTCTTTGACCCGACCAGCCTGCAGAGCGCCCGGCTGTCCGTCGAGCTCACCACCCCGCGGACGGAACACACGGCGACGCTGCTCCCGAATGGCGAGGTGCTGCACGCGGCGGGCCGGGATCGGCACGGGCCGCTGTACAGCGCCGAACGGTTCCAACGGGATGGGACGTTCACCGGACTCCCGGCGTCGGTGCAAATTCCCCGCGCCGGGCACACGGCCACCCTGCTGCCGGACGGCCGGGTGCTCCTGTTGGGCGGCCTCGATGCCTCGCGCCTCCCGCTGGAGCAGGGCGAGACATTCGAACATCCCAGCGGACTGCTCTACGATCCCCGCAACGGGTCATTTATCCTCCTGCCCCACGCGCTCAACGTGTCGCGGCATCATCACACCGCCACGCTCTTGCCCGATGGCCGGGTGCTGATTGTCGGGGGGCGACAGGAGGACGAGGTCCTGACCTCCGCCGAGCTGTTCGATCCCGCAACGGGAGAGAGCACCCTGCTGGACGCGCATCTGCATAGCGCCCGCATGCAGCACACCGCAAGCTTGCTCAATGACGGCCGGGTGCTCATCGCGGGAGGGAGAGGGAAAAAGGACGCGCTCGATTCGGTGGAAGTCTTCGATCCCGTTACCCAGACTTTCTCAAAACTCCGCAGCAAGCTTCGCGAGCAGCGCTTCAATCACACCGCCACGGGGCTGCCCCCCGGGGAGATTCTGCTGGCGGGCGGCCGCGAGGATGATGAGAAGGAGCCGACCAGGGACATGGAACTGTATCTCCAACCGGGAAGAGATACCACCGCGCCCACGGTCCTGAACATCACTCCGGTTTCGGGGACCATTGAGGTCTCGCTAACGCCATTGGTCGCTATTCAGTTTTCCGAGCCGATCAACGTCACCTTACTTACAGGCGTGATTCTGACCAGCCTAGACGGCCCGGTACTCGGCACGGTGAGTCCGGGGGAAGAGGGCCTGCTAGCCTTTTTCGTCCCCGACGGGCCGCTCAAGCCAGGGACCACCTATCCCCTGACCCTAAATGGCCTCCAAGACCGGGCCGGCAATCCCATGGCCGCCGTCGCCAGCTCGTTCACCACCGTGCCCGTGACCCCGACAGGGCCGAGCATCAGCAGCTTCAGCCCCATGAGCGGGCCAATCGGCAGCACCGTGACGATCACCGGCCAGAACTTTGATGCGGTCGCCTCCAACAATCAAGTCACATTCAATGGCAAGCCGGCCATCATCACCTCGGCCTCAGCGACCACGATCACCACCACCGTCCCGCAGGGCGCGACGACAGGCCCGATC
>JAHFEU010000099.1 GCA_023248295.1 Nitrospirota bacterium | reverse complement strand
GCAAGAGCAATGGGTCCCCGGCGGAAGCCTTCCGGAATTCCCGCGGCTGTGGTCCGGGGACCCGTTGCTCCGGGTCGCAACGGGTGATGACCACTATGCCTTGGTCAGTTCCGGCTTTCCTACTCGGCGGAGCCTCGGTGGACGCCTCGCTCCTCCGGTGAAGTTCGCTTTGAGCCCCGCCACACCCTTCGGGCGATGAATCGACGGGCGGCTGGGGTCCCTGGTCGGCGCCACCCGCGGTCGTCGATTCATGAGGGCACTCGTGGCGTTTTCGGTGTAAGGTTCGCTCCCGCGGTCCGAATGCTTCGATCGTCAATCCGTGAACGCATCAACGCTGCCTTCTTTCGGTCTCCGGCCCGTTTTGTTAAGATGAGCGGCGGGTTGACGTGTGCGCGGGTCCTTTCGTGAGGAGGCGTGGTGACCCTGCTTCATTTCGACTGTTTCTCCGGTGTCAGCGGGGATATGATCCTCGGCGCGCTGGTGGATGCCGGCTTGCCGTTCAAGGACCTGGTCCACGGGCTCAAGTCGGTCCCCATCGACACTTATGATTTGAAATGCAAGACGGTGATGCGGGGCGGCCTCACCGCCACGAAGGTGGAGGTGGTGGTGCGTGACGGATTCCGCTCGCCGATCCCGCTCAGCCGCATCCAACGGATCATCGCGTCCGGCCAGCTTCCGGCCGGGGTGAAAGACCGGAGCCGAGAGGTCTTTGACCGACTGGCGCGGGCGGAAGGCGCGGCCCATCGAGTGAGTCCCTCGGAGGTCCAGTTCCATGAGATCGGCGTGGTGGATTCGCTCGTGGACGTGATGGGCGCAGTGCTCGGCTGCCATCTCCTCGGCGTGGAACGAGCGACCGCTTCCTCGGTCAACCTCGGCTCGGGAGTGCTTGACTCGGCGCATGGCACGCTGCCGGTCCCCGGTCCTGCGGTCGCGTTGCTCGCTCGAGGCGTGCCGGTGTACAGTGCCGGGCCTGTGCGCGAGTTGACTACCCCGACCGGCATTGCGCTGCTGAGCGCACTGGTTCAGGAATTCGGTCCGCTCCCGCTGATGCGTCCCACCGCCGTTGGGTACGGGGCCGGCACTGCGGACCCAGGCGGGTGGCCCAACGTGTTGCGGGTCTTCCTGGGCGAGTCGATCCCAGCGTCGTTCGGCGACACGGAGGCGGTGGTCCAGATTGAGACCAACCTGGACGACCTGAACCCGCAGGCCTATGAGACCGTCATGGACCGCGTGTTCGCGGCCGGCGCGTTGGATGTCACGCTCACGCCGGTGATCATGAAGCATGGTCGGCCCGGCATCGTTCTGGCGGCGCTGGCGTCGCGCGAGAAAGCCGACGCGGTGGCCGGGGTCGTGTTGCGGGAAACCACCACGCTGGGCGTCAGGCTTCAGGAGATGAGCCGGCGTGTGCTCCCACGGCGCCTCGAGTCCGTGCGGACGCGCGGCGGGATGGTGCGAGTGAAGGTGGCCGAGACAGGGGAAGGTGGAATCAAGGCCGCCCCGGAATATCAGGACTGCAAGCGGATCGCGGAGCAAAGCGGTCGGCCAGTACGGGAGGTCATGGAGGAGGCCATGCAGGCCTTTACCCGACAAGGCAAAAGGAAGAAGTAGATTGGAGCATTTCGTGGCGATTCCGTACTATCTTGCCCTCTTGCTCGCCTCCGTGGTCATGACGCTGGGCGGCTGTGCGCTCTTCACTAACGGGATCGAATGGCTGGGGAAGCGCCTGAAGGTGCCGGAAGGGGCGGTCGGCAGCATCTTCGCGGCGGTCGGGACCACGCTGCCGGAGACGTCCATTCCGATCATTGCGATTTTCTTCGGCACCGGACATGAGCGGGTGCAGGTAGGGCTTGGCGCGATACTAGGGGCCCCGTTCATGATCAGCACGCTGGTGCTCCCCATCTTGGCCGGCCTGCTAATGCTGTATGCCCGACTGGGAAAGCGGACTGCGGTCTTCCATGTGGATTACCGCGAAGTAAGGATCGACCTCGGTTTTTTTCTGGTGGCCTATGGCGTAGCGATGGGATGCGCGTTTATCTCGTCCCGCGCGATCCACTACCTTGCCGCGGGGTTGTTGGTCGCCTCGTATATGGCGTACATGCTTCTCAAATTTTCGGGAGAAACGCGCGGGCATCTCGCCTTGGAACCGTTGATTTTTTCCCGTCAATCTGCCAACCCCTCCTACACGAAGATCGGTCTGCAGGGCGCGGTGGGCCTGGTCGGGTTGGTGATCGGTGCCCACCTGTTCGTGACGGTCGCGAAGGCGATCTCGGCCGAGCTGGACGTGTCGCCGCTGCTGCTGACCCTCCTGATCGCTCCGCTGGCGACCGAGTTGCCGGAGATGTCGAACAGTTTTCTGTGGCTCTATCAGCGGAAGGACACCCTGGCGGTGGGCAACGTCACAGGAGCCATGGTATTTCAGGGAACCTTCCCGGTCTCCTTGGGTCTGCTCGGGACGGAGTGGGCTCTGGCGCCGTCTGCACTGGCGACCATGGGGCTCGCGCTGGTCGCGGTCGGGTTCAGTTTCGGCCAGCTCCTGTGGGGCGGACATTGGCGTCCCTGGCTCCTGAGCGGAATAGCATTGCTCTACGTCGGGTACACGCTCTACCTGTATGGGTCATGAATCCTTCGACATCCAACGGGATGTTTCGTGGGGAGTGACGGTTGGATGAGGCGATTAGCCCAACACCGGTCGAGTACCCCTGGGGACCTTTTCAGCGGTGGAGGAGACCCTCGGGCGGGAGAGATACGGGTTGTTCTCTGGGCCGTACTGGCGCTGAACCTGCTGGTGGCCTTCGCCAAGCTGTTCTATGGCCTGATGATCGGATCACTCGGCATGCAGGCTGACGGGTTCCATTCGCTCTTCGACGGCTTATCGAACGTGGTCGGGCTCATCGGGCTCTGGCTGGCAGCGGCGCCGCCCGACGATGAACACCCGTATGGCCATAAGAAGTACGAGACGCTGGCCGCGGCCGCGATCGGGGGGATGCTGGTCGCCACCTGCGTCTACCTGCTCTGGAACAGCTACGCGCACTGGCAAGGCGCGGTCCTGCCGGAGGTGACCGCGGTCAGTTTCGGCGTGATGGTGGCGACGATGGCGATCAACTACGGCGTGATGAAGTGGGAGCGGCGCAAGGGGAAGGAGCTACGCAGCGAAATCCTGGTGGCCGATTCCGAGCATACGGCAAGCGATATTCTCACGTCCTTCTCGGTGATAGCCGGGCTGGCCGCGGTCCGCCTCGGCTACCCCATCATGGATCCGATCGTGGCGGTGGTCATCGCCGCGATTATCGCCAAGACCGCGGTGGCCGTGCTCTGGGAAACCTCCCGGTCGCTCACCGACACGGCTCGTCTGGATCCGGAGGAGATTCGCGCGGTGGTGCTGCGGAACGAGGGAGTCCTCGACTGCCACGAGATCAGAACTCGAGGGCTTCCCCACCATATCTTCGTGGACTTGTCGGTGCACGTGTCGGCCGGGATGTCGGTCGCCGACGCCCACGCGTTGGCTCATGGAGTGGAACACTCGATCAAGCGCTGCTTCGACGGCGTGGCCGAGGTGATTGTCCATGTGGAGCCGGACGGCCATCCCTAGAATTTGTTGATTTCCCAATTTGTTAATTGAGAGATTTTCGATCAGCCGATCGCCGATTCACCAGATCAACAAACGCAGTGCATGGGTATGCGATGCCGAAGAGCCGCAAGTCGAAAAATGATACGAAACCCATATTGGGCCTCACGATGGGGGATCCCGCCGGGATCGGGCCGGAGGTGTTGGCCAAGGCCTTGGCGGGTCGTGAGATCGGTCGTGTGTGCCGTCCGCTCGTGATCGGCTCGCTACCGGTGATGGAACAGACGGTTCGGTCCCTCGGTCTGCCGATGCGGGTCGAGGCGATTCACGGGCATGACCGGCCGCTCGGCCGTCGCGGCGTAATCCCGGTCCTGGATCCGCTGGAACGCCCGCTTGGCCGGTTTCGCATGGGAGTCGCGGCGGCGGAGACCGGTGCGGCCTCCATCTCCTTCATCTCCAAAGCGGTCAGGCTGGCGGAGGTGGGCTGTATCAACGGGATCGTGACGGGGCCGATCAACAAAGAGGCGATCAATCTGGCCGGCTGCAAGCACCCGGGCCATACGGAGCTGCTGGCGGACCTGACCCACAGCCCGGAAGTCGGGATGATGATTCTGGGCGGGCCGCTGAAAATCATGTTCGCGACCACGCACGTGGCGGTTCGTGATCTGTCGTCCGCACTGACGGTGGAGCGCGTGGGGCGGTCCATCCGGTTGGCGCACCGGGCTCTCCGTGACTACTTTGGCGTCGCCAAGCCGAAGATCGGGTTGGCGGCGCTGAACCCTCACGCAGGGGAAGCCGGCTTGTTCGGCGATGAGGAACGGCGGTGCATTCTGCCCGCGGCACAACAGGCCCGGTCCGCCGGGATTCACGTCAGCGATCCGCTTCCAGCGGATACGCTGTTCAGAAAGGCCGTGCGCGGCGAGTACGACGGCGTGGTGGCCATGTACCACGATCAGGGCCTGATCCCGCTCAAACTGGTGGCATTCGGGAGGTGCGTCAATCTGACGGTGGGGCTCCCGATCATCCGCGCGTCGGTGGACCACGGCACGGCGTACGATATCGCCGGCAAGGGCGTGGCCGAGACGGGGAGCCTGGTCGAGGCCGTCAAGTTGGCGGCGCGCTTGGCTGCAGCGAGGCGGTGACAGGAAGAGAGGGCGAGTGATGTCCGACCGGGATCAGGCGCTTGATATGCTCCACGCGCAACTGAAAGAGCTGGAAGCAATCTTGAAGCGGGCGGAGAGCGATTTGAATACGGTAGGCGGGAGCGAGCGTGTCGCCGCGTGGAAGGCCCGCACGATCCCGTTGCTCACGGCGCATCTAGGACCACAAGACGCCCAGCGTTTTTCCGACGTACGCCCGGGGCCCTCCTTTACCAATGACCTGCTGGAAGAGCTGAGCGATGAGGTCGAGACGTACCGGGACTTCTTGCTGTCTTTGGCTCAACAACTCAAGAAACGTGGCGACACCATCGTCGGCCCCGCTTGAACCGTCACCCTGGCCAATGATTCCGCCCGCTCCTCGTCCGCGAAAACGCCTCGGCCAGCATTTCCTCATTGATCCGAACATCGTCCGGAAAATCATCGCTCTGGCTGCGGTTCGGCCGCATGAGACCGTGCTGGAGATCGGGCCGGGCCGTGGCATTCTCACGCGTCCCCTCTGTGCCGCGGCACAGACGGTGATCGCGATCGAGAAGGATCCGAGGCTTGGCGACTACCTGACCCGGGCCGTCGCTGATTGTCGCAACCTCGATCTCCGGGTGGCTGACGCGCTGGAGTTTCCCTTCGAGAGGCTTCCCGAAGGGACGGTTGTGGTGGCCAACCTCCCGTACTACATCTCCACGCCGCTGCTGTTCAGGCTGCTCGACGCACGAGAGCGGCTTGATCGCCTGGTGCTGATGCTGCAGACCGAGGTGGCTCGGCGGTTGGTGGCACGGCCGGGAGGGCGCGACTACGGCATCCTGTCGGTCCTCGCCCAATACTCGGCTGTTCCCTCCCTGGCGTTCCAGGTGGCTGCCAGTTGCTTCCGCCCGCGTCCCGAGGTCGGCTCCGCCGTGGTGCGCCTGATCATGCACAAGGAACGTTCCCCGCGGGTGGCGGACGAGGCTCTGTTCGTCCGGACCGTGCGCGCCGCCTTCGCCCACCGCCGCAAGACGCTGCTGAACTCCCTGCGGGATGAAGGCCTGCGGCCGGAGACAGTGGCCTCGGCGCTGGCGCGCGTCGGGATCGCTCCGTCCCGGCGAGCGGAGACGCTTGCGCTCGAGGAGTTTGCGGCCCTGGCCGACGCCCTGGGGAAGGCCGGCGCGTGACCGACATGAGTGTTTTCTGTTGCATCAGCCCGTAGAAGGTAAAACCTGTATGGGCCTGACCCACATTACCGCCAGCATCATTAATCCAGCCAAGCCCAAGAAGAAGGCCAAGGCTGCGTTCCTGGTTGATTCGGGAGCAGTCTACACGGTCGCCCCACGTGCCACGCTGAAGCGCCTTGGCATCAAACCGCACAGTTCGCGCACTTTTACCCTGGCTGACGGTACCAGGATTACCAGACAGATGGGTGATGCAGTCTTTGCCGTCGATGGGGAACGAGCTGCCTCGCCCGTGATCTTCGGCGAAAAGGGCGATAGTCTCTTGTTCGGCACGGTGTCACTGGGAGCCTTGGGCCTGATGCTCGATCCTCTCAAGCGCGAGCTCCGTCCTCTGCCGATGGTCCTCGGCTAGAACCCGTCACGCGTGACGCGTCACGCGTCACGCGTGGGGGCCCTTGCCCCTTGCCCACAGGTGGTGTTACCATCCCGCGCATGGGTGCATCCACCACGGCCAGGCGCGGTGACGCCCGCAGCGCCTCCCGTCAGTCGGCCCATCTGAAGCATGAGGTGATCGGTGTTCTCCTGATCACGCTCAGCCTCTTGATTCTGCTGAGTCTGGGTTCCTTCGCTCCCACCGACGTCCCTCTCTTCGGGTCAGCCCCTTCCCCTGGAGCCCCTCCCGCTCCGACTCGGAACATGATCGGCGCGGTGGGCGCCACCCTGGCCTCCGCCCTGTTCTGGTTGGTCGGCGGGGGCGCCTATCTGCTGCCGTTTCTGCTGGCCATGCTGGGAGCACGGTGTTTTGTGGAGGGCGCCCTCACGGTGACGCTCCGGAGCGCCGCCGGCTCACTGGCATCGTTGCTGTGTCTGAGCGGCTTGTTGCATCTGGAAGTGACTGCCGTCCCGACGCTCTTTAGCGGGCTGGTATATCGCGGGATGGCCGGCGGCGTGACCGGACAGGTTCTCGCGGACGGTCTGCGAGGCTATTTTGCCAGCACCGGGGCCCACATTATCTTGCTGGCCGGGCTCCTGGTCTCGCTCTTGCTGGCGACGCCGATGTCGCTCATAGAACTGTGGCGGCGCGCGCCCGGTTGGTGGAAGCCGCTCTCCGAGTGGGTGGCAGCCATCCCGCCGGCGCTGTCGGAATGGTCTAGCCGGGTCGAGGCGGTGAAGAAAACAAGAACCAAGCCGGTCAAGATCAATCGCCCCGTGCCGGCGGCCCCATTGCCCGAAAGCAACGGGGGGACGCTGGCGGCTGAAGCGCCGCCTGCGCCGGTTCCCGCAGAGCTGCCGGCCACGGCTGCCGACGAGCCGTCTGCGCCGGATCAAGAGATGCCGGAGATCGTCGTGACCAGGGCGGTCTCGACCGGCTACGAACTTCCGGACCCGCAGGAGCTGCTCAGCGATTTCTCGGGCCCGCTGGAGCGTATGACCGATGAGGCGCTCAAAGCGCGGTCTGAGGTGTTGACGCGCGCCCTGCTGAGTTTCGGGATCGAAGGAAAAGTGACCGAAGTGCATCCGGGCCCGATCGTGACGATGTACGAGTTTGAGCCGGCGCCCGGCGTGAAGGTGGCCCGTATCGTGAACCTGGACAATGACCTCGCCCTCGCGCTCAAGGCCATCAGTCTCCGTATTGTGGCGCCGTTGCCCGGCAAGTCGGTTGTTGGCATTGAAGTTCCCAATCCCTACCGCGAGACCGTGTCGTTGAAGGAGTTGGTCACCAGCGACGCATTCACCCGGTCACGCTCCAAGCTGACCATCGCACTCGGAAAGGATATTTTCGGCGTCCCGGTGGCCGCGGATTTGAAGACCATGCCGCATCTGTTGGTCGCCGGCGCGACCGGCGCCGGGAAGAGCGTCAGTCTCCACACCATGCTGATGAGCATTCTGTTCTCCGCCAGACCGGACGAGGTGAAGCTGCTGCTGATTGATCCGAAGCGGTTGGAGTTTCAGGTGTATGACGGCGTGCCGCATCTGCTGCGGCCGGTCATCACCGATCCCAGGGCGGCCGCCCGTGGGCTGGGCTGGGTCGTCCTGGAAATGGAACGGCGGTACAAGCTGCTGGCCGAGGCCGGGGTTCGCAATATAGAATCGTATAACCGGCGGGCGCCGGAGACCCAGGGCGCGGTCAAGAAGTCGACGAGAAAGCCTGCGCTGGAGCAGCCGGATTTGCCGATGGAGTTCTTGTCCGGGGACGATGGCCTCGGGGCTGGCGAAGGCGTGAGGTCTGACACTCCAGCCATGCAAGCTCCAGCGGCCTCGCCGATGATTCCCCGCCTTTCGGCCAAGACGGGACCCGCGCCGCTTCCCTATATCGTGGTGATGATCGACGAGCTGGCTGACCTGATGATGGTGGCGCCCAAGGAGGTGGAGGACAAGATCGCGCGATTGGCCCAGATGGCCAGGGCGTCCGGGATCCATTTGGTGCTCGCTACGCAGCGGCCGTCGGTGGATGTGCTGACCGGTCTGATCAAGGCGAATTTCCCGGCGCGGATCGCGTTTCAGGTGTCTTCCAAAACGGATTCCCGCACGATCCTGGATGCCAACGGTGCGGAGGCGTTGGTGGGACTGGGCGACATGCTCTATCTGGCCTCGGGCACCGGACGGATTACCCGCCTGCATGGGTCCTTCGTGCCGGACGACGATGTGCGCCGGGTGGTGGAATTCGTGAAGAAACAGGCGGCGCCTGCGTACAGCGACGAATGGCAATCGCTCCGTCAGGAAGACGCGGCGGAGGATCAGGAACAAGACGAAGTGTACGAGCAGGCGAAGGATCTGGTGATCACGTCCGGCCAGGCCTCGGCGTCGCTGATCCAACGTCGCCTGCGCGTGGGATATCCCAGGGCGGCGCGGATGATCGAGCGCATGGAAGAGGAGGGCATCGTCGGGGCGCCCGCCCGGGACGGGCGGCGCGAGGTGATCGTGAGGCGTGGGCCGGTGGGCGAGGAGTCGGAATGATCGAAACCGCAGCGGGTCCTGTCACCGACCGCCCCGTCCGTCCTCGCACCCCGCCCGGTGTGGGGACCCCGCTGCGGGCGGACGGGGTCCCTGGTCGGCGCCACCCGCAAGAAAGAATCGATTCTTCCGATACCTCTTTGTGGACTTACATCAAAAGCCTCTCGATACTCCTCGTGGCGGTCACCGGTCTCTTCTTTTATGGAGTCAGTGGCGCGGCCGACGATGTGAAAGAGGTGAAAGAGGTGGTGAAGAAACTGCAGGCGAGGTATGAGCGGACGCAGGACCTGCAGGCGGACTTCAAGCAGAGTACCAGGATCGAGGGCTTTGCGACACCGATCACGTCACGTGGACGGGTGTACATCAAGAAACCGGGTCGGCTCCGGTGGGATTACCTGGATCCGACCGTGGAAGAGATCTACGTCAACCGGGACGAGGTCAGGATGTACGTGCCGGAGCACAAGCAAGTGCTGGTGGGCAAGCTCACGCAGATGGCGGCCTCACAGGCCCCCTTGCAGTTGCTGCAAGGGGTGGCGAAGCTGGAGGAGCAATTCGAACTGGAGCCGACTGCGGAAGGGAAACGCGGGGAGGGCGGAGTCCCGTTGGTCACCTTGCTCCCGAAGCAAACGGAGCCGGATCCGGTGCGAACCGTCGTCCGGATCGTCCTGGAGGTTCAGCCGAAGACCTACTTCATCAAAACAGTGTCGATTCATGAGATCAGCGGCAACGTCTCGACGTTTGAATTCAACAACCTGAAACCCAACACCGGCCTCAGAAATGCGCTGTTCGAGTTCGAAACGCCGGCCGGCGTGGAAGTGGTCAAGGCTCCTGTTTTGAGCCCGC
>JAHFEU010000098.1 GCA_023248295.1 Nitrospirota bacterium | reverse complement strand
AAGAGGACCGGGAGTTTCCACAGCGAAGCGAGATTGAGCGACTCATGAAACTCTCCTTCGGCCACCGCACCGTCACCGAAGAAGCACGCGGTCACGCGTGACCGACCTTGGAGCTTGTCGGCCAAGGCCAGGCCAACAGCGACCGGCAGGCCACCTCCCACGATGGCCAGCCCACCGTAGAATCGTCGCGACGCGTCGAAGAAATGCATCGAACCGCCTCGGCCCCTCGCGCAGCCGGCGGCCTTGCCGTAGAGTTCAGCCATAAGCGAACCCATCGGTGTGCCGCGCACGAGCGCCTGCCCGTGCTCACGGTAGGTGGCAACAATGGCATCCTCCGGGGTAAGCGCCCGTATCGCCCCGACTGCCACCGCCTCCTCCCCTATGTAGAGGTGCAGGAACCCTCGGATCTTCCCCAGACTGTACAGCTCCACACATTTTTCTTCGAAGCGCCGGATGCGAAGCATCTGGTAGAGGAGCTCGAGTGCATGTTGGCGATCGACAGCCGTGTTCTTCACGTTCCCTCCAACGTCGAAATGTCGCCTTCGGGCAGCCCCAGCTCACGCGCCTTGAGCAGCCGGCGCATGATCTTACCGCTTCGCGTCTTGGGTAAAGTAGGAAGAAATTGAATTTCCTTCGGCGCAACTACGGCGCCAAGACGCGTGCGGGCGAACCCCAGCAGTTCACGTCGGAGCGCGTCACTGGGCTCATAGCCGTCTTTCAACGAGACGAAGGCCTTGACCACTTCCATGGCGACCGGGTCTGGTTTCCCGATCACTCCAGCCTCTGCCACGGCCTTGTGCTCGACCAGCACGCTCTCGACCTCGAATGGGCCGATCAGATGCCCCGACGTCTTGATCACGTCGTCTGCTCTTCCGACGAACCAGAAATACCCGTCCTCGTCACGTTTGGCAAGATCGCCGGTCAGGTACCATCCGCCGGTGAAACACTTCTTATAGCGCTCCGGGTCGTTCCAATACGCGCGAAACATGGAGGGCCAACCGGGTCGCAGCGCCAACTCGCCTTGGACGCCGGATTCCTTGATCTCTTCGACGCATCCCTCCTCCGTTTTCCTCACGATCGCTGCGTCAATTCCCGGGAGTGGGCGGCCCATTGAGCCGGGCCGGATATCCACGCCTGCATAGTTGGCGATCATGATTCCGCCTGTCTCGGTCTGCCACCAATTATCGTGGAACGGGCGGCCCAAAGCCTGCTGGCCCCAAACGACTGCCTCCGGATTGAGCGGCTCGCCCACGCTGGCCAGGAAGCGAAGATTGCGGAGGTTGTACTTCCGTACCAGGCCCGTGCCGCTCTTCATCATCATGCGAATGGCAGTCGGCGCTGTGTACCACACCGACACCTTCTGATCCTGGAGGACGCGATACCAGCGCTCGGCATCGAAGTCTCCCTCATCCACGATGCTGGTGATCCCGTTCGTCAAGGGAGCGATGATCCCGTACGAGGTCCCCGTCACCCAACCGGGATCCGCGGTGCACCAGAAGACATCGTCCTTGTGAAAATCGAGCGCCAGCTTTCCGGTGATGTGGTGGGCTACAACGGCATTGTGGGCATGCACCGCACCCTTGGGCGTCCCGGTGGTCCCGCTGGTAAAGTGCAGCAGCGCCAGGTCTTCAGGGTCAGTGGAGCCGATGGTGAACTGGGATCTGGCATCGTTCATCAAGCGATGGTAGTCATACGTGCCCGGCATCTCGGCGGGCTTCTGACCTTCACTGACGAGGAGGACGTGTTCAAGGAAGGGCAGTGAGGAGCGGAGCCCTGCGACCTTCCGCTGGTAGAGCGATTCCGTGGTCACGAGGACCTTGGCTTGACCGATCGTCATCCTTGCTCGGATCGGTTCCGGCCCGAAAGCCGAGAAGAGCGGGCAAAAGATGCTCCGGTTTTTCAAGGTCCCCAGCGCGGTGATGTAGAGCTCCGGGATGCGGCCGGCTAAGACGAAGACCCGGTCACCCTTGCCCACGCCGAGACGCTGGAGGAGGTTTGCGAACCGGTTTGTGAGGTCCCGAAGCTCCGCGTACGAATAGTCTTGGACCTCGCCCTTCTTACCAAGCCATCGCAAGGCGAGGTGATTCGCTCGCGGTCCTGCCGCGTGGCGATCAACAGCCTCATGCGCAATGTTGAGGCCCAGGTTGCCTGGGAGACCATCCAGCTCGCGTCTGGCCTTATCCCATGAGAAGGTTCGGCGCGCGTCCCGATAGTCGTGGAGATTGGGGATCACCTCCCAATCCCGTCGCGACTTAATGATCGTACTCCACGACATTCGGGCGGTCCTCGTTGAGAGAAGACTTTGTGCAAGGCGCAGACCTACGGCGCTCTCAGCTTAATTTGTAGGAAATAACATGGAAATCCAGCCACTTCCCACTACTGGGGCCTGTCACAAGCAAGGGGGGCTGTAGCAGAATTCACCACACCCGCTTTTAGGGCCGTGGAGAATTGCGCCAAGGAGGTCGCCCCGTCTTTCCAGACTGCTCTCTACACAACGACTTCACGCTGTTATACTTTCTCCCTCCAAGCTCGCGGACGAGCATGGTTCTTGCGTTTTTCCACTGATTATGTCCACCTGAGGTTTTGAAATGCACGTGACCAAGCTCCTGATCATGGGGGCGGCGGGACGCGACTTTCACAACTTCAACGTCGTCTTCCGGCGGAATCCCCGATACCACGTGGTTGCCTTTACGGCCGCTCAGATTCCCAATATTGAAGGGCGACGGTATCCCGCTTCGCTCGCCGGTCCGGAATACCCGACCGGTATCCCGATCTACTCCGAGGATGAGTTGGAATCGTTGATCGAGGCCCATCGGATCGATGAGGTGGTCTTTGCATACAGCGACGTCTCGCACGAGGAGGTCATGCACAAGGCGTCTCGGGTGATCGCCTGTGGCGCTGACTTCCGCCTGCTTGGCACGAGGACCACCATGCTGCGGTCCGGCAAGCCGGTCGTTTCCGTCTGCGCCGTCCGGACCGGTGCGGGCAAGAGCCCCGCGACGAGGAGAATTGCAGACATTCTCAAGCACGAAGGGCTGCGCGTGGTCGTCGTCAGGCATCCGATGCCCTACGGGGATCTGGCCAGGCAGGCGGTCCAGCGATTTGCCGCCGTCGAGGACCTGCGTCGCGCCGGGTGCACGATCGAGGAAATGGAGGAGTATGAGCCGCATCTCCGCCGCGGCACGGTGGTCTACGCTGGCGTGGACTACGAGCGGATTCTGCGCCAGGCGGAGAGCGAGGCGGAGATCATTCTCTGGGACGGCGGCAACAACGACGTCCCGTTCTTCGTGCCCGATGTCGAAATCGTGCTCGTGGACCCGCACCGGGCCGGCCATGAGCGGACCTTTTTCCCCGGCGAGGTCAACCTGCTGCGCGCCGGCGTCGTCGTGTTGACGAAGATCGATACAGCCAAGCCGGAGCACATCGAAGCCGTGCATCGGACAGTCTCGACCGCCAATCCCGATGCGATGGTCATCGAGGCGGCGATGCCGTTGTCGGCGGACGATCCGAACCTGATTCGCAACAAACGGGTGCTGGTGATCGAGGACGGGCCGACGCTCACGCATGGTGGGATGGGCTACGGCGCCGGAGTGCTGGCGGCCAGGCAACTCGGTGCGAAGGAACTGGTGGATCCGCGATCGGCGGCCGTGGGCAGCATCAAGGACACGTTCGCCCGCTACCCGCACATCGGCAGCCTGTTGCCGGCCATGGGATACGGGCGTGAGCAGATACAGGAGTTGGAGGAAACCATCCGACGCGTGGCCTGTGATACGGTCGTGATCGCCACGCCGGTGGACCTGCGGCGGGTGCTTGCAATCCGCCAGCCGGCCTGTCGCGTGAGCTACGAGTTCGAGGAACGGGGCCGGCCGACACTTCGGGATGCCCTGCGAGGCGTAATCGAGAAAGCCCGCCATGGCTGACACGATTCTGGTCGCGCTCGGCGGAAACGCGATGATCAAAGCCGGGCAACGGGGCGAGATTGACGAACAGATGTCAAATCTCAACAACTCGCTCGCCGGGGTCATCGAGCTGATCCGGCAGGGCCATCAGGTGATGCTGACCCACGGGAACGGGCTTCAGGTCGGACACATGCTGATCCGCGCGGAGGCGGCGGGGTGCCGGTTCGCGTGACCGAAGAGGGGACCATGGTCGGGGTCGAAGCGGTGGTGGACAAGGATCTCGCCTCGAGCATGCTGGCGGCGACGCTCGGCGCGCAGAGAATTCTCGACTTGACGGCAGTGGACACCGTGAAGTTGTGGTTCAAAACGGCGCAAGAACGCAGCCTGACATCCCTGACTGTGGCAGAAGCTAAAGCCTATCTGGCTGAAGGTCACTTTGCGCCGGGGAGCATGGGACCGGAAATTGAGGCGGCCATTCATTTTCTCGAACACGGTGGTCGCGAAGTCGTTATTACCAGGCCGGAGCTGGCATTCGAGGCGTTCGACGGTCGTGGAGGGACGCACCTCTACCCCGAGTGAGCACGCAATCGGAGGGACCAGATGAAGCGGAAAGCGCCGTTCAGGAACATGCCGAAGCGTCAGGCGAAAAAGTTCGCACGGCTCAGGCTAGCAAGGGAAGGGCGCCGCTTGACGAAGAGAATGAAGCCAAACGCTCGGGCCCGGTGAAAGCGCGTAAGCGCATTGAGGAAAGGAAAGCCGCGTGGGAGGGACGTTTCCGCCACGAGGGGAGAATAGGTGAGCATGATCGAGATCGATGGGTCGCAGTACTCCGGCAGCGGGACGATCGTCCGCCAGGCCGTGATGTTCGCCGCGCTCACCGGTCAGCCTGTCCATATCGTGAAAGCCCGTGTTCGCCGGCCCAAGCCAGGGCTTCGACCTCAGCACATTCGCGTGGTCAAGGCTGTTTGCGAGCTGGTCAACGGCAAAGCCGACGGGCTCTTCCAGGGATCACAGGAAGTGGTCTTTCGACCAGGAGCGCTCGAGATGGGCAAACACTACTGCTGGGACATCGGCTCCGCTGGATCCACCACGATGTTGGCGCTGGCCGTGCTGCCGGTGCTGGCATTCGCTCCGGCGCCGGTGACCGTCGAATTGACGGGCGGTCTCTTCCAGGACTTCGCGCCGTCCCTGTTCCATCTCCAGCACGTGATCCTGCCCCTCCTTCAGCGGATGGGACTGCATGTGGAAGTGGAGATGGGACGCCCCGGATATGTACCCAGGGGGCAGGGGATTCTCCATCTGTCCGTGAAACCCGTGGTGAGGGCCCTTCGCAGCCTGCAGCTTGAGCAGGCCGGAACGCTGGAACGGATCTGGGGCATTGCGTTGTCATCTCACTTGGAAGAGCGGCGGGTCAGCGAGCGGATGGCACAAGCGGCAAGGCAGGTTCTGGGGGGTGAGGGGCACCGCGCTGACATCGACGCTCGAAACGACACGGAGTCCCTTCAGCCAGGTGCTGCCTTGGCGCTGTTTGCCGATCTTGGTAGAGGGATCCGTCTTGGTGCGGATCAGGCTGGGGCGCTCCGGCGAACGGCCGAAGCCATTGGAAAGCATGTCGCCAAGCAGCTTCTGGAGGACTTGAACAGCGGCGCCACGCTGGACCGCTTCGCCGCCGATCAGATCGTTCCCTTTGCGGCATTGGCAGAAGGAGGAAGCCATTTCTGCGTGCCTGCTGAGACGGATCACCTGCTGACCAATGCGTGGCTGGCCAGGATGTTTCTGGGAGCCGAGGTGAGGCTACAGGGGCATCTGCTCACAGTCCATGGAGTCGGTTATCATGATGGTTGCGCTTGATGAGTCACAAGACGCGGGTGCCATGCTGAACGGGATGCCGGTATGTCTCCATCGCAGGGGCGTATGGACATGACAGGAGACATGGGGTTACCGGTGTTCATGGAAACGCTGGCTGTAGGATCGCCTCAATCGGTACAGGGGCAGGATCTCGCTGGCAAACTGGCTGACGGCAAGATTGTCTACGAGGTCCATTGTGGCGTTGCCACATCGACCAACTTCCACGGACCGATCGCGCGGGGGAAGTCGAATGAGCAGCTGCTCTCAAGCGTGGAATTCGGTGTGGTGACGAGCTCCATGCACGCCTGGCGGTATATGTTCGTCTACTCGGTCAGCGAGGAAAGAATTTCAGAGAGGGGGAACGTATGACACTGGCCAAACAATTGGAAGCAGCGGTGGCCAGGCTCAAGGAGGCCTCCGCACGGATCGAACAGGCGCGGGCCAAGCCGGTCTCGTTGGAATCCCAACAGGAATGGCTGACGGCCCTCACCGATTTCACGTCGGCTCTGTCCGATATCCAGGAATTCAACAACGAATCCGTCCACGAGAAGCTGCACGAGCTCGCCGGTCGTATGAGACTCAGAAAGTTCCCCGCGGCGGGTGCCAAGAAGGCGTGAGCCCTTCCGGCGAGGCATGGCTGGTCTGGCTTGCGATGGGAGACAACTCAGATGACCCCTTTGGTCTTCCCGTGAGTCTGGGTTCTCTCAGACAATCGTCCCGCGAGCTCCTGGTGGGATGACGTGCTGCTCACCGCAGCACCGCTCGAGCTTCCCGGCATAGCGGTCTGAGAGAAAGGCTTTGAAAACCTCCACAAACTCCTTTCTCTCGGCCTTGGTCAACGGGGTCCGGGGGGCGGCGAGAGTCCGCTTCGGCTTTTCCTCGAAATCGAAGAAGCTCCCGATGACCTGTTCGATGGGTCTCCGCCGCGGCTTCACCTGGCCGGGTGCTCTCAACGTCGCGGCCTCTTTCCAGGCCTCGGGTTCTGTCTGCCACTTCTAGAGATGGTTGCGTGGGGGGCCTAACTCGCGCGCCACCGCCAGCAGATCATCGACCCGCCATGTGTCCTCAGCAATCGGGGCGTGACTGCGCCAACCCACGACACAGCCTCTACGATTGTCGAAATCAGCCGTTACGAATCCTTTTGAGAGTTTCGGTATCTAAGGAGTAAGCAGCTAATGTCTTCCTTGAGCCGAGGCGAATAAACTCCTTGGATGCTCGTGAGGGAACAGGAAGCAATGGAGCAGAGAATGGTCGAAGGCCGCAGGGCACCGCTACGAATCTTTTTGGCGCTGAGTCTAGCGCTCGGAACGGCCGGGCTGGCTGAGGAAGAAACGTCCGCCGGCCTCATCGGGCGGATCGTGGTGGCCGGGTATGGGCCCGAGCTGCCTGTCATGCAGGACATGGCCAAGGCCTTTGAGAAGGTACACCCGGGCACCGCGCTCGATATCGAGTGGGACAGGACCGTCAAGGCCGTCGACATGGTCAAGGCCGGCGAGGCCCAGATCGCGGTAGCGGATCACGAAGACGCGACCCTGCGAGGCGTGCCCATCGCGTGGGATGGGATCGCAGCAGTCGTGAATTCCTCCAACCCGATCAAAGAAGTCACGAAAGAGCAAGTCCGCGAGCTGTTGACCGGCAAGATTGCGCGCTGGTCAGATCTGGATGGCGCCGACACCAAAGTGGAAGTAATCGAGCGGCCGATGGATCAGAACCTGACCGTCGGGCTTTACCAGTCGCTGGGTATCACCGAGCGCCGTGCCCCTACCCGAACAGTCCGATCCGACGAACAGGCGCTCAGCACGGTATCCGGCAAGGATTCGGGGATCACCTATGTCTCGCTGGCCACCGCGCTGAAAGCGCAGGAAGATGGAGTGCCGATCCGGGTCCTGCTCGTTGATAGAGTGGAGCCTGGGGAGCCGACCGTGAAGGACGGGCGCTACCCCTTGCGCCGACTGGTGATCCTCTTGACCAGCAAACAGCCGGACCCGCTGACCGAGGCGTTCGTCTCGTTCGCACAGTCCCCGGAAGGCCAGCGGATTGTGAAGACGATGTTCGTTCCCTACAGTCCTGCTCCTGCGCAGCCCCAGCACGCCCGATCATCGAGCGCAGGCTGAATCGGGCTTGGCGCGTGTGTCGATCAGAATCCGTTCATCGCAGTCCTCCCCTGATTCTCTTGTGGCTGAATGCGGATCGCGTTGACAGGCGATGTCATGCTGGGGCGGCTGGTCGACCGTTATGCCATCAGGAATGCTTCCGTGTCGCCCGAGACCCTCTGGGGTGACCTCCTGCCTCTGATGTTGGCGGCGGACAGGCGGCTCATTAACCTTGAGTGTGTCATCAGCGGTGATGAACGGGAGTGGCATCCGGACATGAAAGCCTTTCATTTTCATGCCCATCCCCGGGCCATCGAATTTCTCCGCGCGGCTCGGATCGACTGCGTGGCACTGGCCAACAATCATGTGCTGGATTTCGGAACGGAAGCGTTGCTTGACTGCCTGAGGCTCTTGGACCAGGCCGACATCAAACGAGCAGGTGCAGGCCCGAACCTCACCGCGGCACTAGAACCTGCTTTCTTGGACATTCCGGAAGGACGACTGGCCGTCATCGCTCTGACGGACAACGAACCGGATTGGGAGGCGACCGCTCAGAAGCCGGGAACCCATTACGTGGCCTATGACCACGGAGGCTTGAAGGAACCGTACCGTTCGCGGGTGCGCGATGTGATGAAGCGAGCCCGAAGCCAGGCGACCGTCGTGATCGTCAGTGCGCACATCGGCCCGAATTGGGGTGCACCCTCCAGGGCGATGCGAGCGCTGGCCCATGAGCTCGTCGACCTCGGGGCCGATCTCTATTGGGGTCATTCGAACCATACACCCCAGGGGATCGAACTTTACAACGGCCGTATCATTCTTTACTCGACCGGCGACTTTGTCGACGACTATGCTGTGGATGAGGAAGAGCGGAATGATTTGTCGTTCCTGTTTGTGGCGGAAATCGAGGGCAGCTGCCTCACGCGCATTCGTCTTTTTCCAGTTCGAATCGAAAACTTCCGCGTCCGTCTCGCAAATGACAACGAGGCGGCCTTTCTTCAAAAGACCATGCAGACCAAGTGCACGGCGTTCGGAACGAGGTTGGAGTTCAAGGACCGGGTGGGCATGATCGCGGTGGAGTGACCCCTCTCTACTACTGCAGCCACTCGGGTTTGGCGATCAGGACCCCCCCTAAGCCTAACATCACCACACCGCTGACAAGCTTCAGCCAGCGGCCTTCTTTCTCCTGGAGTTTTCGACGGCCCAGTGTGATCACGGCGAGCGTGACCATGAGGCTGTCGTCCAGGATGTAGGCGACGTTATAGAGTCCAAGATACCCGTAGTACTCCCACCGGGGCAGTTGCCGGAGCGTCAGGATCTGTGTATAGACTGCCGGAAACCCGGCGGTGCAGAGGAGCTCGACGGTGTTGACCAGCACCGCCAGCGTGATGATTCCAGCCAGGGCTCCGTACGGGTTCTCCGCTTGCAGGACTTTGCGGGCCCGTGCGTACAGACCCGGCTTGGCCGCCTGGGGGATCGCGAGGGACGGTCCTTTCCCGAGGGCGAAGAAGTCTTTGACATTGATTGCGCCCATGAGTCCGGCAATCCCCCCGAGCGCCACCTGCGTGACGCGTGAAAGACCGATCAGGAGAAAGACGTTGAGCCAGGCTGCCATGAAGGCGAAGTAGACGAGACCGCTCACGGCGACAAACGTGCCGGCAATCAGCAGCATCTTCACGCGGTCCTGAAGG
Organism: Nitrospirota bacterium; assembly: GCA_023248295.1. GTDB lineage: Bacteria > Nitrospirota > Nitrospiria > Nitrospirales > Nitrospiraceae > 40CM-3-62-11. Next base: position 148 of record JAHFEU010000098.1, on the reverse strand, counting down.
TTGACGAGGAGCGAAAGGAGAAACAACAGCACCCACATCGCACAGGGGTTGAACCCATCCAGAAGTCCGAGAATCACCGTGAAGGCTGGCAAGCCCAGTTCGCGCGCGCTCAAGCGATCGAAGAGGGGGGTATCTATGGTCTCAAGGA
>JAHFEU010000097.1 GCA_023248295.1 Nitrospirota bacterium | reverse complement strand
GACAAATTTGACCCCAGGCTTGGCAAGATCGGCAACATGGCTAATTCCTGCCGGATTCCCTTTCTCGGTGACGATGACCATTTCATTCGCGGAAAAGATGACATACCAGGAGGCGGCATCTTTGCCGGAGCCAGCGATTCTCTTGTTCATCAGATCCTCTTCGATAACCGCCGGGGATGACGGCGCAAACACATCACAGGCATCTCCTTTCAGGATGCGTTCGGCAAGCTGCTTTGAAACTCCGGAGGTCAGGTTTATCGTCACCCCCCGGTGTTTTCCCTCGAAAGCCTTCTTGAGTTCTTTCATGGGGCCTGCGAGCGAATCGGCATGAAACACTTCGAGGCTCGATGCTGTCGCCTGCCCGGCGGGAAACACGCCCAGCAGCCCCAATCCGCCAATAAGAACGCCTCGAAATAGAACTCCTCTTTCCAATTGCATTTTGCCCTCCTTCTCGCGCCCGGCATTCCACCTAGCCAACTGTCGGAGCCTACCCGACTCTCCCACCGACGTGTCGATCAATCGACCCTTCCGATCCCGCAGGCCGAGTCCGCCTACTGAGAAGGTCAATTGCCAGCAGGGCCAGGGCAGAAAGGATGGCGACCGCTCCTACCGCGAAGGCAAGCCTTCCGAGGCTCTCGGCGTGGTTGACCAGATTGAGCTGCCCGAGGAGATAGTTCCAATCGTGGATCACGCCCTCGCCACCGTGCAGCGGTAACCCCATGACACGCGCATCGGCGATATAGATCGCCACATGGGTGATGCTCTCGCCTGTCCAAAGCAATGTCACGGCGGCTGCGGCCGCTTGGTGCTGCCGCGCGAAGTAGCCCGTACACATCACCGGGATCGCCACTTGCGTCAGTGACCCGCCCAGGATGCGGAGGAACTCGCCAAAGAATGAAAAGAGCACATGCCCGGCTTCGTGAAAGATGAAATTCGCCCCGTCCATAATGCCCAGGATGGGGCCTGGAGAGGAAAAGCTCACACCGCGAGCGAGAACCTGCCAGGAGAGACCAGACAAAACTGCGAGCCCGACACCTCGACCGACGAGGCGTGCGGTGTCTCGAGTCCATCGTCGCTCCGTCTGGGCCGAAGCCATGCGAGCTTCCTCTAATTAGTCTACCGGGTCCGGGCCATAAAACAGCAAGACATATGCCAGAGAGAGCGGGTGCCAAGTGGTTGCAAACTGGGCACACTCGGGGGTTCTGGAGAAAATCTGGGGACGGCTAACTATCGAAAAATTCTGCTCGGCAGGGACGGGATTGACCCGCCGACGCGAGAATTTTCAGTCCTGTCGGGGCGAGGGGCGTAACTCCCACAGGAACGCAGGCCGCGGCCGCGCTCGCTGCGTCCGAGAAGAGGATCGGGAACTACGGTCGTGAGGCGTTGATCAAGGCCATGGCCTCAGCTATCCCCTTCATGGAATCTCTGTGTTTCCCGTCTTCATGGGCTTTCTTGGCCTCGTCGAGCTGCTTTTTGGCTTGCTCCAGCTTGACCTTATCCACACCTGCGACCTTCGTTGACTTCTCATAATACGCCATGACCGCCTTGTGCATGTTCGGACAATCGAACGCAAACGCAGGGATCACGCTCAGCGCGAATATCCCCACCACGACAAACAACCCGCCACGTGTGAGCATCTTCATGTCTTCCTCCTCTCGAGGACGGTTCGAGATCAGTCCCCGCATAAGACGCGAGCCCGTCAGGGGTCGACCGTCCGGTAGACCCCCGCGGGCACCAGCCGGTAGACCCGCACCGGCTGAGAGACGTTCTTGAGTTGGTGTTCGCCGGTGTCCTGGAGCACGTAGTGGTGCTTGATCCGGTCGGCCGTCTCGGGACCCACCCTGACCTCGCCACCCTGCGTGAGCCCCGCGGTGCGGGCGGCCAGGTTCGTCGTTGGACCGGATGCGGTGAAGGTCCAGCGGCCGCCGCCGCCGGCATCCAGCTTCGTCGCGCCCACCAGCGCCGGCCCGCTGTTGATCCCGACGTGGATTGCCACGGGCGGATAGACCCCCGCGAACTCCTGGTTGAGCTCGCCGACCTTGCCGAGGAGCTCGAGGGCCGCGCCGGCCGCATTGAGGGCATGGCGCGTGCGGCTCCCCTCGCTCTGAAAGATCACCATGAGGCCGTCGCCCGCCGTCTCGTTGACGTCGCCGTAGTGGGCTCGGATGATCTCGAGGAAGCTCGAGAAGTAGGCCTGGATCATCCGGTTGAGCTGGTGGGGCGGGAGCTGCTCGGCGAGGCGCGTGTAGCCTTCCACGTCGAGGAACAGGACGGACACGTCCGCCTCGCGCTTCTCGAGCTGACGTGCGTCCGGGTTCTGCTCGAGCAGCCGCTTCACGGACTCGGGCACGAACTTGGCCAGCTCGCCCTTGATCTGCTCGAGCAGCTCGACCTTCTCCGTCGACTCCCTGAGGCTGCGCAAGGTAGTCGCGAGCTCGGCATTACGCGCTTCCAGGTCGGCGCGCGCGGCCTTGAGGCCGTCCGCCATGTCGTTGATGACCCGTCCGAGGTCGCCGATCTCGTCCCGGCTCGCCGTCGTCACGCGCACGTCGAAGTCTCCGACGCCCATGCGCCGAGCCGCGGCCGCAACCCGGGCGATCGGCTCCAGGACGACACGGCCCAGGAAGACGACGACCGTGGCCGCCACGCCGAGGATCGTCAACCCAGCGATGGCGATCTGCCGGTTCCGGGCCGCCCGAAGCTCCGCATCCAGCTTGTCAACCCCGAGGGTGATTCGCACCACGCCGCGGACCTGGTGGTCTTTGCCGTGGCAACCCTGGCACCTCTTGCCATTTGGCAGGGGTCGGAAGAGGGTCAGCACGCGGCCGCCGTCGAGGGACTCGTAGGTCTCCTGGGGCGTGGCGGTCTCCACGGCTCGCGTGAACAGCGGATGGCTGATCCGCTCGCCCGGCTCCCGGCGCATCCGGGTGATGCGCTCGACCACCTCCGGGTCCAGGCCAGCGAGCTGGTCCACCTTGTTCAGGGTGTCGAGGTCAGCGAACGCCTCCACCCCGTTCGAGCGGTACACGTCGAGCCGACGGACGTCCTTGAGCTCCGACTTGAGGTCCCCCACGAGCCGGCGGATGACGTCCGGCCGCGCCTCGAGCATGCCGCTTTCGATACTGCCGAGTATTGAGGCGGCGAGGAGGCGGGCGGTCTCCTGGTTCGCGTCCACCAGGACCTGGGCCTCGCGCCAGATGTTCACGATCACGAGGAGGCCGAAGCCGACGATCAGGATCGCCGCGATCAGCGAGATGACCTTGACGCGAAGGCGCCGCTGGAGCAGGTCGAGGAGGATCATTGCCTCACCTGCATCACGAGTCTCATGACGGGATGGATGGCGCACTGGACTTCGACAGTGCCGGGCTGCGGGAAACGCACCGTATCGGAGCGCCCCGGACGCTGGAGTATGTCAAACTCCGAGCCCTTTGTTTCCGAAAATACGTTGTGATTCACGCTGTCGTCGTTCACGAATGTGACCCGATCCCCGACCTTGATCACGATCTGGCGGACGGAAAACGCCCTGTTCTTCTGAATGATCGTGAAGTCCGCCGCCGCAGCATACACGTGAACGAGGACGGCGCCCAGCGTCATGATCGCCAGTGCTGCCGCTCGGAGCCGTGTCATTTATCTCTTAAGCGATTGTGAGCCTGAGGGAGCTGGAACGAGCCTAGCATGGGCACACTTGGGGCCCAGCTCCGGACCCTCGGCGAGATAGGGGGGGATTGGGCGGGAGCGGGTCACTTTGTTGCCAAGGCAGGGGGCATGGGCGCCAGGATGATCTCGATCCGCCGGTTCTGGGCTCGTCCCTCGGCCGTGGTGTTGGGCGCCACGGGCCGATACTCGGCAAACCCGGCTGCGGCCAGCCTCTCGGGAGGGATCCTCACCTTCTCCTGGAAGTAGCGAGCCACCACGGTGGCCCGAGCGGTAGAGAGTTCCCAGTTCGTGGGGAACTTATCGACGAGCGCCCGCCCGATCAGAACGTTATCGGTGTGCCCCTCGATCCGGATTTGCTTGTCCGCCGTGCCCTTGAGGATCTCTCCCACCCGCGTCAGGACCTCCAGGCCCCGGGGTTTGATTTTGGCCTTGCCGGAGTCAAAGAGGATCTTCTCCACCAAGTTCACCGTGAGGAGGTCTCTGAACTGCGTTACCTTGATCTCTCCAGCCTCAATCTCCCTCTTGAGATCCCTGACCAGTTGATCGTAGGTTGACTTGAGGCGGGCAATTTCCTGTTCCTTCTGTTCGGTTTCCTTACGCAAGGTTTCGCTCTGTTGCAGCAAGGTCTGGCTCTTCTGCTCCAGATTCTGCACACGACTGCTTAACTCCCTATTGCGGGCCTCCCCCTGAGTGACTTCCTTCCTCAGGTCTTCTGCCTCCTCCGCTTTGGTCATGTACGCCGATCGGGAGACACACCCGGTTAGAGCCAAGGAAACACAGAGCAAGGAGGCCAGAACAGTCGCCAGATGATGCATCATCGTTTTCTCCTCGAGAATGTCCGGTCTTCCGCTTTCTGAAGTGCCCAGGCGTTGTCTACTCCATGAGACGACGGCGCGGACACTCGGGTCCCACGTTTCGATACGCGACATCCTATCACGCTCGTCTTCGACCTGAAAGTACCGCCCCCTTCTCATCCCACACCACGAAGTATTGAAGAGATTACAAAAACAACTGGTAGGCAGGGACGGGATTGAACCGCCGACAACAGGATTGTCACGTGAGCGGCACAAAATCGTATTCGCCGATGCCTTGCAGCACGAGAAATACCGCGGAACTCTGGCCAGCGTTCGTTACGAGGTGCGGGCGACGCGGTCGAACAGAGTAGGTCTCACTGGGGGCGAGTAAGACCTCTTCCTTCGGATCGCGAAGAAAGATGCGCAGACGACCCTCCAGCACGTAGAACGTGTCCTGGACGTTATTGTGATAGTGCCACGGCACCTTCTGCGCCGCCCCGATCTGTAGCTCCGAGATACGAAAACCAGGCCGTTCGACGTGGTACGCACGTCGTTCGACCTCGTAGAGATGACCCGCATCCTTGAAGGCTTCCAACGGCTTATCCTCCTATGGTGCCCAGCTTTGTCCGCAAATGGTTTCCAATAGTTGACCCAGCCCGCCCAAACTCACTCAATCACGTGATCTGCTCGGATCAGCACGGACGGTGGGATCGTCAGCCCCAGGGCCTTGGCGGTCTTCAGGTTGATGACGAGCTCGAACTTCGTGGGCTGCTCGACGGGGAGGTCGGCGGGCTTGGTGCCATTGAGGATCTTGTCCACGAAAGCAGCGGAACGCCTGTACATGTCGGAAATGCTCTGCCCATAAGACATGAGACCACCCGTCTCCACAGACTCCCTCGATTCGTAGATCGCAGGTAGCCGGATCTTGGCCGCGAGGTCCACGATCCGTCTGCGATGTTCGAAGGTCAGCGGGGACGTCTGGACGATGAGAGCGTCTGCGCGCTCTTTGGTCATCGCCGAGAATGCACCGTCGAACTCGTCGGGGTTTCGCACCTCCAGCAGCTGCAACCGCACCCCCAACGCTCGGGCCGCAACCTCCGTCCCTCTGAAGAAGAGTGAGGTAGCTGAGGTGCCTCGAAGTGCGAGGACCGCCACGCGGGTGACCCCTGGAATTGCTTCCTTGAGGATCTCCAGTAGTTTTCCGGCTAACTCGGGGGACATGAGGGTTAGGCCCGTGATATTCCCGCCTGGCCGGGCGAGGCTGGAGACGAGGCCGGTCCCAACTGGGTCGGCACTGGCCGCCATGACGATGGGGATTGTCCTGGTCGCGTTCATGGCGGCCTGGATTGCTGGCGTCGCCGACGTCACGATCACATCAACCCTGCTCCGGACCAGCTCGGCCGCGAGGTCGGGAAGCCGTTCCAACTTTCCGTCCGCAAAGCGATACTCAAATGCGACGTTCCGTCCCTCCACGTAACCGAACTCGCGCAGCCCTTGCCGGAAAGCATCGACTAGGGGGAGTGCATAGCCGGTACGGGAGCCAATCAATAACACACCTATCCGATAGACCTTCCCTGGCTGCTGCGCGGCGGCGGCGAGCGGGGCCAAGAGGAGACCGAGAGCGAGGGTAATGATGAGTCCGATGGTCCTGAGCCTCACGGTGCGTCCTCCGAGGGCCGCGCGATCAGGATGGTGGACTTGGCTGGAGTCTAGGCGTCAACGAGCTGTCCGTCAAGAACGCTCCCGACGTGCGCCCGCGGGCCCGGCCGTCAGCCTCGCCCCTACTCCGGCATGGACTGCATGAGCATGTAGGTGCGGACCTTCTCCGACATGGGATAGGGGACCACGCCGCGCTCCCCGAGCCACTTGTCGTAGAGTTCGAAGTACTTTCCGTTGTCAATGAGCTCCATGAAGGTGTGGTTCACGAAGTCGCGCCACTTGGAGTCGTTCTCCGGGACCATGCAGGAGTAAGGGTCCTTCGAGAAGAAGTCCCCCACCACCTCGTAGTCCTTCGGGTTCTTGGCCTTCGCGGCCAGCCCGGCCAGGAGGATGCCATCGTTGGCGAAGGCCACGATCCTCCCCTGCTCCAGGGCCAGGAAGCCAGCTGCGTGGTCCTGGAGGGTCACCACGTCGGCCTTGGGCTGGGAGGCGCGCAGGGCCTTCTCGCCGGTCGTCCGCGGGATGACTCCCACGCGCTTGCCGGCCACGTCCGCCAGGCTCTTGATCCCGCTCCCCTTCTTCACGAGGAGCTGGGCGCCCGTGAAGAAGAAGTTGATGGAGAAGTCCACCGTCTCGTCCCGGCCTCGGGTGTAGGTGGTGGAACCGCACTCGACGTCGATGGTGCGGTTGGCCACGAGGGGGATCCGGGTCGCCGGGGTGACCTCCTTCTTCTCGAGCTTGATGGGCTTCCCCAGTTTCTTCTCCAGGCGGGCCCGGATGGCCTCGAGCAGGTCAATGGAGAAGCCGATCCACTCGTTCTTCTCATTGATGAACGCGAAGGGGATGGAGGTGGCCCGCGTCCCCGCGGTCAGGACCCTGGTCCGGCTGATCTTCTCCAGGACCGTCTCGGCCAGGACCGGCGCGGCCGCGCCGAGCAGCAGCGCGCCCGCCAGCCCCACAGCAACGCATCGCTTCATCGCAGGTCCTCCTCGGCCAGGAGATGATGATCCCGGCCCCAAGGGCTCACCGGATCACCTGGTCCGCCCGGAGAAGGAGCGACTGCGGGATCGTGAGCCCAAGGGCCTTCGCGCTCTTGAGGTTGATGACCAGCTCGAACTTCGTGGGCTGCTCCATCGGGAGATCAGCGGGCTTGGCCCCTTTCAAAATCTTGCCGACGTAAACGGCGGCACGCGAGAACATGTCAGAGATGCCCGGCCCGTAGGCCATCAGGCCTCCTGCATCCACAACCTCTCTGGATGCGTACACTGCCGGCAGGCGGCTCTTCGCCGCGAGATCGGCAATCCGTCTTCCGTGGAAAACGATCAAGGGGTCCGAAAATGCAATCAGGGCGTCGGCTCGCTCTCTGCTCATGGCTGAGAACGCCGTATCGAAATCGTCGGGGCCGCGGATCTCCACGGATTGAAGCGTCATGCCCAACACCTGGGCGCCGGCTCGCATTTCTGTCCAGTCGGATGACCAGAAGCGGAAGTTGGCGCTGAACCGCTCGGAATAGGCCGGATTCCAAAGGATGGCCACGCGCCTCATCTTGGGGACGGCCTCTTTCAACAGCTCAAGACGTTTGGCCCCGAGCTCCGGGGTAAGCTCGGACAGCCCCGTGATATTGCCTCCCGGTCGAGCGAGGCTGGAGATAAGCCCGGTCGCAACAAGGTCGTCGTTACAGGCCGCTACAACGATGGGGATCGTGCTGGTTGCCTGACTGGCGGCATTGAGCGGTGCCCCACAGGCATCAACAACAATGACGTCAACCTTGAGGCGGACCAAGTCGGCCGCGAGATCCGGAAGCCGCTCATACTTTCCCTCCGAAAATCGGCGCTCGATGGTGATGTTCTGGCCCTCCACGTAGCCGAGTTCGCGCAACCCTTGCCGGAATGCGTCATACGGAGGCCTGTACGCGTTTCCGAGAAGACCTATTCGAAAGACTTTCCCTACCTGCTGGGCCTCGGCTGGATGGAGCGCCAGGATCAAGCCGAGAGCGAGGGTAATGATGAGCCCGATGGTCATGAGCCTCACGGTGCTTCCTCTGAGGCCGCAGGGGTCAGGGTGTGCGGCTTGGCTGGAGTCTAGGCGGGAACGAGGTGCCCGTCAAGAACGCTGGAGAAGAAACTGGTGGGCAGGGACGGGATTGAACCGCCGACACCAGGATTTTCAGTCCTCGTCCCGACCGGGGACTATCGGGCACTATGTGGTCGAATCGGTAAGAATCCGGGAGTTATTGAGTCCGGCCTTTCCATCATTCTGCCCGATAGTCCCTCTTCCCACTCGATAGTTCTGACACAGAACTGACACAGTCCCCGGGCGGCAGCCGCTACTGGATCACCTCGTCGGCCCGGATGAGGACCGACTGAGGGATGGTTAGGCCCAGGGCCTTGGCTGTCCTGAGGTTGATGACCAGTTCGAAGCGGGTCGGTCGCTCGGTAGGGAGTTCGCCGGGCTTAGCCCCTTTCAGGATCTTTCCAATGAACGCTCCCTCCTGTTGAAACAAGCTGAGCAGATTTGGCCCAGAGGCCATCAGACCGCCCTCCTCGGCAAATCGGGGAAAGAGCATGATTGTAGGGAGCCGATTATTTGCTGCGAGCGTCGCGATATGCCGCAGGTAGGAATTGAAGAGCGGCGACGATAATGCAAGCATGGCGCCCGCTCGCCCTCGGGTTGCACAGTCATCATCATGCACGCCGGGCACCCCGATCTCCCGAACCTTGGTCAGAATCAGGTCGGCCTTCGCGCTCATCCAGGCAGCGGTCCGATCACGTATAGGGCTAGGAGGAGTAAGAGTGCTAGAACGACAAGAACAGTCAGGATGACAATGACGATAACAAGGAACAAAACGAAGTAACGGACAAGGGGTGGAAGCGAGCGTGGCCTCGGCTGTGGTACATAGACGTCAGGACCGACCATCGAGGGGAAGGAGTTTTCAACCCAGCCCCAGCGCGTGGCTGCGCCAAACATCGCGCGCCTTCTGTAGAAATACGTGAACCACAAAAGATTTAGGATCGAAAACCCTAAGTACTCCAACCAGGAAGGACTATCCATCCTGATGTGACCGCCCAGTCGGAGTGCCAGCCCAAGGGCGATATCGACTAGTAGACCAGCGAGCAGAATATGCCAAGTCCACGGCCGTTTGATTGCGGCAGAGAGCGCGAACAGGGTATACCAGGTCGAGACAGCTAGCACCCCGGGATTTAGCGAACGTTCGCGCACGGCGATCAGCAGCCCGAGCGGCAAATGGAGGAAGACAAAAAGCCACCCTAGCGAATATTCTTGCGGCTTCGCCGCCGTTGCACCGTCAGCAGGTACTATTACGCTCACTGAGTCGTCAGCCGGTCCACGAATCCCTTCTGGTCCCATGTGCGTCGAGCTAGGACGTTCGGTCGAAAAGTCGGATCCGCAGTCACACACTCGCGCCGAGGCTGGAGAAATCAGACCACACGCAGGGCACATCTTCGAGGTGCCGCCGCTCTCCCTTATGGGGAACCCTCCTCTCGTTGGCTCAGCACTCCATTTGACTTAACGAGCCGCACGGTCCCAGCCGTGTAGGTCCGCATGCCAGCGAGCCGGGCCGGTGACGGGGAATGCCGACAGCTTAGTCCCCTGACCAGCAGCGGTCAAGGACGGCGATCTTCGGCTGGAGTGAGCCCGAGTTG
>JAHFEU010000178.1 GCA_023248295.1 Nitrospirota bacterium | reverse complement strand
GGGTTGCGCGACTGGATGAAGACTGCCGCCCGCTGCGGATCAATCCCGGCGGCCAGCCAGTCAATCAGTAACTCCCGGGTGAATTCCTTGATCTGACCGGTGTCGGCGTAATTTGTCGAGAGGGCGTGCCAATCCGCCACGAAGAAGAAACAGTCGTACTGTTCCTGGAGGCTTTTCCAATTGTCCAGCGCGCCCAGCAGGTTGCCCAGGTGCAGCAAGCCGCTGGGCTGCATCCCGCTGAGGACGCGTTTCCGCGCGGGTGGGCTCATCGGATGAATCGGCTCCCTCAACGATCGGCTAGTGCCGTTCCAACTTATCTCCCTGAGTTCTCGAAAGCCATCCAGCCATGCGCTGCCTCAGATACCGGCCGCCTTTGCCAGTCTTTAGATAGCGCTCACGCCGATAGGCGTCTTCAGGGTTCAGACAGGCCGCTTAATAGACCAGCCGGACTGGTCGTCGGTAGGCCGTTGATCGAACCTGTCCTTCCGTGTGTTGCGCAATTCTCTTCCGCAGATCACTCGTGGCTCCTGTGTAAAACCGCCTATCGGCGTCGCTGAGGAGCACATAGGTGTAGTACATGGTGACTCCCTGGTCTCTATCCAGAAGAAGTTGGAACGGCACTAGTCGAGCTGGACGAATTGACCGTGTTTCACTTGGATGAGGAACACCGGCCGGTGGAGGACGCCTCCAGGGCCGAACTCGGCCGGCCCCCCTAACGTGGGCAGCTCTTGCAGCTTCAGAAGGTGATCGCGGATCGCTTTGCCGGATGTGGCTCCGCTCCGAATCGCGTCCACGACCAGCCACGCCGCATCATAGGCCAGAGCCGAGAACAAGGACGGGTTAGACTGGTAGCGCCGCCGGTAGCGCTCGACGAAATCCTGAACGTTGGCGTCACGGCTGTCCAGAAAGAAGCCGTCCACGAAGACGCCCCCTTCAACCCACCGGTCGGCCAAACGCAGCAAATCGGGAGAATTCCAGCCGTTGCTGCCTAAAAGCGGGACGTTGACATCATAAAACGCCAGTTGGGCGGCGATCAGGGCAATCTGCGAGTAGTCGCCGGGCAGAAAAATCGCGTCGAATCCCGGCCTGTACAGGACCCGTGTCACGCCCTTGCCGATCTTCACCGAATGCGTTCTCCCATGGCGTTTGAGATCCTCCGCCTTCAGCCTTTTGATCTGGGGTCCGAAATCAGTGTCGGTTTCTTTGTAGGACTCCACCGCGATGACCTCTCCACCGCGCAGCCGAACCTCTGCGATGAAAAGCCGGGCAAGGTCCTGACCGTAGGCGGTGTCGGGATACAGCACGCAGAAACGGTGGTGGCCCCGCTGCGTCACCGCAAAATCCGCGATGCGGTGGATCTGCAGCGGATAGGTGAGGGCGGTGCTGAAGAGAAACGATCCGTGCCGTCGGACGTCGGGGAGGGTGGCTGCGGGAGTGATAAACGGGATCTCCGCCTCCTCTGCAAACGCCGCCACGGCTTGGAGATCGCGTGAGAGGAGCGGGCCGACGACGGCCAGGGGATGGTACTCGCTCGCGAGGTCTGCAAGCTGGGATCGGAGCAGGGTCCTGTCGGTGACGCTGTCTTTGACCAGGAGGCCGACCGAGTTCGGGCCCAGGGTCTCTTTCGCTTTCTCAAGGGCGAGTCGGATCCCGTTCAAGGAGTCGGTCCCGAAAGGGGCCATTCGTCCGGACAGGGGAAGCACCGCCGCGATCACGTACTGGCTAGCTTTGAGTCTCTCTTTGAAGGCACGGAGCGTGTCCGACGCGGTCGCCGCGTACGCATGCGCCGGAAAGCGGTTCAGGAAGATGCGGATGTTCCGCTCCGCCAGATGCTCTTCGCCGCGGGCGGTGTGCAGCTCGATTAGCCGGATCAAGGCCACGTCGCCGGGGAACGCGGTCGGATAGATATCGCGGAGCCGGAGCAAGTCCTTCTTCTCGATCTTGACCTGCACCAGGCTCTGGATGCGCTCGTGGATTTCGGCGCGCTGCTCCTGCGGGGCAAGCGTGAATTCATCAAGCCAGGCTTGGATCGCTCGTACAAAGTCCCCTTTGCGTACCTGGATTTCCCCGATCTGCTCGAGCGCCTCCCGCTGGGTCTGAGGGTCCGGCGAGAGGCTGCGTGCCTCCGCGAGCACGGGTAACGCCGCGTCCAGGTTGCCCATCTGGGCATACTCGGCGCCCAGCATGATGCGGGCGCGGCCGACCAAGTCGGAGGTCGGAAACTCGTTCAGGAGTTGGTCCAGGTAGCTGATGGCCTCAGCGTGCTCATTTCTGCCGCTGAGAGCGGCGGCCATGAGAAGATAGGCGTGGTCCAGATACTCCGTGGGCGATGACGCGATGAACTGGTTGAGCAAGTCCACCGCCGTATCCATTTCACGCGCATCGACCAGGGTCTTGGCACGCTCGATGACAGACTGAGGAGTGATCTCGCCGGCCGGATCGGTTTGACCCGTCTGGGGGACCTCAGCCTTGGCCGGCGAATGGTCCCAGAGCGAGAGACCGTGCAGGAAGGCCGTGCTGAGCAGAAGCGCGAACAGCAAGGCGCACGGCAGATGAGTGCCTCGCCTCGCGCGTCGTCGTGATGAAGGAGGAATGAGCATTGGCTCCGGACATGTCGGAAGCTCGAGCCGATCCAGTCCTTCACTATAGGAGACCGACTTGAGGGTGTCAAGGCGCCACACCCTCGCCTTTTCTTGTCCTCGAAGGTCGTCTTGGTTATAGTGATGGAAACCTCCGATGAATCCTCATCCAGCAGACCCGGCCGATGCCCCTCGCTTACACATGGACAGCCTCGTTGACAGATATTTGAACAGTCTTCGCGTGGAAAGCGGCTTGGCGGGGAACACGCTGGAGGCCTACCGCAGGGACCTGCGCAAGCTGCAGGCGTATCTGGCGACGACGGGGATGCCCGACCCCGCCGGTGCGACGCGGCAGACGATGTCGGGGTTCTTCGGGCAGGTGAAACGATCGAGTCCCTCCCCGGCCTCGACCGCGCGCTGTATGGCGGCACTCAGGGGGTTCTATCGTTTTCTGTGCAAGGAGCGTCTCGTGCGCGAGAACCCGATGACGCACCTGGGCCCGCCACGCCCGTGGGTCAAGCTTCCCAGGATTCTCACGCAGAGCGAGGTGACCACGCTGTTGGACCTTCCGAGTGGATCGCGGCCTGAGGACCAGCGCGACGCGGCGATGATCGAGCTGCTCTACGCGACCGGCCTCCGGGTATCCGAGCTGGTGAACCTGGAGCTCTCGCAACTGAACCTCGCGGTGGGGTATGTGCTGGCCTCCGGCAAGGGCGCGAAGCAGCGGGTGGTGCCGATCGGAGACCTCGCGCGGCAGAAGGTGGCCGCCTATTTGGAAACGGCCCGAAGCAGCCTGATGAAGACCGGGCACTCGCCGCACGTGTTCGTGACGCGGCGTCGGCGCAAGCTCACACGCCAGGGGTTCTGGAAGTTGCTCCGCGCCCGCGCGCGGAAAGCCGGAATCTCCAAGCCGATCACGCCCCACATGCTCAGACACTCCTTCGCCACCCATCTCTTGGACCGCGGAGCGGATCTTCGATCCGTCCAGGCGATGCTGGGCCATGCCAGGATCTCCACCACCCAGATCTACACGCATGTCGAACGTGAGCGGCTCAAGCGCCTTCATTCGGCTCTGTTTCCGAGGAAGCAGCGCCGTCTTCCAAGACGTGAGGAGTGAAGGGTAGAGGGCGTTCTTGGCGGTCGCGCGGTTGACAAGACCAGGCGGACTTGATACCATTCGCAGCCATCCGCAACCATCTGGCAAGCTTGAGAATTCGGGCGGATAGCTCAGCCGGGAGAGCGCTGCCCTTACAAGGCAGAGGTCACAGGTTCGAGCCCTGTTCCGCCTACCAAACCGCGTGAGACGGGGGACTGCTTTCATCATGGATGCCATTCGGAATCCGGGCGGCATTCATGTTCTCGTTCAAGCCTATCCGGTACGGGGCCGTCGTTCAGCCTGGTTTAGGACGCCAGATTGTCAATCTGGAGGTCGCGGGTTCAAATCCCGTCGGCCCCGCCATTTTTCATTGTACGGTGTCGTGGGACGTGAACCCGCGACCGGGG
>JAHFEU010000177.1 GCA_023248295.1 Nitrospirota bacterium | reverse complement strand
AGGAATTCACGGTCGTGGTGCAGGAGAAGACGATCGGGCTAATGAGCAACCCCCAAAAGCAGGTGACGGTTTGGGCGTTCGGACTGGACGGTCAAGAAGCGACGGTGCCGGGGCCCGTTATCCGGGTGCGAGCGGGCGATTTAGTTCGCGTCCACTTCAAGAACACGCACGTCCTCCCCCACAGCATGCATTTCCACGGGGCCCACCCCTTCAATATGGACGGTAACGGCGTGCGCGACCTCGGGAAAGAACAACTCCAGTTACCCGGCGAGACCTACACCTATGAATGGGTGGCGCGGGACCCCGGCTACTACGTCTATCATTGCCATTTCGACACGTTCAACCATCTGGACCACGGAATGTATGGCTTCTTCATCGTGGAAGATCCCGCCTGGCCCAAGGTGGACCGGGAACTGCTGACGGTGTGGGACGAGTGGGATGTGAACGGGGACGGCCGCTACGACACCCACACGATCAACACGCGGTCCGCTCCCGATTTCATCGCCCTGCCGGCAGTGGCGGGGGAAAAGGTCCGCGTGGTCCTGGCCAACTTCGGGAACGAGGTGCATTCTCCACACATTCACGGGGTGATGTGGACCGTGGTGGATTCGGGCGACCCCCGGCATGTGCTGGGCGGGAATCACAATGGCGTGCTGAGCATCGGACCGGCGGAGCTGAAGGTGATCGAATTTGTCCCAACCTACGAGGGGACCTGGCTGTTCCATTGCCACGTCATGCCGCACGTCGCGGATGACGGCCTCTATGACCGAGGCATGCTCACCACCCTGCTGGTTCGGAAAGGGGCGGAGGAGGGAACTCAGCCAGGAAAGAAGGCCGGGGCGCCTGAGAGGCACCGATAAGGCGCGGCGAGGGCCCACCGGATCAGTTCGGCCCACCTTTCTGCTCAACTACCTGCATGACGTGGCCGTCCGGGTCGCGGACAAGAAAGCCCTTTGTAAAGCCCAGCGTGTCGTCCGGCAGGGTCACCAGATCCGTGGACACGAACGTGTAAGGGCCGGGACGCAACCGCTTCGCCGCCATCTCTACGTCGTCCACCACCAAGGTTACCTGCCAGTGGACGAGGTTGTTCGGGCGCACATCCGCCGGCATGGGTCGGCCGGCTGCGGGCCTCTCGTACTCCAGAAACTCGATGCCGCGTGGGCCGACGAGGGGCTTCAGTCCGGTCACGCGCACCCTGGCGCCGCGCAGGCTAACCAGGTGTCCACGAAACCTGGGCTAGCTTAAGGCGTCCCCTTTTCTTGTCCTCGGTCAAGAGTAAGGCGTGATAGCGCCGTGTCCGGATGCCGGCCACGGTTCCCGAGGCGAACCCACCCAGTCCGTCTGCTTCGAGCCATTCGCTCTTCTTATCCAACGTGACCACTCTAGTAATCTGATAGAGCCTCGCCCGTCAAGTGGCGGGAGGCGACCGGAATGAAGGCAGACAACCCGAGCAGGACAAAGCCCCCCGGGAGAGCGGCAAGGCGATCTTGTTCAACTGAATGGTCCTCGCTCAGAGGAGATCGTTACAGGCAGACTCTGGAAGGAGCTTGCTTAGACCCTCAGTGGCAACTGGGGACGGAACGAGCGGGAGGGAGGAGCCGATTCCAGCGGGTGAGACAGGAACAGGAAGGGATAAAACGGCGAACCAGCGGGTGCGTGGCCAGCCTAGTTCCAGGTCACGCCCTCCTGATTCATAAGAAAGTCAATCAGCTCGATGCTGTCACGCACGGCGAGCTGGGCGTGCTCGGACATAGGCAGGATGGCCCCGATCGGCCTCCCCGGTTCCAAGTCCTCCAGGGATGGGATCCCAATATTGACTGGCTTTTCATGCTCTGAGCGGAAGCTGGCCATCTCCAACCCTTTCTTTTGCTCAGTTCAGACGGTACGCCCTTATCATACCATATGGAATTTTTATGACCCCCTGACTTGCTATAACAGATTGATTTTGCTGGTAGGTAAGAACAACGCCCACGATCGTGCGCGCAGGCACGTGGATCAGTTCGCGGGGGCCAAGGCTCCGAGGTAGGGGAATCCCCCGAGCCGGGTCAGGGGGGTATCAGGTCGCAGGCGGAAGTCATCTCTGTCGGGATCCACAAACCGGGGGTCGACCGCCATATCGGAATCGGCCTTCAGCTCCGGGGCCGGCCTGTTAGGGGAGCCGGCTCTGAGGTAGTCATGCTCGCTGTTGTAGAGCGCGTTGTACGAGATCGTCGCCTGACTTGAAGGACCAAGCACGAACCCCGTCTTATTCAACCCAATGATATTACCGGTCACCTGGCTCCGCGAGCTGCCGAGGAGCGCCACCCCGCCGCCGTTTTTCACGATCGTGTTGCTGATCAATACCGCCTTGGCGCTGTCCGTCACCACCACGCCTTCGAACAGGTTCCGCACGATGATGTTCCGCTCCAGGCGAATGTCGGACTTGCCGGCGATCGTGACACCATGGTCGTTATCGTGAATGAGATTGTTCACCAGCACGGCCTGGGAATCGGCAAACTGAACGCCAGTCGTTTCGCTCCCACCGATCACGCAGCGCTCGATCCGAACATCCAGGACCTGCTGGCCGAACAGCAGCCCGTTGATCCGGACGTCGTGCAGGACCACCCCCCGCCCGTTATAGAGGCCCATCGCCAACCCACCGCGTTCGTTGATGGTCACCCCGCTGATTTCGATATCCGTCACGCCATAGGGCCATTTGCCGATATGAAAGACCCCGAAGCGGTCGCGTCCAAGGATCTTCACCCGGTCCATCCCTTCCCCTATCAGCCGGAGCCGGTCCTTGCTGTGAATGATCACATCTTCCTGGTACTCGCCGGCTTTGACCTGGATCGTGTCGCCCGAAACGGCGTGCTCGATCGCCTCTTGGATAGACCGGTACTGGCCCGTGCCGTCCACAGCCACCACCAACGTCCGAGGCTCCTTGGCAGCAGGCGATCGCTCCGTCTCGCTCCCCCTTCCCGCCGATGTCCAGCAGAACAGTGAGGCCAGCGTAGCGGCGACGTACCAGGCAGTCTGAGACCGTAACGATCCCATGGCAGCGTGATACAAGGATATCGCGCAGCAAGTCAAGCCGGCCGAGGGTCCATTTCTTGTGGGGGTGGATCGTCCCATGCTATTCTCCCGCGCATGATCCTGGTCGGACTGACAGGTGGCCTGGCCACCGGGAAGAGTAGCGTGGCGCGGTTGTTCCAAGACTGCGGCGCCATCGTCATCGACGCCGATGAGCTTGCCCGCGAGGCCGTGCAGCCGGGAAGACCAGCCTGGCGAGACATCGTGCGCGCGTTCGGAAAGAAGGTACTTCAGCCCGATCGCGCGCTGGATCGCCGCACACTGGGTCAGATCGTCTTTCGCAACCGGGCGAAACTGAAAAAACTTAACGCCATCGTCCATCCCCGAGTCGCCCGGGAACAGAACCGCCTGACGCGGGAGATCGCCCGGAAGGAACCGGACGCCGTCCTCATCTACGATGCGCCGGTCCTCATCGAAGCCGGCGCGCACAAGCGCATGGACAAAATTATCGTGGTGGTGGCTGACCAGGCCACCCAGATCAAGCGGCTGTGTAATCGCAGCCACTTCTCCCGTACCGAGGCCCTCCGTCGCGTGCGCTCACAGTTGCCGCTCGCGCAAAAAGCCAAGCTGGCCGACTACGTGATCGACGGCACCCTCTCCTTCCAGCAAACTAAGAATGAAGTACAGCGGATTTACGCAGAGCTCGAACAGCTTGCGTGACCGCCTTGGATGATGACGGCTTGTTTGTCGGATCGCCCTGCACTTTGAAAGGGTCAAACACCTGTCGACTAGACGAGAAACTCCGTCCACCGGATGGATCGGCATGGCCCGTGCAGTGCATTAATCCCATTTCCTGTGTTAAAGTCGTCTCATGCGTCACGTCGTCATCATCGGGTCGGGACCGGCGGGGTTGACCGCCGCGATCTATGCGGCGCGGGCGAACCTCTCGCCGCTGGTCGTTGAAGGCCCGCAGGCCGGCGGCCAGTTGACCACGACCACTGAGGTGGAAAACTACCCGGGATTCCACCATGCGATTATGGGACCAGACCTGATGAAAGAAATGCGAGCCCAGGCCGAACGGTTCGGAAC
>JAHFEU010000096.1 GCA_023248295.1 Nitrospirota bacterium | reverse complement strand
GTTCTGAGCCAGGATCAAACTCTCGTTATGGTGTCATGGAATTGGATCCAAGGGCCACCACCTCAATACACCTTACCTTGCTCGCTCTATTCAGTTGTCAAAGAACACTTGTGGAAGCGGGTTACTCTACTATAGGCATCACAACGTGTCAAGGGGGGTGTGCTCGAGGGCGGGTCGGCTGGACAACCGATCTATCCTCGCGGCAAGACCGATGCCAGAGAGAAGGTCTCGGTTGTTCGCTTCACAGGAAGACGAATGCCGCGTCCATGGCGATTCTATTTGGGCGATCCCACTTGCGGGAGCGGGAGCGGCCATACGATAATCAGGACCGGTTCCCCTCTCTCACAGAGCACCGATGAAGGTCAACCGTCGAACTGTCTTGAAACTCAGCGGGCTGGGGCTTGTCGCCGGCCTGACGGGTGGATGCGACGCGGTCGGCGGGGTGCTGGGCCGCATGTTTGCCGTCCCGCCGCGGGAAACCCTCTATTTCACCCCGAACGACACATTCTATGTGGTCAATTATATGGAGTCGCCGTTCAACGTCTCACGAGATCTCAATGTGGAACAGTGGCGATTGAATGTCACGGGCGAGGTGAAGAAGCCGGTCACCCTCGGCTGGCGGGATATCCTGAACCGGGATTCGTTTGATCAGGTCGTGACGCTCGAATGCATCGATACGCTCCCCGGGGGTGACAGCTTAGGCAATGCCCAGTGGCGAGGCATTTCTCTGAAAAAACTCCTGCAAGACGTGGGGGCTGATGAAGACACCGCGCGGGATGTCGTGTTCAGGGCGGCCGACGGCTATGACGACAGCATCCCCTTCTCCCGCGCGATGCGGGACGATGTCATGCTGGCCTACTTGATGAACGGCGAAAAACTGCCCAAAGAGCATGGCTTCCCGCTGCGTCTCGTCGTGCCCGGCCTCTATGGCATTAAGAACGTCAAATGGATCATCGAGATCGAGGTCTATAACGGGGATTATCAAGGGTATTGGCAGCGGAAGGGTTGGACCGACGACGGCACGATCAAGATCTTCTCACGCATCGACAGCCCGGGTCATTACCAGCCGCTCAGAGGACCGGAGCACGTATTCAGAGGCATCGCCTTTGGCGGGCCTCACACCATTTCAAAGGTCGAACTCAGCGTTGATCGAGGAAAGAGCTGGAATGAAGCCGAGCTGGAACCAACGCTCTCCCCCTATTCCTGGGTCATCTGGAATTATCAGTGGCGCCCGCCCAAGCCGGGCAAGTATCAGGTAGCCGTTCGCGCCACTGACGCGAAGGGCCAGTTACAAATTGCCGAGCTCGTGCGACCCCAACCCGCTGGCGCCTCGGGGTACCACACGATCATCGCGGACGTTGAAGAGGTGTGACGGCTGGGCTGGCGACGGGCGAGCCTGCTCAGGCTCCGCGATGATGCGTTGACCTCTCCTGGCTGATACCGTCGCGCTGTTGGCCCCTGTGCCTTATCGGACTAGGCAGAACGGCGCAGGGACAGCCTGTCTGCTCCTCCACCTCGCGTTCCCGCTATCGCGGCAGCCTTCGAGGCTCATCCCGTCCATCCCAGCCTCCCGTTGGGAGTGATAATAAAGAGAGCCCCCTGCGCACGATTAAGGTTGTGGTCGCTCGATGCGCGCAGTCGAGATCATCCCAGCCACCCCTTGTAGGAATATAGGGCGGCAGCCTTTCTGGCTCACGATTCCGACTTGAATCTCCCTGGCACGCAGTAGGGAGGCATCATGTCGCCGCCGTGAAAGTGGGATTCGTGCGTCCAATGCCGCAGCACGGCGCGGTTGTCGAACGTGAGCACGTACTCGTCGCACCACAACCCCCTCGACGTCCAGCAACAACCCGGCTCTTGTTCCCGCACCTCGTAGACCCACACCGATTCCCCAGCCGGCGTCACAGTCGCCCGCCACGGTGGTCCAAGCCGCTGCTTCACCTCCTCTTGCGTCGCTCGGTCCTGCGCCGAGCGCAAGTAGAGTGTTTCTTTCGGAATAAACAGCGTGCAGCCCATCATCGCTACGAGCAGACTCAGGAGAGGAATCTGAAATAGCGTTCTCATAGGGCACCTCCAGTGTGTCATGGGCTAGTGTTGGTTCATTCTACACCGCAGCTGAACTGAATGCCGAAGAGACACGGTCCGGCTGAGACTGAAGGCAGACCCCACTAGTCGCAGCCCATGCGGCGCCCGGACCTGATGATGTCCTCGGCATCGGCCAAAAAGACGAGCTGGCAATTCACCGACGTGTTGTAGAGCGGAAGAAGGTGATACTCATCAGCCTGGCCCGGCATGCGATCAATCGTCATGTCCCAGACCATTTCGGTCGTCCCGTCGGGCAATGGTTTCGGGTGTAGGTTCGGAGGCCCGAGCTCATAGTACCAGTCCTGCTTATTCGCCCCGATCCATCTGGTGATGACCTCGTCCCACGTCTGATACGGCCCGCTCACTCCGGGTTGGGAGCCGGTCGCGCAGGCCGCGGCCAGCGTGGCGATCCCCAGGACCAAGGTACCTAGAAGCATCTTCTTCCCCATCGTGTGACGCGTGTGTACGGTTTCGTTACTCGCCATGTGTCGATTGAGGCTCGCTGCCTAATCAACCTTGCGCCAGCGCGTCAGTTCCATCGGTTCCGCCAGCAATGCCTTGGCTTCTTCAATCCAGCACTTTATATGCGGAGTCTCAAAGTGTCGCTTGAGATCCTCCTCGCTCACCCAGTTCTCATGGAAGAGAAACAGCGACGGATCGGTCGGAGCTCGATGCATATCGAAATTGATGCAGCCTCGCTCCGCAAGGGTTGGCTTCAAGAGGTTGAGCAGCTCCTGCCTGACCCGTGTCTCCATGCCCGTCTTGGCTTTGATCCGAACGACGACGGTGACTTGCTTGCCAGCCATGATCGGGTCCCCTCCTGAACGATTGAGAGGTCAGTCAGACTGTTCGTGTCCCACACCGGCGTGCTATGTTCCCGGCCGAGTCTCGCCACGCGACCAGGCCTCAAAGAGCTTCAGACTGTCCTCACGAAGCACCCCGCCGACGAGCTTCACATTGCTGCGCCC
The DNA here is from genome assembly GCA_023248295.1 of Nitrospirota bacterium. GTDB lineage: Bacteria > Nitrospirota > Nitrospiria > Nitrospirales > Nitrospiraceae > 40CM-3-62-11. Next base: position 6,839 of record JAHFEU010000096.1, on the reverse strand, counting down.
TAATTGCTTCATCTGACCGGACGAAATGGGAATTTGCCAGATCCCGGACTGTGCCGCGTCTTCGATGCGGCAGGCATAGACGATGCGCCCAAGCTTGGCCCATACACACGCCGTGAAGCACATCGGGCACGGCTCGCACGTGGCATAGATGGCCGCACCGGTGAGTTCGAGCGTTTTGACCTGACGGCTTGCTTCCCGGATCGCTTGCACTTCAGCGTGGCTGGTGGTGTCCAGGTTGGCTTTGGCGCTGTTGTGCGCGACCGCGATGACCTGCCCTAGCCTGACGATGCAGGCGCCGAAAGGCATCTCTCCCTTTTCGAGTCCCTGCCAGGCCGCCTGAATCGCCAGTCGCATGAAGTCCGCATCGGTCATGGCGGCCATCGAAGCATCAGGCCGAAATCGGTCGATCGGCGATCAGGAACACGGAGCACCGAAGGAGGGCGAGGGCTCAAGACCCCGTTCACAATGCGGCCCTCGGGACGCCTGCATCGCAACGGATCGGCATCATCTCTCCGCCGTGATAGTACGACGTGTGCGTCCAGCCCCTTAGAACACCTTGCCGATCGAAGGTGAGCACATATTCATCGCACCACGATCCTGCCGAAGCCCACGTATTCTGACTCCCCGGCTCCAGTTCTCGCACTTCATAGACCCACTGCGATTCCCCATCCGGCATGGATGTCTCCGTCCGCGGGGCTCCAAGCCGCTCCCGAACCTCTTCTTGCGTCGCCTGATCCCGGGCCGCCCGCAAGTAGAGTGTTTCTTTCGGAATGAACAGCGAACAGCCGGCTGCGACAACCGTGATCGTCAGAAGAAAGCCCGCGAGAGTGTTCATGGTGCATCTCCCGGTTGAGATACATACGCTGCGCTCTCTCATTGTACAACTTCTATCCGGGTTATGTGGGGGCAGGCACACCAGCGCGAAGAGGCGAGCGGGCGATGGCGATGGGCTAGTCAACCTTGTCCAGTTTGATGCGCAGTTCCTTGAGCTGCTCAGGGTCCACCGGCGAAGGAGCCTCGGTCATCGGGTCTTGGGCCTTCTGCGTCTTGGGAAACGCGATGACGTCGCGGATGGAGCCGGCCCCGCCCAGCAGCATCACGAGACGGTCGAGTCCGAGGGCGATGCCGCCGTGCGGCGGCGCGCCGTACTCGAGCGCCTCCAGCAGGAATCCGAACTTGGCCGAGGCCTCATCCTTCCCGATCCCGAGCAGGTCAAACAGCCTGGTCTGCAGATCGCGCCGATGGATACGGATGCTGCCGCCCCCGAGCTCATTGCCGTTGAGGACGAGGTCATACGCCTTTGCCCGCACCCGCAGCGGATCATTCTCGAGCAGGGCCACGTCCTCGTCGAACGGCGCGGTGAACGGATGGTGCATGGCGATGTATCGCTTTGCGCCCTCATCGTAATCCAACAACGGGAAGTCGGTGACCCACAGAGGCCGCCACAGGTGGTGATCGATCAAACCCAGCTCCTCGGCCAGCTCCAGACGCAGGCAGCCGAGCACGCGATGGACCACGGGTTCCGCATCGGCGACAACCAGCAGCAAGTCGCCCGGAGCAGCCTGCGGCACCGCATCGCGCAGACGGTTCGCATCGAGAAACTTGGCAATCACCGACTCGAGCCGCCAGCCCAGGGTCACCTTGACCCACGCCAGCCCTTTGGCCCCGAAGCCCTTCGCTGCTTCGCCGAGCACGTCGATTCGAGATCTCGGGATGGTCCCACCGCCCTTCACCACGAGCGCCTTCGCGATGCCGCCCTTGGCGACCGCCTCCCGGAACACCTTGAACTCGGTCGAGGCCGCAAACTTGGAGAGATCGTACAGCGGCATCTCGAAACGCAGGTCGGGCTTGTCCGTGCCGTAACGGCCCATCGCCTCCCCGTAGGTCAACCGGGGGAAGGGCGAGGGCAATGGGATGCCGCGGGTCTCCTTGAACACCCGGCGGACCATCTCCTCGGCCAGGCGCATGACCTGCTCGCGATCCACGAACGACAGCTCCAGATCGATCTGGGTGAACTCCGGCTGGCGATCGAACCGGAGGTCTTCGTCGCGAAAACACCTCGCGATCTGGTAATAGCGGTCCACGCCGCTCACCATCAGGATCTGCTTGAACAGTTGAGGAGATTGCGGAAGCGCAAAAAAACTCCCGGGGTTCACGCGACTGGGGACCAGGTAATCACGGGCGCCCTCAGGCGTGCTCTTGGTGAGCATGGGGGTTTCGACTTCGAGGAATCCCTCCGCATTCAGGAAGGAGCGGACCTGTTGCGTGACCTCGTGGCGAAGCTCGAGCCATCGCTGCATCTTGGGACGGCGTAAATCCAGATACCGGTACTTCAGCCGAAGCGCCTCAGTCACGTCGGCCTCGTCTTCTATCAGGAAGGGCGGCGTCCGCGCCTCGTTGAGGATTTCAGCGGATTCGACCGTCACTTCGATCTCGCCGGTGGCCAAGTCCGGATTTTCAGATCCGTCCGGCCGTCGGGCGACGACTCCCCTGACCGCGACCACATATTCGCTGCGCAGCGCGTGGGCGCGTTGATGAGCCGAGGGGTTGCGTTCCGCATTGAATACAACCTGCGTGATCCCCTGTCGATCCCGAAGATCGATGAACATGACAGTCCCATGATCCCGCCTGCCATGGACCCACCCGTTCAGGACCACGGTCTGGCCGACATGGGCGCTGGTTAATTCTCCGCAGCGATGCGTCCGCAGCATCATGCGCTTCTCCGCATTGAAACCCGTGAGGAGTGAGGGGTCGCTCGACCTATCCCTCGACCGGGCTCGGCCTGCGATCGCTCGACCCCGAGGCTCTCGACGGGCGAGCTCAGTCGAGTCGGATGGTGAGCCTGTCGAACCCGAGGCTCTCGTTCGACCCCGAGGCTCTCGACGGGTCGACGGGTGAGGCGCGAGGAGACGCGGGCCTTATTCCTCGCAGAACGATGCTGCTCCCCCGTCTCAGAATTCGTGCGACTGCGAACCAGATCGCGCAACGCATTCGCCTCTCGGTCCGTGAGATAGCGGTACTCGCCCGCAGCTAGATCCCGCAGGGCCAAGGGGCCAAACCGAACCCGGATCAGCTTCGAAACCGGATGCCCCACCGCTTCCAGCATGCGCTTCACTTGATGTTTCCGCCCCTCATGAATCGTGATCTCCAACCAGGAGTTCTGTTCAGCCTTTCTGACTTTTTTCACCCTCGCCGGGCCGGTGACACCGTCCTCTAACTCCACGCCTCGTTCCAAGGATTTGATCTCTTCGTCCGCCAGCACCCCTTTCACCTTGATCAGATACGTTTTGGGGACCTGGTAGCGGGGATGCACCAGCGCCTGGGCCAGATCGCCGTGGTTGGTCAGCAGCATCAACCCCTCGCTGTCAGAATCCAATCGGCCGACTGGAAACACTCGCACGCTCACGCCAGGAAGCAGATTCTTTACCGTGGGCCGGCCTTCGGGATCGCTCAAGGATGACACGAAGCCCTTCGGTTTATTGAGCATGACATAGACATGCGGCTGGCCCGGCTCCAAATGACGGCCATCGACCTTGACGTGATCCCGAGCTGGATCCACGCGGGTTCCAAGTTCCCGTACCACCTTCCCGTTCACGGTCACCCGTCCCTGCGCAATCATCGCCTCAGCCTTCCGCCGCGACGCCAGCCCCGAACTTGCAATCACCTTTTGAAGCCTGATTTGCATACCGAAGATGGTTCCCCTCACCCCTCCCTCTCCCCAACGGGGCGAGGGAATAACTTCTCCCAGGGGGTGGCTGGGCCAGGCTCTACTGCGCGCGTCACGACCCGTTGTTTTCAAAGAGCAACGGGTACCCCGCCACCGCCTGGTCTTTCCGCTGTTCCTCGGGCTGGTGGCCTGGCAGCCTCAGACTGCGCGCGTCCGGCGAGCACACCATACACCCCTGCCCGGAACGATCAATCCTGTGTGCGCGGTGCGCGAGCACGGAGGCTGACCCAGCCGCACCCTTCTCAAACCCCTTCGCCTCGCGCCTACTCCCATTCGATCGTCGACGGTGGCTTCGAGCTCACATCATAGACCACCCGGTTCACCCCGCTCACCTCGTTGATGATCCGATTTGCCATCGTCCCCAGTAGATCGTGCGGCAGCCTCGCCCAGTCGGCGGTCATTCCATCCAGGCTCGTCACCGCCCGGATCGCCACCACGTGCTCATACGTCCGCTGATCCCCCATGACGCCCACCGTCCGAACCGGGAGCAACACGGCGAAGGCTTGCCAGAGTTCCCGGTAGAGGCCGGAGTTCCTGATCTCCTGATCCACGATGGCCTCAGCCGCCCGCAATATGTCCAGCCGCTCTTTCGTGACCGGCCCCAGCACGCGGATGGCCAACCCGGGGCCGGGGAAGGGCTGCCTCCAAATGATCTCGTCCGGCAGGCCCAGTTCCTTGCCCAACACCCGCACTTCATCCTTGAACAACTCTCGCAGGGGTTCGATGAGCCTGAGACGCATCCGGGTCGGCAGCCCTCCGACATTATGATGGGTTTTGATCGTGGCCGAAGGCCCCTTGAAGCTGACGCTCTCGATCACGTCCGGATAGAGCGTGCCCTGCACCAGGAACTTCGTGGCGCCCAGCTTCAACCTGGCTTGGGCTTCGAATTGTTTAATGAACAGCCCCCCGATGATTTTTCGTTTCCGCTACGGATCGGTCACACCCCTGAGCGCGGCGAGAAACGACTGCGACGCGTCAACGAGACGCACGTTCACATCGAGCTGTTTGGCAAACGCTTCCTTGACTCGTTCCCTCTCTCCCTTCCGGAGCAACCCATTGTCGATGAACACGCAGGTCAGTTGCTTTCCGATGGCACGATGGGCTAGCGCCGCCGCGACGGACGAATCCACACCGCCGCTCAAGGCGCAGATGGCCTTGCCGGTGCCCACCGTGTCCCGAATCTGTGCGACCGCCGTCTCGACGTAGGAACTCATCGTCCAGGTGGGCTTGCAGCCGCAGATGTCGTGCACGAAGTTTTGCAATATTCGGAATCCGCCGACCGTGTGCGCCACCTCGGGATGGAACTGCAGGCAATAGATCCGCCGGCCGTCTCCGACCGACTTCATGGCGGCAATCGGTGAATTGGACGTGTGGGCGATCGAGCGGAATCCTCTGGGTAGCCGCTCGATTCGATCCCCGTGCGACATCCAGACTGCGGTGACCCCGCCCTCCCCCACTCCCTTGAACAGATCGGAGTCGTCATCGATCAGCAACTCGGCGCGGCCGTACTCCCGCCGAGTCGCCCTGGCGACTTCGCCGTCCAAGACATGCGTGATCAATTGCATGCCGTAGCAGATCCCGAGCACCGGCACGCCGAGCTCCAGCACCTGCTTGGGGATCAGGGGGGCCTTCCGTTCATAGACGCTGGCAGGCCCTCCGGACAGGATGATCCCTTTCGGGCGGTAGGCCTGAATCGTCACGAGGGGGGTGGAATACGGGAGAATCTGGGAATAGACCTGCGCTTCCCGGACGCGACGAGCGATGAGCTGTGTGTACTGGGACCCGAAGTCGAGGACGAGAACCCTATCGTGCCAAAATTCCATTCTTAGCGAGGAGCTAATGGCTGATAGCTGATAGCCTTAGGAAAGACTTGTCGATGGGTCAGGGGAGTGAAAGCTCGATGCTCTTGCTATTCGCCATACGCCATTCGCTATCAGCTCTATTCCCAGTCAGTCCGATAGTTCGGCGCCTCTTTGGTGATGATCACGTCATGGACGTGACCTTCCCGGAGGCCGGCGAGCGTCTGTCTGATGAACGTGGCGTTCTTCTGCAGTTCGGGAATCGTCCGGCACCCGCAATAGCCCATGCCGGACTTGACCCCGCCCACGAGCTGATAGACGACGCCGGCGAGGGTCCCCTTGTATGGAACCCGGCCCTCGATCCCCTCGGGAACCAGTTTGGACTCCGGTCGCCCGGCCTGGAAGTAGCGGTCTCTCCCGCCCATTTCCATGGCCCCGATCGAGCCCATCCCTCGGTAGACTTTGTACGTTCGCCCCTGGAACAGAACCGTTTCGCCTGGGGATTCTTCGGTCCCGGCAAAGATGCCGCCGATCATCACCGCGGACGCGCCGGCCGCCAGGGCCTTGGTAATATCCCCGGAGTACTTGATGCCGCCGTCCGCGATGATGGGCACTCCGCCGCCGGCAAGAGCCGCTGCGCAGTCGGCGATCGCCGTCAACTGGGGCACGCCTGCTCCGGACACCACTCGCGTCGTGCAGATGGAACCGGGACCGACCCCCACCTTCACCGCATCCGCGCCGGCTTTCGCGAGATCCTTCGCCGCCGCCGCGGTCCCGATATTGCCCGCGACCAGCTCCAGGTCGGGATATTTCTGCTTGATACCCTTCACCGTGTCCAGCACCGCGCGCGCGTGACCGTGAGCGGTGTCCACCACCACCATGTCCACCCCGGCCTTCGTCAGCAGCGCGACGCGCTGCTCAGCATCCGCCCCGACCCCAACCGCAGCCGCTACCCGCAGACGCCCGTGCCTATCTTTAGACGCGTGGGGATACTTGATCCGCTTCTCGATGTCCTTGATCGTGATCAAGCCCTTGAGCTCGAACCGTTTGTTGACCACCGGGAGTTTCTCGATCCGATACTCATGCAGGACCTCGCGGGCTTTCTCCAGGCTGGTGCCCTCGGGGGCGGTCACCAGCTTGTCCCTCGTCATGACCTGGGACACTTTCAGATCCATCCGGCTTTCAAACCGGAGATCCCGGTTCGTGAGAATGCCGACCAGCTTCCCCTGCTTGGTCACGGGAATCCCGGAAATTCTGTACCTGGCCATGAGCTGATGCGCGTCCCGAATCGTCTGGTCCGGCGAAATGGTAAT
>JAHFEU010000176.1 GCA_023248295.1 Nitrospirota bacterium | reverse complement strand
GCAGAAGATCCGCTGGGCGAAACCGCCAATCGATATTCGCACACGCAGCACCAAAGCACTACAAGCAGACATTCGCGCTGGCCGTGTCATCACGTGGCGTGAGTTCCTCAAGCGCGAGCGGCGCCCCAGAGCCGCTTGACGTCGTCAGCCGCATGGCAGCTGACCTCCGGGGCCTTCCGCGTGTTCTATGGAGCCCCAGGGGGCAGAGCCCGTGGTACCTCTGCGTCCGCCCCCGCGGGGCGGAATCCTGAGCGAGCCCACGGCCAGAGGCCGTGGTGCGAGTCGAAGGATCACCGTGCCAGCGAGCAGTTGCTCCTGCTCCGTGTCGTGTCGAAGCCTCAGCAAGTCCGTGCATGGCGCGCGCGCCGTTAGGGCCTCGCCCATCACGGTTCGTCCTTGGTCTCGTCGTCCGACCGCCCCGCGCCGTCGATCTCCTTCGTCGCCGGCGCCGACGGCGGTTGGCCTGACGCCGACCAGTTCTGGTGAGTCAAGAATGCCGCGTCGTTGGCATCCCAGAGGATCGGGGCGATAGCGTCCTCGTAGGCCCGTTGCACGCCATCAAGCCGCTGCAGATCCTCCTCACTATCTAGATAGAATACGTCGCGAAATGTCGCTGGCCCGCGCACCACCATTTCGGGTTCGTACGGTAAGGACCCGGGCGTGGACACGTGCCGAAGCCAGCTGGTCATACGGATGGACTCCATTGGAACGAACATCAGGATGAGCGGCCATTCCATCTCCGCATCGGTAAACGTCTTCCTGACATAGCCTGGCATATGGGAAAAGAATTCATCCTGGACCGTCACAACCGTTCCGGGAGGGAGTCCGATGTATGCAGCACCTTGATCCGGATGCGCCGCCATCACCCCGCGCCAGAGCATGAAGCCCCCCGCCCCGGGGAACCGATGCAACAGGTCCCACTGGGTCACCCCATAGGCCTCATCGAGCGCCGCCCGCGCCGCGGCATTCCAGACGTTTCGATTGGTTCGCGCCAGTGCCTGGGTGAGTTCTTCAGGAGTGGTTGAGGTGCGGCCGACGGTCATGAGTTCTTCCCTATCCGTGAGCGCTCGCGCGAGCTGATTCGGCTCGGCGATATCCCATAATCGGTTAAACCAGTCCAGGCCGTCCTTGTGGTACAGCAAGACGTTCGTAAAGACCGTCGTCCCATCGGCATCTGGCAGCAGTCGACTGACCAGCGCTTCCACGCGATGGATGACCGCCTGCATGCGGGACCGTGCCGTCTGGTCACTCCACACGCCGAATGTCCGGTCAAGTTCGGTGAGGTGATCCGCCAATCGCGCGCGGACCCCGGCATCCGGCGGATTGCCGAACACTATGGTCGGCAAGTCAGCGCCCATCGCCGCGCCGGCGGCGGGTGGACCAACTATGCGCTCTACCACACGCGCGTCATGATTGAGCAGCTCCGCTAGGCGCTCACGGTTCTCTGGAGAGAGGTAGGCGTATCCGCCGACGTAGGGCCAGTCGTGCTCCTGCAGTTCCTCGACGGGTATGACCATGATGCCCGCATCCGCGAACGGCCCCAGCGCGCCGGGGGCTTTGACGAATTGATCGCCGCTCAACTCCAGCACGACGGGCACGCCGAAGAGCCGTGCGACGAAGAACTGGTGGATCGGCTCATCGCGTTCATCCGTATCCGACCACATGAAATAAACGTGCTGGTCCATTGGATACAACGTAGACGGCCCTTGGAGAGTGAGCATGAAGTGGTACTTCGTGACCTCCACGCTCGGAATACTCAAATCATCTAGAATTCGCTGAGCCTGCTGGTCCATGAGCAGGCACACGTTCGGCCGGCCGCCATGCTCCAGCATCGCGTTGAGCCGCTCGGTGACCAGCACCACTGCCCGGGCCGCCGACAATCGCCGCACCAACTCGGCGCCCTGCCGCGTCTCGTCATCCGTCAATGGGCGACCGAGCCGACGTGCGATCATCGCCTGCAACGTGTCTGCCGTCATGCGCGCATACTGCGCCACTCGAGCGGGAAGTTCCGTAGGGGTCGGGGCCATCTCGTGCGGCGACCCCGCGGGCTGGCCCGGTGCTGCGCCGGCAGCAGGCTCTGTAGCCGCCGATTCCTCGGCGTGTGGTTGTAGACTGGATGGCGGCAGAGCTGGCGAGGGCAGCGAACAGTAATACGCGAGGAGCGCGCGGCCTTGGGGCGTGCGAATCAGCAGATCCGGCAAGGTAGAGAGGTCAAACTCGTCCTCCAGGACGACGGTGCGCCCCAGGAGCCAATCCGCATATGTATCGACGGTCGCGGGATTCCAATCCATGTGCTTCGCGCGCAGGCGCTCTTGAATGGCGCCGCGCAGCGCGGCGCGTTGACGCGCCGGCACAAAGATGACGGCCTGCCGCAGCGTGACCTGATCGGTCGTGTGCACATCATCGCCTTCCCGCGTATCCTCAAACATCCCGCCGGGAAAGACCGTCCGGGTCGGCACGACGATGACCGCCGGCGTTTCCTTCCACGTGTGCTGCAGGTGGAGGTCTCCCACCCGGAACGCCACGTCCCCTTCGCCCCGATGGTACCGGCCCGAGTCGATCTCCCCTTTGACGATATCGAGATCCACCTCATCCGCCAACTCTTGCTCCGTGAGATGCATGACCGACTCATCGATGCCTTGATAGTCTCTCACGTAGTTCCCGGCGACGTAGCCCTCCCCTTCCGCCTCAAGATCCAGACCAGGCACCAGCTGGTTCCGCTCCATGATTTTGTGCAGATTGTCGAAGGGGGTGGCATGAAACAGCACCTGCATCGGATCGATCGACCGGCTCCTGATGTGGGCCCGCCTGATCTCCTGAAGGATGGTCTGCAGAGAATCCCGCTGCTCAGTGTGGAGCTTCGCGATAATCGCCTGAATCGCGCGCCGATCGGCCCCCGAGATCGACGAGGTGATCGCTCTGGGACCAGTGTGCTCCGCCCGCCCGCTGCGATCCCGCAGATCCGCCCGCGCATCGTTGGGTAGCGCACTCTCGCCATCCGGCGATGCTTCCTTCCTGGCCGGCGCTGCGCCGGCGGGGGGCTGATTGCCCTTGAGCGCCTCGAGCTCTGTGATGGCCTCCTGGAGGCGAGCCGGATCCCGCACTTGGCCGGACGCCAACCCGTGGCGCAACGGATCAATCATGCGCTGCAGCAAAGCCCGCCGGCCCTCCTCCGACATCGCTGTTGCCGGCGCGCCGGAACCCTCCACCGGCTGGCCCGGCGCCGCGCCGGCGGCGGCAGGACTGAGGGTCGTGTTATGCGCGACGATGCCGTTGGCGATAAAATTGTGAGTGCCTTCGACTTCAATGTCGTAGACCGGCTGATGCCCCATCGGCTCAATCGCCACGACGCGGTCCCACTGGACATCGGACCATAAGGCCGGTCGTCTTGACAGCCCCAAACCGGCATGCGATACTGAATTATTCGGGAGGATGTGATGGACCTGATCGACCAGTACATCTCGGTCGATCCCAACGTCTGCCATGGCAAGCCGTGCTTCAAGGGCACGCGGATCATGGTCTACCTGATCCTCGAGATGCTCGAAGCTAGCGCCACGGCGGTAGAGATCCGCGAGGCCTACCCGAACCTCACGCCCGAGCACGTCAAGGCCGCCCTCCATTACGCCGCGCGCGTCCTGGAAGCCCGCGAACTCGATCCCGCCTTCCTGAAGCTCCGGGATGCGCTGTCTACTCGATGAGAACGTCCACCAGGGACTGGTGGCGTTTCTGAGTGGTCTGGGCCACGACGCCCGCCGCTCACCCAAGGGGTTGACCAACGGCGCGGTCTTCGCCGTCGCGGTCGCGGAAGGACGGGTGCTCATTACCCACGATACGGATTTCGCGGCGCACCCCCCGGTCGGGCCCCATCCGGGCATCATCCTGCTCAGAGTCGTTCCCAAGGACCTCGACCGGCTCAAGGCCGCACTCCATCCCGTGCTGACGCCGTCCACGACGCCGGAGCGTTTCACCGATCGGCTCATCGTCGTGTTCCCCGACCACCATGACGAGTCGCCATTTCGCTCCAAGGAGTTTCCGTTCCACTCCGAGGCAGGCTGAGGATCTTCGGCCGCCACGGCGACCACCTCGCCCACTGACAGCTCCCGCAC